>CAZQBW010000016.1:0-40014 GCA_964591515.1 uncultured Clostridia bacterium
CCGGGCACGAGACCGTCGGCGCCTGCGTGTCCTGCACCGTCACCGTGAACGAGCAGGATCCGGTATTCGCCGAGGCGTCTGTCGCCGTGCACGTCACCGTCGTCGTCCCGACCGGGAAGGTCGCGCCCGATGCAGGCACGCACACCACCGTCGCGCCCGGGCAGTTGTCCGAAGCCGTCGGCGTCGTGTAGGTCACGACCGCCGAGCACTGGCCCGCCGTGTTGCCCGTCGTGATGTTCGCCGGGCACACGACCGTCGGCGCCTGCGTGTCGGTCACAGTCACCGTGAACGAACAGCTCGGTCCGGCCGTCGTCGTGCAGTTGACCGTCGTCGTGCCCACCGGGAAACTCGATCCCGAGGCCGGCGTGCACGTCACCGTCCCGCAGCTGCCGGTGGTCGTCGGAGCCGCGTAGGACGCCGGCGCGCTGCACTGACCGGCGGCCGCCGGCACCGTGACGTTCGCCGGGCACGTGATGGTGCAAACGGCGGCACATGTCGTGGCGCAGGTCGACGCCGATGCCGTGATTGTGACCTGCCATCCACCGGAGATACTCCCAATGTCACCACCAGTGTCATCCACGACGTAGAGTTGCCAGTTGCCATTGGGCGCCGTCCCATTGAAGACCGAAAGCGTGGATCCGTACGGCCCGGCCGGCGCCGGAGCAGCGAACGTGTCGCCGGCACCGATATTCGTCGGCTTGAACGTGCCGGACGTGATTAGTGTGCCGTCCGGCAGACTCGTGGCGGCCGCGTCGTCGAACGTGATCGAGACGCTGCTGATGGGGGAACTGCCGCCGGTGTCCGAGGCGAGGATCACAGATTGCCCGGCCGGGCCGATGAGGACCACGTCGACGTCGTCGGGGAATGTGTGCGACCAGTTGACGAGGCGAGCCGTCACTTTCGTGATCGTGCCGCTCAGTCCCGATACCACGATCGTCGACGGGTAAGGACTGGCCACGCCCGAAGTGCCGGACGCCGGGATCGTGATGGACCCGGTGTTCGAGAACGTCGTCGTCGCGGGTGAAGCGGTTCCAAGCGTGAAAGTGAACGTCACGGTACCGAGATTCGTGGCGCCGTCCTGAAGCTGGAACGTCGCCGTCACGGTCGCGCCGCAGGCGAGCCCGGAGTCCACGGTGAACGTGAACGGCCGCGTGATCGTCGGACCGCCCGCAACGACGGCACCGTAGTTCTGCGGACCGCTCGGCGACGTCACGCCGCCGGTCGCCTGAAGCGTCGCGACGAGGCTCGTCGTGTTCGCCGTCCCGGCGTTCTGAAGACCGAAGTTGAGCGTCACCGTCTCGCCAGGGTCCAGGACAGAGTTCGCGGGTGTGCAGCTCTCCGCCGTGAGTGTGGATCCCGCCGCCGCGATCACGGGAACGACTCCCTCGACACCGTTCGACACGACGAGGGCGAAATCCTGGTCGAGTGCCCCGCCCGAATTCGGAACGCCGTCCGACACGATGTTCGTTGCCGTGACCGTGATGACGTATGCGCCCGTGACTCCCGCCGGAATGAACACGCTCTCGAGGTTGTTCCGGATGTCCGCCGTGCCCCCGGTCGCGGAGTTCGCCCCGCTGAAGACGTTGCCCCGATAGGTCATTCCGCCGACCGTGACCGTCAGGTCGAGGTTGTTGTTGAAGGCATTGCCGGTCGTTGAGCCCGGCGCGTCTGTCCAGGCGATCGAGACCCGAAACGGGCGGGTGTTGTCCGGCACGGTTCCGGTGAACGTCCTCGATTGTCCGGTCGCCGTGAACGTGTCCCCGGGCACCTGGTCGCGCAGGACGCGGGCCGCCGCGTCAAACGCCATGCCGAGGTTCATCATTCCCATGCCCTGGTTGTTCGACCAGAGAGTGTCGTTGGCCCCCGTCCCGTTCATGTAGCGAGCAGAGTTCGTGAGGTACGCCTTCGTCATCGCCGGACTCGGCGCCGCGAGCGACTGGTTGAGGAAGTACTGCCGGAGGAGCGCCGCGCCGCCAGCTACTGCCGGGCACGAATGGCTCGTGCCGGACGAGGCCGTGTACCACTGCTGGCCAACCGGGAAGAAGTTGGAGGCGCCCGGTCCCGCGCACACGCCGGAGGCGTCGAAACACGCGTTCGCCGTCCCGTTCACTCCTGGCGAGGCAGTCTGGGCGACTCCGCCCGAGATGTGCGTGCCGGGCGCGACGATCTCGGGCTTGCGGCGGCCGTCGGTGCAAGGTCCGCGGCTCGAGAATCCGATGATGTCGTTGGCACTGTTCGCATCGGTGTCGGCAATCCCGCACTGGTCGGCGCCGCCGAATGCCTGCACCCCCTCGGACGCGCCGACGGTAATGACGTTCTTCGCCGTGCCGGGCGATCCGATCGTGCCTGCGCCTGACCCGCTGTTGCCCGCGGCGAAGACGATGACCATCTCTTGATTTCCGGCCGCGGGAACTGTCGAGCCCGCCGGCTGCGCGTCGCGCACGAGCGCGTCGTAGGCTTGCGAGTCGACGTTGTAGGCACCTCCAACGGCTGATCCCCAGCTGTTCGTGCTGATGCGGGCTCCACTGTTGTACGCCTGGGACTGCAGGCTCGCGTAGTTCGGGAACGTGAATGAGTTCGGGTCGAAGATGACCGACGAGCCCACCTTTACAAACGGCGCGACGCCGAGTCCGTACCGGAATCCCGAGGCATCCGCGTGCGGGAATCCCGCCAGGTCGTTGTACCCCGCAACGATGTGCGAGTTGAGGTTGCCGTGGCCGTCACAGCCCTGCAGCGTGCTGCCGGCGTTCGCAGTGCCCACGAGCCGGTTGTAGACGACCCGGCTCGTGCCGGGGCGGATGCCGCTCACGAACAGACCGAAGTGGTTCGGCGACGTCGTCGCGTTGTCGATGCCGCTGTCGGTCACGTCGACGGCGAACCCGGACGCCGTGAACTGGGCCTGCGTGAAGCCCCACGTGCCAACTTGGGCCAGGTAGCCGGGTCCGCTCGGGTTGTTCCCCGTGAGATTGCCGGCAACGATCTGGTCCTGGCGCTCGTCTCGAAGGGCCGGTGTGACGTACGGATGAATCGACACGACGTCCGGACGGGCCGCGATGTCCGCGATGGCGCGCGCCGGCAACCTGACGATGACGTTCTCGTAGTGCAGCGTCTCGAACCGGTTGAGGGCGGGCGCCAGTTGCAGTCCCTCGATGAGCGCGAAAGTCCGCTCGTTCTCGTCCTTGTCCTTGATCACCTGCACGACGAACTGGTCCGTCCCGATCTCGCGCGGGTTGCCCTTCTCATCGAGGAAGCGGGCATCCGGATGGATGCGGTCGTCGGCGAGGTAGGCGCCCTCCCACTGCACGAAGGCCGAGGAGCGGCTGAGGGTGCGTAGTCCCGCAAGGCTGCCGTCGTCGCCGTACACGAGGTAGGCGTTGTTCGGGATGTAGCACACGATCTCGACTCCGGTGGCCTTGAGCGCTTCGACCCACGATGGGAGGATCGGGCCGATGAACTGTACGAGTCGCATGTTCTTGCCAGAGAAACTGCCAGCGGCCGAGCTGCGGTCTGCCGCTTCCGCCGAACGCGTGTCGATCGTGCCCGCATTGAGGTAGATGAAGTCGAGGTCGGCGTCGAACTCGACGCCGACCTTCGCCGCGAGCGCGCCGACCCGGTCCTCGGGCACTTCGTAGAGCTTGAACGCGCCGTAGTCGACGAGCATCCGTCCACCGGCCACTTCGATCTGCCGCGCCGTTTCCGGATCGGAGACCCGGGCACGGTGCCGCGGCGCGGCGTCTCTCGGTTCGTCGCCCCGGATTCCGGCTGCCGGAGAGGCATTGGTGGTAAAAGCGACGGCTGCTGCAGACACCAGGAGGGCCAACGTCGAGAGGACGCGCGTTCTATTCATGGTTAGGGGCTCCATGCAGGGGCTTCGGACGCCAATTCGGTTTTTCTGATCGGTTCGGAGGGACGGAAGACGCGAATCAGGACGATTCGCCGTAACCGAGTCTCGACGCGGCGCTGGCGACTGTCAAGCGAACAAGCCTTGCCCGGTGACTCCGTGACTCCGAGTCTCCGGGTACGAAGCTCTCCAGACGCTTCGCACACAGAGACACGGAGGCACGGAGACACGGAGCTGAAAATTCTTCACGCCGTTCAGGCAAACATTCCCTCCGCTTCTGAATCGTATGCCGCGCACGTCCATTGACGCGCGGGTTGCGACGTTTGTTCTTCGATACGGGAACGTCTGTTTTTGAAGCGTCCGGCACTCACATAAGAGCTGGACTGCACGGCGTGGAACGGCCCGCGGCGATCGTCGGAGATACGACGCGCAGCGGGCTCGGGGATCGGTCAGTCGCGGGATTGGCCTCCCCACCCTGTTTTGGTTCTTAGGAGAATGTAACGTTGACCAAGAATGCATTTCTGAATGTCGCCGGCGCCTTCGCGCTGGCGGGACTCGTCGTCACGGCCGTCGCTTGCGGCGGATCCGCCCCCACCACCAACACGACGAACGCGAACGCGCCGGCCAAGCCGGTGGCGACGACTAACGCGCCGGCTCCGGCCGCCAACGCGAACTCGACCGCTCCGGCGGTGACGAACGCACCGGCGGCCACGAACGCGGCAGCCCCGAAGGCGGGCGAGGCGGCAAAGCCGGCAACGACAGCGCCGGCTTCGACCGACAAGAAGAACTAGGCGCGAAAGCTGCCTGGCCGTGCGCCCGCGGAGTCGAAAGGCTGCGCGGGCGCTTTCCGTTGTCGGAGGGGCGTATCATCCTGATGAGGCGCGTGTAGCGCCAGAGCGGGCGCCGTAACACGAGCAGTCCGCAAGGAGGGGCGATGTTTACCTTGATTGGCTGGGCGTTGTTCGGACTCGTAGTCGGACTGATCGCGCGGTTCCTCACGCCGGGCAGGGACGCCATGGGCTGCCTGGTCACGATCGCGGTCGGGATTGCCGGGTCCTTCCTCGGAGGAGCTCTGTCGATGCTGATTCGGGGGCGCGGACTCACGAACTTCGACCTGCACCCGGCGGGTTTCATCATGTCGGTGATCGGAGCGATCGTGTTGCTGCTGCTTTTCCGGCTGGTTTCGAAGAAGTAGGGCGAAACGAAAGTGTCAGCCGCGTTTCCCTTGCGTCTCTGCGTCTTCACTTTGCGCCTTTGCGAGAAAGAGGTTCTCGCAAAGGCGCAAAGTGAAGACGCAAAGACGCAAGGGAAAACCTAGGCCGGCTTGCGCCCCTCTAGCACCAGCAGCAGGTTGCGGCCGATGTAGCGGCGAGCCGACCTCGCCACCGCCGCCAGCGCCTCGTCGCCCTTGAACTCGCGCCGCCTCAGCTTCGTGAAGCCCGCGCCGGCCATCGCAGCCTCGTAGTCCTCGACGGTGTGCCTCACCGCACCCAGCCGATACTCGACGCCCCCGGTCGTGAAATTCGCTTCCTTGCCATCGAAGGCGAGCTCCGGGTGATACACCGAAAAGACGAGCCTCCCCCCAGGCCGCAACGCCTCAACCAACGCGGCGAACAGGGCTGCGAGATCCTCGATATGCTCGCCGATGAGCGCGCATAGCGCCGCGTCGAATCGTCCCGCTTCGAGCGGCAGCGGCCGCGCGATGTCGGCGCAGACGAGAGGGATCCCGGGAAGGATCGAGCGGGCGACGGTGAGCATCCCCGTCGAGAAGTCCACGCCGACCGCCGGGCATCCGGCGGAAGCGATCGCGCGCAGGTTGCGTCCCGTGCCGCAGCCGGCGTCGAGGATGGTCTCGCCTTCGATCGGCGCGAGGATGCGCATCGTCTCACGGGCGTCGAGCGCAACGACCGGATTGTCGGTGGTGTCGTAGGCGGAGGACCAGAGGTCGTAGCCTTCGCGGACGGGGAGACGGCGTGATTCAGGCATTGAAAGAGAAGAAGGCTTCGCGTACAGAGATCACAAAGGCACGGAGAGGCACCAAGTTTGGGATGATGGTCTCAGGGTGCGCTGCGGCCGGCTTCGGATTCGGTCGAATCGTCGAAGCGTTCAAGCCAGCGAGTGGGGCGGACGAGCGGCGTGAACCCGTATTGCGTGTAGAGCCCGTGGGCGTCGAGCGTCGCCAGCAGGAATCGGCGCAGGCCGACGAGGTCCGGATGTTCCAGGATCGCCTCGACGAGCCGCTTCCCGAGTCCCCGGCCGCGGTCCGCCGGATCCACGACCACGTCGCAGATCCACGCGAACGTCGCGCGGTCCGTGACGACGCGCGCAAATCCCGCCGGCCGGTCGCCATCCCATGCTGAAAAGCACAGCGAGTTCGCGATCGAGCGCTCGATGACGCGCCGGGGCCGGTGCTCGGCCCAGTAGGACGCCCCGAGCCATCGCGCGACGGCATCGACGTCGACGCGCGACGTATCGGTCGTGATCTCGTACCCGGAGGCGTCCGGCCGATCCTCAGCTTCGATCACCGTGCAGGCGTTGCCGGCTTCTTCGCCGCTCGTTTCGGCGCTGACTTCGCGGCAGGCTTGGCCGCGTGCTTCGCGGCCGGCTTCGAGGCTGGCTTCGCGGCCGGCTTCACGGCCGGCTTCGCGCGCTTCGCTGCCGGTTTCGCGACTGGTTTTGCGGCCGGTTTCGCAGCGGGCTTGCGGGCCGGTTTTGCTTCGGCCGCCTCGAGCGCGTTCACGCGGTCCATGAGGACCTGCAGGTCCGTTCCCGTCGGCAAACCGAGCCCGTGCAGGACCGCAGTCAATCGCTCGTCGATGAGAGTGTCCAGTCTCGCACGCAGATCTCTCTCGACGGCGATGGCTTCGTCGGCGCCCGACGCGAGCTGCTTCTGCCCGGCAGTCACCGCCTTTCCGAGCGCGGCCGCCGCGTGGGTCGGGTGAACGAGAAAGTCGATCAGCATTGACGACGTCTCCTTCGTCCGCTCCACCGCTTCTCGCGCGACCCTCTCGGCACGAGCCGCGATCTTGCCGGCCTGCCGAGCCGCTTTCTCGAGCTCCGCCTTGCGACCTTCTAGCTTCTTTCGGGATTTCGCCATTGCTGTGATCCTTCGTGAGTCAGATTCGTGAGCTTCTCAGACTTTCGATTTCGCGAGGTGTGCAGCGATCAGCTTCTTAACCTCGTCGAAGACTCCGTTCGGAATAGGCACGGAGAGATCGTACTGCTCGATCCGCCAGACCTTTCCCTCGAGGAGCATAACGCCGCTGCCGCGGCTAGGTCCCAGGTTCGGCGTCTCGAGGTCTTCCTCGAACCACGCCGTCGTCAGGCCCGGTCCGAGGCCGATCGACCGCCGCACGGATGTGAAGCTCCAGGCCTTTCCCTTTGCAAAGAACGGATGCGCGTATGCCTGGAACTCCTCCTTTGTCCAGCGCTCCGTCGCGTCGGTGCCCATGAATAGCGACGTCGACGTCATATGGCCGAAGTAGCGGGCCTCGTCGGCCGCAGCTGCTGCTGCGTGCCAGTCGTCGAGTACCCCGTTGATAGCGTCGCGGGCCCGTCCATCCTTCGCGTTCATTCCGGACTGGGCATTGCCGGCGGCTGCGCCAGCAATCGTGATGGCGCCTGCGGCAAGTCCGAGCTCGAGCATCGTTCGTCGCGTCGTCATGGTGCGTTCCTCACTTCGGATGAAATTTCGACGGCACGTTCTCGCGGCCCCAGCGCAGCGTTCGAGCCATCCATACCAGCTCGTCCAGAAAGTCGACCGCGCGCGTATCGTAGGCGGCGTCGAGCAGATTCCCCTCCTCGTCGAACTTCGACTTGACGAGCGGGAAGTTGAGGTCCGAAAAGCAGACGGCCAAGCCGAGCTCGCGCACGACCGGCACGAGAGATTCCACGACGCGCGTACCGCCCCACGGACCGGCCGACACGCCGACGAGCGCGACGGCCTTGTGGACGTATTCGCGCAGCAACAGATCGAGAACGCTCTTCAGCGTGCCCGGATAACCGTGGTTGTACTCGGGCGTCACGATGACGAGGCCATCAGCCCGGACGATGGCGTCGCGCCACTCCGGAAACTGGTCTTTCGTCTCCATGCCGTAATGGTTGCGCGGCAGGTCGAAGTCGCGCGGATCGAACAGGGTCGTCTCGACGTCTTCGCGCTTGCCCATCTCGCCGACCAGCCAACGCGCCACGTGCTCGCTCTGGCGCTCCTGACGGGTCGTTCCAAGCAGTACGGGAAGGAAGAGTGATTCTGTCACGGGATTCACCAGTTGCCTCCGGCGGCGATGCAGGGACTACGGCTCAACCTCGACACCGCCATCCTCATATTCGGGGTAGTCGTACGGTCCCATTGGCGGAGCGCCCATCATTCCGGGGTCTCCAAAAATCGGGTCGCCGCCTAGGAACGACGGAATGCCCTCGTTGTAGAGAATCGCGAAGACCTTGGGCTTGCCGCCGTACTTCACCATCATGAAGCGCGGCCACGATCCCGCGGTGTCCTGTTCGGCGCCGTTGATGCGGATCCGGAAGGAGTAGATCGTGTAGGTCACTTTCTCCTCGGTCCAGAGCGGCAAGTCGCCAGTCTTGCGCTCGGCGCCGAGCGATACGAACTCGGCTCGCTTGAAGTCGACCAGGTTCTCGCCGCCCTTCACCGCACGATCAAAATCGGCGTGGATAAACGCCAATTCCTCGGCACGGATCATCGCGGTCCCCATGGTGTGGCCGCCCGTGAGCGGGTTCGCGTTCTTGTCGGGCTTCATTATGAAGTCTGAGTATGTCGCGATGTGATCGCTGAACTTGTTCCAGTTGTTCGTCTTGATGGCGTCGAACGCGGCCTTCGCCACCTTCTCTTCGGGCGGCGTCTGGTCCAGCAATTGGCAACCGACGAAAGCCACCGCCGCGATCGCGAGTGTCGCCGTGCGAGTCAGTCGAGTCAGAGGAGTCATTGGGGGTCCTCCCGAGTGGCGAAGTGTCCGGATTGTAGCGGACAAGCACCCTCCGCGTCTTTGCGAGTCCTCTGCGTCCTTGCGAGAAACCCCGACACCTGGGCAAGCGCCATTCCAGTAGTCGGGGTTACTCGCAAAGACGCAAAGGACTCGCAGAGGCGCAAAGCAGTCCGGATTGCGCTCGTTGCCGCCGCTGTGTTTCGATACTCCGCTTTCCACGACTTCCGGAGGATCTGAAATGCGTTTCGTCCGCTTCGTTGCGACCATCGGCATCGCCGCGCTACTTTCGCCACTCGGCCAGTCCGCCCGCGCCTCTTCGGGCCCGCCGGCCTCCGCCGAACCGCTCACGTCGATGCAACACGGCGGTGAACCGTCGGCGATGCCCACGCCCAAGCCGAA
Source organism: uncultured Clostridia bacterium (assembly GCA_964591515.1). Lineage (GTDB taxonomy): Bacteria > Acidobacteriota > Blastocatellia > UBA7656 > JADIYM01 > JADIYM01. The sequence continues at coordinate 9,184 of CAZQBW010000016.1, forward strand.
GGGCGCCGATCTGACGCTGCCCGGCGAGAAGCACTTCCGGAACGTGCGGCAGTTGACGTTCGGCGGCGAGAACGCCGAGGCGTATTTCTCGTTCGACGACAAGTGGCTTTCGTTCCAGACGACACGTGACGGCGTCGAATGCGACCAGATTTTCGTGATGGGCACCGACGGCTCGAAGGTGCGCCGGATCAGCTCGGGCAAGGGCCGCACCACCTGCGCGTACTTCCTGCCCGGGGGAAAGAAGGTGCTCTACGCCTCGACGCACCTGGGCGGCGACGCCTGCCCGCCCAAGCCCGATTACTCGAAGGGCTACGTCTGGGCGCTGTATCCGGAGTACGACATCTTCGTGACGGACCTGAAGACCGGGAAGCTCGACCGGCTGACGTCGACGCCGGGATACGACGCCGAGGCGACGATCTCGCCCGACGGAAAGCGGATCGTCTTCACTTCCGTGCGTGACGGCGACCTCGAGCTCTACACGATGAACCTCGATGGAACGGACGTGAAGCGGCTGACGAACGAGCCCGGCTACGACGGCGGCGCGTTCTACTCCCCGGACTCGAAGTGGATCGTGTACCGGGCGAGCCGACCAGCGCCGGGCGAGACGCTCGAGCGCTACAAGTCGTTGCTCGCGCAGGGATTAATCGAGCCGCGGGCGCTCGAGATCTGGGTGATGCGGGCCGACGGCAGCGAGAAGCGCCAGGTCACTTCGAACGGGAAGGCGAACTTCGCGCCCTACTTTCACCCGGATGGAAAGCGGATCGTGTTTGCGTCGAACATGGACGATCCGAAGGGACGCAACTTCGACATCTACATCATCAATGTCGATGGCACTGGGCTCGAGCGGGTGACGATGAACGAGACGTTCGACGGCTTCCCGATGTTCACGCGCAACGGGAAGCGGATCGTCTTCGCGTCGAACCGGAATGCCGGCAAGGTGGGCGAGACGAACCTGTTCATCGCCGACTGGGTCCACTGATGAACACAGATGTTACAGATGAACACAGATCGGAGAAGATCTTCTGATCTGTGCTCATCCGTCAGAATCTGTGTTCAGCTGTGGACGTTGACAGGATTCGGAAACGGCGGCTATCATCCGCGGTCGTTGCCGACGCAAGGCGGCGTATTCCTGAGTAGCTCAATGGCAGAGCATTCGGCTGTTAACCGAAGGGTTGTAGGTTCGAGTCCTACCTCAGGAGCTTTCGATGGCACGAAGGGCACGGAGCAGCGGCTCCGTGCCCTTCGTCGTTTCCGAGAAGGTCTATCTCCATGAGCGGCACTGACGCACGAGGGTACTGGGAGCGTAATGCGAGCCGGTACGACGCCTCGGCGCGGCTGATCGGCAGGCCGCTGCCGCGCATGCTCGAGCTCGTTTCCGGCGCGGTCGACGTGGCGGACAGGGTGCTCGAGGTCGCGGCAGGCACGGGGATCGTGACGATTGCGATCGCGGGACGCGCGAAGGAGGTCGTCGCGACGGATTACGCCGCGGCGATGGTCGAGATGCTCGAGCGACGGGTCCGCAGCGAAGGGCTCGAGAACGTCCGGTGCGAGCAGGCCGACCTGTACTCCCTGCCGTTCGACGAGGCGTCGTTCGACGCGGTCGTGGCCGCGAATGTCCTCCACCTGGTTCCGGATCTGCCGGGCTCGCTTGCAGCCCTGCGAAGAGTGCTTCGGCCCGGAGGTCGGCTGATCGTGCCGACGTTCCTGCACGACGAGACCGCGGTCTCGTGGCTCGTGTCGCGCGTACTCGCGCTTACCGGCTTTCCTGGTGAGCGTCGATTCACGTCGCGCAGCCTGCGTGAGGCGCTCGAGTCGGCCAGACTGCGCATCGACCGGTTCGAGATACTCCCCGGACCAATCCCGATAGGGTACGCCGAAGGTGTCTTCGACGGGGCGTAACGCGGCCCGAAGGCTGAATGGACGCAACTTCGACTGCAAATCCTCGATTCTCTGGTGAGCCGAGTGGAACGATTGGCGGAGTCAGGGGCTCGAGGAGGTGACGGACGTGGAGGAGAAGCTCGTCTCTTTGGCCCGGATCGAACGGGCCATTCGGATATTGCGGGGACAGAAAGTCCTTCTTGATGAGGACCTTGCGCTGCTGTACGGGGTCTCGACAAAGCGATTCAATGAACAGGTGCGTCGCAACCTGGACCGATTCCCGGAAGACTTCATGTTCCGACTCACGGAGGACGAAGTCGCGTTTCTAAGGTCGCAATCTGCGACCTTAGACCTTTCTCGGGATAGGACGACCGGGCGCCACTTTCTAAGGTCACAGATTGTGACCTTAGAAACTGACCCACACCCCATTGAGCCTGACATCCATCGCGGGGCGAGTGTAGCGCCGCGGGCGTCCGACGGCCGGGGCCGGCATCGCAACTCCAAGGCGCTTCGCGCAGGAATGGGGAGCGACGTAGACTGCCGGACCGACGACATCCCAGTCTCGAGGATCTGCGCATGCGTTCGACAGTTCAATTTGGAGCCGTGGCGCAAAGTGTGGCGAGCTCTCTCCTCGTTGTCGTCCTTCTCGGCGCGACCCTCGTGCGAGCGGCGGCGCCTGGTCAGCCGGCGCCGCCGGACTTCAAGGCGATGGCAAAAGAGGCGACGGTGCTGCTCCAGGAGTACATCCGCGTCGACACGACGAATCCGCCCGGCAACGAGCGCCGCGCCGCCGACTTCTTCAGGAAGGTCTTCGATCGCGAAGGCATCCCTTGCGAGATCCTCGACATGGGCAGCAACCGCGCGAACGTCGTCGCCCACCTCGCCGGCTCCGGGAAGAAGCGCCCGCTCGTCCTGCTCAACCATCTCGACGTCGTCCCAGTCGACGCCGCGCGCTGGACCGTGCCGCCGTTCGCCGGCGAGATCCGGGACGGCTACGTCTACGGCCGCGGTGCGACGGACATGAAGGGCACGGCGATCGCGCACTGCGTGACGATGATCGCGCTCAAGCGTTCCGGGGCGAAACTCGACCGGGACGTCGTGTTTCTTGGCACCGCCGACGAGGAGGAGGGCGTCGAGGCGAACGGCGCGGAGTGGGTGATCGAGAACCGGCGCGACGTGCTGCGAAACGCCGAGCTGGTGCTGACAGAAGGCGCGTACATCGACGCCGACGACGCCGGACGCGCGAAGGCCTGGAACGTCGACGTCACCGAAAAGTCGATCCTGTGGTTGAAGGTGACGGCGACCGGCCGCGCCGGACATGGGTCGATTCCGGAACCGAACGGCGCGGTCGCGAAGCTCGTCCGCGCGATGGGCCGAGTGATGGCCTGGGAACCCGAGATCCGCCTGATCCCTGCGGTCGAGAAGTACTTCGCGTCTACGGCTGCCAAGGAGACCGGCCCGCTCGCCGACGACCTTCGCGACGCCCGCTCGGCGCTCGCGGATCCGGTGCGTCGAGCGCGGCTGCTCTCCGACCCGTTCCGTTCGGCGGCACTGCGCGCCACGATTTCGGTCACGGGGCTCAAGGGAAGCGACAAGGTGAACGTCATTCCCGGCGAGACGACGGCGCTGATCGATTGCCGGCTGTTGCCAGGCGACGACGCGAAGGCGTTCCTCGAGACACTCAAGGCGGTCGCGGCCGAGCCGGATCTGAAGTGGGAGATCATCGCGTCGAGCGTCGCGACCGAATCGACCACGGACTCGGACCTCTTCCGCGCGATCGAGCGGGCGCGGGATCGGTTCGATCCGGGAGTGCCGGTGCTGACGCCGCCGTTGCTGTCGACGACCGACGCGACGACGTTCCGGCAGGCGGGGCTCGTGGTCTACGGATTCGAGACGTGGAGGCTTGCGGCGGCGGACGACCGGAGCCATGGTGACGACGAGCGGCTGTCGCTCGCGAACATCCGGTTCGGGGTCGAGGCGACGTACTTCATCGTGTGGGACGTCTGCGGCGCGAAGTAAGTCGCTCTTCGGCTTTCTGACTCCGCGTCTCTGCGTCGGCTCTCTGCGACTCTGCGAGAACCTGTCTGGAGGACGCGTTTCTCGCAGAGTCGCAGAGGCCACGCAGAGACGCCAAGGGAGCACTACTTCTTTCCGAGCCCCCTCGCCTTTGCAAACGCATCGATCACGCGCTTCGCGATGCGCCCCGACGCCGTCCCGAACAGCGAGTTCGCGCGTCCCGTCGCGAGCACCGCGCTCGTCGACGTGTCCAGAATCGTAAACGTGAAGTGCGTCGTGAACGGCGTCCGGTTCACCTTGATCACGACGTCGGACTGCCTGACGTCGCGCGTCAGCCCGTAGCCAAGTGCGCTGAACCGCTTGTCGGCCAGCAACCGATCCTCGAGCGCGCCGTCGTTGCAGAACTCCGATTCGGAGTCGACGAAGATCGTTCGGGCCGTGGCAAGAGGACTCGCCGGCTGCACGGCCGCAGTGGATTGATCGGCCACGAGCGTCGACGCGGGCGCAGGCGTTCGAGTGAGGACGGTGCGCTGTCGCTCCTGGGCTTCGGCGTTGATGCTAGCGAGCGCAAACGAAACCAGCAGGACGGCACACGTCCGTCGGGGAAGCGATGAACCGAACATGATGGGATCTCCTGGTGAACGGAGGATTCATCGGTGGTCGCCAGAGAGGAAGGCGACGCGGAGGGCCGATGACCGGAGGCTAACGCGAGAGGGCGGGGGCTTCAAGGAAAAAGAAGGCTTCGCGTACAGAGAGCACAGAGGAACAGAGTTCCACAGAGCTTCAAATCGAAGTCAATTCGACCACCAGCTCCCGTGAGACTCCGTGCAACTCTGTGACTCCGTGCTCTCTGTATGCGCAGCCTTCTCCACCCGAGAACTCTCCTGTTGACGTTCGACAAGAGTCGGCGTACCTTGCTTCCTGTCGAACGTCGATAGGAGGCGCATGAAGACCATCCAGACCGATCTGTTGCAGGGAACTCTGGACCTGCTCGTGCTCAAGACGCTGCAATCCGGGCCGCGCCACGGCTGGGACATCGCGCAGCGCATCCAGCAGGTCTCCGAAGACGTGCTGCGCGTCGGGCAGGGTTCGCTCTACCCGGCCCTGCACCGGCTCGAGGACAAGGGGTGGATCGACGCCGAATGGGGCGCATCCGAGAACAACCGCCGAGCGAAGTTCTACCGGCTGACGGCCGCGGGACGCAGCCGGCTCGCCGAGCAGACCGAGATCTGGCAGCGGTTCGCCGCCGCGGTCGCGCTCATCCTGAAGACGGTGTGACGGGGAGGACCGAAAGATGACGAAGGGCCTTCGCAAGCGATTGCGCGCGGTGTTCCTGCGACGGCGGATGGAACGCGAGCTCGACGACGAGCTGCGCTTCCACCTGGAGAAGGACATCGAGCTGAACGTGGCGCGCGGCATGAACGAGAAGGAAGCGCGCGCGGCAGCGCTGCGCAGCTTCGGCGCCGTCGACGAGGTGAAGGAAGAGTCGCGCGACCTGCGCGGGGTCCGTTTCCTGGAAGAGACGGCGCAGGATCTTCGCTACGGCCTTCGGATGATGAGGAAGTCGCCGGCCTTCACCGCCATCGCCGTCCTGTCGCTCGCCCTTGGAATCGGCGCGAACACCGCCCTGTTCAGCGTGGTCGACTCGGTCCTCCTTCAGAAGATCCCGGTCCAGGACCCGGACGGGCTCGTGCTCTTCGAGTGGCAGGCCGGAAAGGCGTTCCGCACTTCCGGAACGAGCGGCTACGGCGCGGGAGACCTGCCGCCGGGGCGTCGCGGCAGCTCGTCGTTCAATTACTCGGTCTACGAAGCGATGCAATCGCAGGAGGGGACTCCGGTCACGGACCTCTTCGGCTTCGCCGCACTCTGGCAAGCCAGCGTTTCTGTGGACGGCCGGGCAGAAGTGTCCGACGTGCAACTCGTGACGGGCCGTTACTTTGCCGGACTCGGCGTCCCCGCAGCGCTGGGACGCACGTTGACCGACGAGGACAACCTGCCGAACGCCGCGCCCGCGGCCGTCATCAGCCACGCCTTCTGGCAGTCGAGTCTCGGCGGCGATCCGGACGTCCTCGGAAAGCGCATCGACATCAACAATGTCGCGTTCACGATCGTCGGTGTAGCGCCGAAGGGATTCAACGGCACGCTCCAGATCGACATGCACCCAGCGGCTACGGTTCCGATGTCGTTCGAGAAACAGTTGTCAGGCGAAAACATGATCGACGGGCGAGCGGGCCGGGCGGGCGTCTGGTTCGTGCATGTCATGGGACGGCTCAAGCCCGGCGCCACGCGTGAGCAGGCGCGGGCGAGCCTCGCCGGCACGTTCCAGGCCAAGGCATTCGAGATTCAGCCGCCGCCGAGCCGCGAGACCGACGTCACAGAGCTCGATCCCAAGGACTACCCGGTCCTGATGCAGCGCTCCGGCGCGCAGGGGCTGACGGAATCGCGACGGGTGTATTCGTCGTCGATCTACATCCTGATGGGCGTCGTCGCGCTCGTGCTGCTCATCGCCTGTGCAAACGTCGCGAACATGCTGCTCGCGCGCTCGGCTGCACGCAGCTCAGAGATCACCATGCGCCTTGCGATGGGCGCCGGTCGTTGGCGGCTCGTTCGCCAGTTGCTCACCGAGAGCATGCTGCTCGCGTTCGTCGGGGGCGCCGTTGGCGTGCTCTTCGCCATCTGGGGAACTGACGCACTTGCGGCGATCGGCGAAAGCGGCGGAGACGTTCTTCCTGAAGGCATCACTTACGGATTGAACGTCAGGGTGCTCCTGTTCACGCTCGCGGTCTCAATGGTTACGGGCGCCCTGTTCGGCCTTGCGCCGGCGCTTCGCGCGACCCGGCTCGACCTGACGAGCGCAATGAAGGAGAGCAGCCGGGGCACGGCGGGCATCTCGCGGTCGCGGCTGAGCAAGACGCTCGTCGTCGCCCAGGTGGCGATGTCGCTGCTTCTGCTCTTCGGCGCCGGACTCTTCCTGCGCACGGTCCACAACCTGCAGAGCGTCGAGCTCGGCTTCAACCAGGAGAACCTCCTGGTGTTCACGCTTCGGCCCGGCAAGGCAGGGTACGAGAAGGATCGCCTCCACGAGTTCTACCGCACCATCTTCGAGCGCATCGAAGCGACGCCGGGCGTAGCCGCCGCCACGTTCTGCCGCGTGCCGCTCGTCGCGAACAACACGTTCGATTCGGGCGTCATCCTCCCGGGCGAGACGCCACAGTCCGGCGAAGAGCACATCACGAACATGCAGATCGTGCGCGACAACTTCTTCGAGACCATGGGCATTCCGTTACTCGCGGGCCGGGGCTTCGACGACCGTGACGTAGATGGCTCGCAGCCGGTCGCGGTCGTCAGCGAAAAGTTCGCGCGCGACTTCTTCCCCGAGGGGAACGTGCTCGGTCAACGCGTGGGCTTCGACGAGAAATCGCTCGGGAAGTACGAGATCGTCGGGGTCGTGCGCGACACCAAGTACAGCAGTCTGCGCGAAGACATCGCGCCGATCTTCTACGCGTCCGCCCGTCAGGAAACGGACAACATCGGCACGATGTACTTCGAGGTGCGGACGCACGGAGATCCGACGGCATTCGCGCCGATCGCGCGGAAGATCGTGAGCGGCGTCGACGCCGGGATTCCGGTGACTGACGTGACGACGCAGGAGGCCCAGGCTGCCCGAACCGTCGCCCAGGAGCGCGTCTTCGCCGATATGCTGACGTTCTTCGGAGCGCTGGCGGTGCTGCTGGCGGCGATCGGCCTGTACGGTGTGATGTCGTATTCGGTCGCGCAGCGGACGAACGAGATCGGCATCCGAATGGCGCTCGGCGCCGAGACGGGCGGGGTGCTGCGAATGGTCGTAGCGCAGGGTCTCAAGTTCGCGGTGATCGGGCTCGTCATCGGCTCGGTTGCCACGCTCGGGTTGACACGATTCATCGAGGGACAGCTCTACGGGGTGACGGCGTCCGATCCGCTGACGTTCGCGGTGGTGGGAGCCCTGCTGCTCGGGGTGGCTATCGTGGCGTGCTGGATTCCGGCGCTGCGGGCGGCGCGGGTGGACCCGATGGTGGCGTTGAGGACTGAATGACTCTGTGACTCTCTGTGTGCTCCGTGACTCTGTGCTCTCCGTATGCCAATGGCAAAGGCGTTGCCGTACAGAGAGCACAGAGACACAGAGCACACGGCTGTGGCTCTGTGCTCTTGGTATGCGAAGCCTTCCCCTTCCCCTCACCTCCAGTTCTTCGTCACCGCCCACACCTCCGGAAGAGGCTTGACGATTCCACGGCACACGAAGATCGGGCTGTCGTCCTCGTACGGCATGCAGTCCCCGCAATGCACCCTGGCAGCCTCCTCGACCGACGCGAAGTACTTCCTCAGATCCTCCTCGTCCACGCCCACCGTCACCATCACGTCGCCCGTGTACCCGCGCGGTCCCCAGAGAAAGTAGTTCTGGTGCCCGCTGATAGCCTTCGGCAATCCGTACTTCGGCCCCAGGAAATCCACCGCCCCCGCCTCACCATAGTTGTCGGTGAAGATCGCGGCGCGCGATTTCTCGTCCTCCGACAGCGTCCCCCACGCATGGGCAACAGCGCCGACCATCTCCTCCCAGCCGTGCATGTCTGCGTAGAACTGCGGCAGGCGCCCCATCCTGTGGTTCTCTGTCTTCGCGTGCCCGAGCCCGAGCGCCTCCGTGTACGCGATGAATCGATCGACGCCGAGCACCGGCAGCACGAGAGGCGCGAAGACGATGCCGCTCAACACGACACCAGCCAGGCTCACCGGCCGCAGCCACGCGACGAACCGCCGCTCGGCCGCGTGCTCCACCGCGATTGCTCCCGCCGCCATGAGCATCGGAAAGATCGGTCCGAAGTAGTAGTCCTTGCCGCGCAGCAGCACGAGAATCACGAACAGCAGGATGGCCGAGAGCCCGAGCGCGCGGTACGGCCGCACACGCGCTCCGGCGATGAGGTACGCCACTCCGGCGATCCAGATCGGGAACGCCGCAGGTCCCCCGAGAACGATCTGCCTCGTGAAGAACTCGAGCGGCGACATCTCGTAGTTCTTGCCCGAGCCGGCATTGCGGAGGATCTCGAGGATCGGCCAGCCGTTCGCGACGTTCCAGACCACGTTCGGCAGCCAGACCACTAGCGCGACTGCGGCCCCGGCCCACGCCCAGCGGTTCGCGAGGATGCGCCGCTCGGGCGTGAGCAGCAGTCCTCCGACGACGCTCGCGCCGAAGAACGCCATCGAGTACTTGTTCTGCATGCCGATGCCCGCGACTGCGCCGGCCGCGAGCCACCAGCGCGGATCGGCGCCCCGGATGATCCGGATCGCGAGAAGCGCGAACGTCATCCAGAGCAGCGGCTCGAACGCGTTCATCGAGAGGAAATTGGTCTGGGCGAGCAGGATCGGCGACGCGATGACCGAGACCGCGGCGAGCGCCTGCGCGAACCGCCGCCCGCCCATCTCGCGCGCGATCGCGCCCGCGACGACGACGAGCAGCGCGCCGCTGAGCGCCGGCAGGAAACGCACTCCCGAGAGCGAGTCGCCGAAGAGCGCGCGTCCGACGGCCGAGGCGACGGCGACGAGCGGCGGATGGTCGGCGTAGCCCCAGTCGAGGCGGTCTCCGCAAGTGAAGAAGTAGAGCTCGTCGCGGAAGTAGCCATAGCCGCGGTTGGCATACAGATGGATGAGAAGCTTCCCGCCTGCGAGCGCGAGGACGATGCTCCGTCCCGAGACGTCTGAGAGTCGTGTCGTCATGGCGCCAATCTGAAGCGTCCCTCACTGCGCCGCAACGAACCTGGGACGAACCCTTCCCTCGCGGGGACGAACGCGCAGGACTCGGGGACCAACTCACTCTTGCGCGAAGCGCCTTGGAGTGCGGCGTGAAGCGCCGCTTTGGATCGATCCAAAGCGGTGCTTCGCGCCGCACTCCAAGGCGCTTCGCGCAAGAGCGTTCACCGCTCCCGATTCTGCAACAGGACCGAGGCCGGCGCGCGCTCGATGTAGGTACGGGTCCACATGACCTCGGCGCCGTCGTCCATTCGCAGGCGGTACTCACCGTGGAACCAGGGCTGCACCTCGGCCACGGCATCGAGTCGCACGACCGTCGAGCGATTCGCGCGCAGGAATCGCGACGGGTCGAGACGCGCGGCGATGCCCTCGATCGTCGCGCGCATCCGGTATTCGACACCTCCGGCATGCAGCACGACGTAGTTCCGATCCGCCTCGATACGGTCGATGGACTCCACCCGCACGAACACGGACCGATCGCCATCCGGCACCAACAGCCGCTCAGCATACGACTCGCGAGCTCGGGCGTTGGCCAGCGCCTTCTCCACTTTCGCCGCGACGTCGCCGCGTTCGCCGAGATTCAATCGCTCACGCACTCGCGCCAGTGTCTCGCGGAACCGCGTAGGACTGACCGGTTTCAACATGTAACTCAGTGCGTGAACGTCGAACGCCCGAAGCGCGAACTCGTCGTGCGCCGTGACGAACACGACAGCGGGCGCCTCGTCGCCTAGCGCTTCGACGACTGCGAAGCCGTCCATGTCCGGCATCTGGACGTCGAGGAAGACGAGGTCAGGTTTCAGATCTCGAATGACGTCGAGTGCGCGTCGACCGCCGTCGGCCTCTCCGACCACGTCGACCCCGTCCTCGTCTGCCAGGTACCGGCGGAGCTTCGCGCGCGCCGGCCGCTCGTCGTCGACGAGCACGACGCGCATGGTCGCACCCGCGGCGTTCACGAAACCGTCACCGCGGCCGGCGCTTCGGCGAACGGAATCCGTATCGTGATCTCGAGCCCTCCACCCGACGCCGTCCCGAAGTCGATCGAGTGATCTTCTCCGTAGAGACTCCGGAGACGAGCTACCGTATTCGACAGGCCGATGCCGCCGCCGCCGAGCGCGCCGTTCACGTCTTCGATTCCCGGTCCGCGGTCGCTCACGGACAGGACGAGCCTGTCGTCTTCCCGCCGGGCAGTCACGCGGACGTGTACCTCGCCCGTCACGGTATCGACGCCGTGCCGCACGGCGTTCTCGACTATCGGCTGAAGCACGAGCTGGGGCACGCTCGCCCGTCTAGCCGTTTCGCCCACGTCGATGCGCACGTCGAGCCGATCGGCGAAGCGCGCCCGCATGATGTCCAGGTAGAGATCCAGAAACTCGAGCTCCTCGCCGAGCGATACTTCCTGCGCGACTGTTCCCTTGAGCGTCAGCCGCAGGAACTCGCTCAGTTTGGCGAGCATCTCGTCAGCGGCACGGGGGTCCTCGTAGATCATCGACGAAATCGTGTTGAGCGCATTGAACAGGAAGTGCGGCTGGATCTGCAGGCGCAGCGACTGGAGTTGCGCCTGCGAGAGCCGCGCCTCGAGCTGCGCGGTCTCGACTTCGCGGTCGCGCGTTCGGCGGTAGTGATCGAAGAGGTGCACGAACCCTACGGCGATCGAGTAGGCGATGAGGTCGTGCGGGAACTCCATCAGGTACCGGACCGGCATGTATCCGTAGTCGTACACTCCGAGCCCGGCAAGCGCGTAGAACGCAGTCCGCACGACGAAGTTGAGCGACGTGTGCGTGACGGACATCACCAGTACCCCGCCGGCGTGCGACGCGGCCCAAGCTGCCCATTGGACGCGACCGAGCGGCACTCGCCTCGCGAGGTAGACCGGAATGGCGAGCAGCGCGATTCCGGCGTAGGCCGAGGTCATCTCGTCGATGAAACGCGGGACGAAGTCGTCGTAATCGCCGAAGGCAGCCTCTTCGAGATACCGGTACGCGAAAAGCAGGAGCCCGATGGCCGTCGCGAAGAGGAACGCCGTCACGACCGTCGGCAGGGATGGAAGCCTCGGCCAGCGGTCGTGTGCGCTCGAGTCTGACGACATGCGGCTACCGTAAGTCAGACGTCCGGGGTTGGCAAATGCGGGGAAGTGGGAAGGCTGCGCATACAGAGAGCACGGAGGCACGGAGATACACAGAGACGTCTGTGACTCTGTGTATCTCCGTGGCTCCGTGCGCTCTGGATGCGGAGCCTTCTTCCGAGCTACGGATCGCCGGTCACGACCACCGTGCCCGCGATGTGGTCGTGGATGCACCGTCGGTCCTGCGCGAAGATGAAACAGATGTTGATGAGTCCGAAGACCGGGCCGATATACGGTATCCACCCGATCAGTCCCGGCACGAGACTGCGAAGGATCACGTTCGTCACGCCACCGCCGTTCTGCCCGGTGTCGACCTTCACAATGCGGATTCCGAGCACCCGCTTACCGATCGTCTGCCCTCTCTGACACAGCATGACGATCTGCGCGATCACTATGCCCAGCGCATACAGGGCTCCCGCGGCCACCCCGAGCACGGCGATGACAGGCGCTTCCTTGCCCATCGCCACGCCCAGCACCACAAAACCGATCGCCGGAACGTACACGACGATCGAGTCGATGATCGCCGCAAGCAGGCGCATACCTCGGTCGGCGAGCTCGTACTGCGGGACGGCATAACCCGCGTACCCGTACGACGGTGCGTAGCCTCCATACTGACCCTGCTGACCGTAAGGAGGCGCGTAGGTTCCCTGCGTCCCTCCGTATGCCTGCGAGCCGTAGCCACCGCCATAGCCCTGATTCCCGTACCCTGCGTTTCCGTAGCCATCCGCGGGTGTCGACCAGCCCTGCGCGTTCGAGCCCCAGTCCTGCGCGCCGGCGCTCCCGGCCGGGCCGCCGCCGTACGAGGGCGTGGCGTCCACGACGGATCCCGGATTCTGCGGTTCCGGGTACCAGCCGCCGGGCGCCTGCTGCGCGAGCGGCATCCCGCACCGTCGGCAGTCCTGATTGTCGGCGAAACTAACGAGCCCGCAGTTCGAGCACTTCACGCTCATTGCCAGCCTCCGGATGATAGGGGGGTCGACGGGCGGCGGCGGCACGGCCCGTACGTGCATCCACGCTCTGTCATACCAGAATCGCAGCGAGTTTCTGAGTCGGGAGCTGCATTCCGGATCGAAAGATGTTTCGCGGCGTTCGCGCCGATCCGCGATACTGCGACCAATCCGGAATCCGAAGGAGGGCACCGAATGACGACCGACGAGTTTCGAAGGCTCGGGCATGCGCTCGTCGAATGGGTAGCGAGCTACCGCGAGAACGTCGAGAGCTTCCCGGTGATGTCGCGCGTCGCTCCCGGCGACGTGAGGCGCCAGTTGCCCGCGTCGCCACCCGTCGATGGCGAGCCGCTCGACGCCGCGCTCGCCGATCTCGACCGCGTGATCATGCCGGGCATCACGCACTGGGCGCATCCGCGTTTTCTCGCCTACTTCCCGAGCAATGCGGGGCTCTCGTCGGTGCTCGCGGACATCGTCGCGACGGGGCTCGGTGTGCAGGGAATGAGCTGGCAGACGAGTCCGGCGGCGACCGAGCTCGAGGAAGTCGTCATGGACTGGCTGCGACAGATGGTGGCGCTGCCCGATTCGTTCACCGGCGTAATCCACGACACGGCGTCGACGGCGACGCTTGTTGCGCTGCTGTGCGCGCGCGAGCGGGCGACGGCGCACGGGCAGACGCGTGGTGGCCTGCAGGCCGAGGCGGCGCCGCTCGCCGTGTATGCCTCCGAGCAGAGCCACAGCTCGGTCGAGAAGGCGTCCCTGCTCGCGGGTTTCGGTCGCGAGCACGTGCGGCCGATCGACACCGACGAGAGGTTCGCGATGCGGGCCGACCTGTTGCGCGCGGCAATCGCGCGCGACGTCGCCGCGGGTGTTCGGCCGTGCGCGATCGTGGCTACGGTCGGCAGCACTGCGACGACTGCAATCGATCCAATTGCCGAAATCGCGGAGATCGCGGCGGAACACGGGCTCTGGCTGCACCTCGATGCGGCGATGGCCGGGTCCGCGATGATCCTGCCGGAGTGCCGGTGGATGTGGGCCGGTGTGGAGCGCGCGGACTCGCTCGTCTTCAATCCGCACAAGTGGCTCGGCGTGTCGTTCGACTGCACGGCGTATTTCGTTCGCGATCGCGAGCACCTCGTTCGGGTGATGTCCACGAATCCGAGCTACCTGCGGACGGCGGTCGATGCCGAGGTGACGAACTTTCGTGACTGGCACATCCAGCTCGGGCGGCGGTTCCGGTCGCTGAAGCTGTGGTTCCTGATTCGCGAGCAGGGGGTGTCGGGATTGCAGGCCCGGCTGCGGCGGGACCTCGAGAATGCGCGGTGGCTCGAGAAGGCGGTGGCCGCGGAGCCGGGATGGGAGCTGTGCGCGCCGGTGCCGTTGCAGACGGTCTGCTGCCGGCACGTGCCGGAAGGTCTCGACGAGGAGGCGGTCGACGCGCACAACCAGGCGTGGGTGGACCGGTTGAACGGGTCGGGATTCGCGTATCTGACGCCGACGGTGGCGAAGGGGCGGCGAATCGTGCGCGTATCGATCGGGAGCGAGGCGACAGAGCGCCGGCACGTCGAGGAAGCGTGGGAGGCGATGAAGCGGGCGGTGGCGGTGAGAACATAGGCAGCGGTTGAATCCGCTGCGTTCCGGCTTTGCGCCTTTGCGAGACCTTGGCGTCTTTGCGAGACGCGGGCTCAAGCGAGTGCTTCTCGCAAAGGCGCCAAGGTCTCGCAAAGGCGCAAAGGACTCAATTCGGGGAGCGCGATCTACGGCACGAACAGTCCATCGACGAAGCCAATCCGGTAGGCGAGGTAGAGCCCGAAGCTCAAGCCGAAGACTCCGGCGATGTACTGCATGGCCCGGTCGGCGTGCGCGAATCGCGACGCCGTCAACCGCACCGGCAGACTCACGAGAGCGCTCATGATCGTCATGCCCGCGATGGAACCCACGCCGAAGATGCCGATGTAGGCCAGACCGATGACCGGCGACGCAACCGTCGACAGCACGAGCAGCATCAGCGCCGCGCTGCCCGCCATACCGTGCATCATGCCCACGAGCAGCGGCCGCGCGAGGACCCCGAGGCTGTGGTGATCCGCCCCTCCACGCGCGCCAGCTTTCTCGTGCACATGCGGATGCGCGTGTTCGACGCCGCCGTGCGTGTGGACGTGCGCGTGAACGCGCCCGCCGCGCGCGACCCTCCACAGCACGTTCGCGCCAAGGCCGATGAGCATGACCGCCACGCCGAACTCGAGCGCCTGGGCCGTTTGTTCCGCGATCTCGATGCGCAGGAAGAGGACCAGCAATCCGGCGATGACGAGCGACACCGTGTGGCCGATGCCCCACACGGTGCCCACGAGCGCGGCGCCGATGGTGCTCTTGCGCTGGCTCGCTATCGTCGTCACTGCCGCAATGTGGTCGGCCTCGACCGCGTGCTTGAGTCCAAGCGCGAATCCGATCGCGAGCATCGAGAACGTTGAGACGGTGTCGGACATTGGGTTTGCTGACAGCGGGCGCGGCGAACGGCCTCCGCAGAATGCGCTCGTCGCGGGAACGCGTCAACGCACTCCCGCACGAAGCGCCCTCGAGTGCGGCGTGAATCGCCGCTTTGGCCTTCTACTCTCCGGCCGCGGATCCGGGAAATTCAAAGCGGCGCTTCACGCCGTCACCGAGCCAGCAGTACGCGAAGCCTTCTCCTTCTCCGTCCCCTACACCATCGCCACCAGCAGCAACGCCGTCGCCGAGACGAGCGCCAGCAGCGGCACCGCCCACACCAGGAAGAGATAGGCCTGCTCCTGGACGTATTTCCCGAAGTACTTCCGCAGCACCTGGAAGTGGAACAGGACGATGTTCGTCACGAGGCTGACCGCGAGCGTGATGTAGTTGAGACCGAAGAGCCGGGCGACGAGGTTGTCCCCGGACGCCAGCATCTGGTACTCCGAATACACCGTGAAGTTGAGCGCGATGACCGCGAACAGTCCGCCGATGATGACGTTCGCCAGCTCGAACGCCTCGATCTGGAACTCGCCGTCCTCGACGCGGTTCAGCCAGATCGCGAGCAGCGGTATCAGCAGCGACGCGAAGAGTGGAATGAAGATCGGCGCGAGCGAGGTGCCCGGCTTGCGCGTCACCTCGAGCGATGCCACGAGCCTAGCGTGAGAGTCTCCGTACCACCCCGCCTCGGGCTCGCGACGAAGGTCGACGAGCCCGGTCGTCCAACCGTCCACCCCCACACCCGTCGCGGCCTTGCAGAAGCTCAGGTCGTCCTGCCGGAAGTCGAAGGCGACCCGTTCCGCGCTCTCGAGCCGCGAGACCATCTCCACCTTCAGCTTCTGGCGGTCGAACGGAAACCGCTCGACGTCGAACGTCGTCGCGAAACGCGCCGTGGTCCTCTGCATCAACTCGACGCGCCCGTCGGGATAGATCCGCAACCCCCGAACCTGGTACTCGGGCTCTCCGACCATGTTCGTCAGCAGCACGTCCGGCGCCCACATTTCTGCGAGGCGCGCCTCCGCCGTGGCGCCCCGGAATTCCTTGAATCCGTCCGGAGCTTCGGCTGGCGCGTAGCGCAACCGCAGATCGACCCACCGCACGCGCAGGTCGATCGTGGCGACGAAGGCGCCCTCGTTCTCTTCAACGGATTCGAGGTTCACGAAACAGACGCCCGTCCGCACGACCACCGGGAGGCCCTTTCCCCTCGGAAGGGCGGTCAGCGTTTCGGCTGCGACTGCTGGCGGAGGCGTGGACTTGGCCGCGGCTGGTGCGGGCGCTGCCGGAGGAGCCTCCGCCGGACGCGCGTCGGCATCGGCCGCAAGCAGCACCATGCAGGCGATGAGCGGAAAGAGCCTCAGAAATGTCCGGTTTGACAGGATCATCGCTATGATCCGTCCTCCTCTTTGCCCCCGGGTTCGCCTTTCGCTTTCAGCTTTTCAAAGTTCCCTGCCAGGACTTGCAGCTCGTCGCACAGCGATTCGACGTCCTCCATCGTCGACTCCCTATCGCCCGCCGCCAGCGCCGCGAGTCGATCCGAGAGGACCCCGAGCGGTCGCAGCAGGAACCCGCGGACAACGACCAGCACCGCTCCTGAGAGCAGGATGATCGCGAAAAGCGCGAGCGTCACCTGCCACACGACCGAGCGTCTCGCGGCCGCGCGCGATCCGCTGAAATCCCTCGCGATGGCGACGACGCCTATCGGGTCTCCGGCATTGTTTCGAATGGGAACGAGCAACACGCCATAGGTCACGCCGAGCGCCTCTCGCGTGTACCTGACCGGTTCGTCGGCCGTCGCCAGGTCGCCGGACTTGACGAGAGTCTGCATCAGGTCCCAGTGGGTCGAGTGGAACTTGATGTGTTTCCCGAGCCGGTTCGGCTCGCTTAGGATCTCGCTGCTCACACCCTTCGCGAAATCGCGCAGGGGCTGCTCCTCGATGAAGAGCGCGGATTCAAGACCGTAGGACGCCTTGAGATTGTCGAGGACCTCGCCGAACTCGATGCCGATCTCGAAGCTGCCGACGTAGTTTCCAGCCTCGTCGTTCACCGGGACGATGCCGAAGATCGCCGGGCCCGATCTCGCGACCGCGAAGCCCTTGCGAGCCAGGTGATCCCGGTTGATTGCAACTACGAGAGGACGGAAGCTCGAGAGGTCGTCGCCGTATGTCGCCGGGTCGTGCAGCCTCAGGAAGGACGTCGCCGGCGGGACGTGGAACTGGCCCTGGTCGACTCCGTACTTCTCCTTCTGGATCTGGAACATCGGTCCGAACTCGGCCAGAAGGCCCGCCCGATCCTGCGCCGCGAACAGTTTCCTGGTCACCGGCAGGGCCGCGATCATGTCCGCACGTGCCAGCGCCCGGCCCTCGGCCGACGTGAGACCCGAATCGAGGATCGACTGCATCAGCTCGAACTGCGAGCTCTCGACCGATTCGGTCAGTCCGCTGAAGAGCCGGTTCGACAACACCGCCGTCAGCACGACAACGACGACCACCGCGGTTATCAGGACCGCGGTTGCCCTGCGCCGGAAAGTCATCTGGTACTCCTTGGGCCGGAAGCGCAGGGCTCGACCGAGCCCGTACGACTCAGGACGACAACGTGAATACGACTGTGAATTGATGCGAGCAGTGCTGCTCCGCGATAGGACGCCCGCATTCTTGGACGAACGATGGGAAAGGTCAAGGCGACGTGTTGGTATGTCGGTGCCTCCGTTCCTCCGTGCCTCTATGCCTCTGTGTGCGAAGCTCTTGAACCGGAAAGGGCTTGGCCAGGCACCTTGTTGGGTCCGCGCGCGTGCGCAATACTGGCGAGGTTTCTGACATGGCGGAGGGGCTCGATGAATTGTCCGGACTGCGGGGCGAGTGACCAGATCGCGGAGTCGTATTGCCGCCTGTGCGGTGAATGGCTCGGCAAGCGCGGAGGCCAGCTCGCCTACAAGCCCGAAGACAAGCTGACGTCCATGGTCGTTTTCAGCGCGATGAGCGCCGTGTTCGCGCTGACGTCGGCCATAGTGCTCATGGCAACCTACTTCGGCACCGACGAGGCGAAGTGGTCGATCTACATGGTCAACGCGTTCTGCCTTGTCATCGCCGTGCATCAGTCGGTGAACTTCTGGTATGCGCTCGAGGTGAAGCTGCGCCACAGGCGCGCGCGACGTGGCGCCGTAACGCCGACGATCGACCGCAAGACGAAAGAGCTCGAGCCGCCACCGATGGCGCAGCCATTCGAATTCCGCGACATTGCCTCGGTCACGGAGCACACGACGGACCGCCTTGTCGTCCCGACCCCCGCCCGGCCAATGGCCGCCCTGGACGCGGATCAGAACCGGGAGCGGTAGCGACCGGGTCGTCGTGAGACCGTGGACCTTCCGACTGAACGACGACCCGGTCGCTGAACGAAACCGCTGCGCGGTCGGAAGCTGGAGGCGTCGAACGCGGAATGAGGATTCAGGTTTTGATGTTGCCAGGAGTCAGAGGATGGAGCCTCCTCCGAGGAGCGCCGTAGGCGCGAAAGAACCAGAGCCCACGGCGTAAGCCGTGGGTCGTCGAAGGACAATCGGTGGAGCCCCGACAGGGGCGAAACAGCACCTGTCGCCGCGAGCGTTCACGATGTATCGCCCCTGCCGGGGCTCACTCGTCTCTCTTGAAATATTCCCTCGGCTTACGCCGAGGGCTCTGGTTCTTTCGCGCCTGCGGCGCTCTCAAGAACAGTTCCGCATAACGGTTTCGATCAGCGATCGGGTGTGCTTTGAGTCGTGAGCCATCCGGTTCCAGCTCGACCCGGTCGCTACCGCTCCCGGTTCTGATCCGTCGGCGCGGGCCACGCGGCCCGCGTGCTACACTCCGGCGCGCGCGACGTCGTATGGACGCCAACGACTCCACCACGAAGCACGCCGATGAACCCGCGCACGGTTCGCCGAAGGGCGGCCTTGCCTTTGCTCTCCTGAGCCTTTCGGCGCTCGGCATCGTGTTCGGCGACCTCGGGACGAGTCCCCTCTACGCGATGCGCGAGGCCTTTCATGGCCCGCACTCCGTCGCACCGACGCACGACAACGTGCTCGGCGTGCTCTCGCTCTTCGTCTGGTCGCTCATTCTCGTCGTGAGCGTCAAGTACGTCGCCTTCATCATGCGCGCCGACAACAAGGGCGAGGGCGGGATCCTCGCGCTGCTTGCGCTCATCATGCGACGACGCGCGGGTGCTGCCGGACGCAGCCGCTGGGTCCTCGTTATGCTGGGACTTGCCGGAGCGGCGCTGCTCTATGGCGATGGCGTCATCACGCCGGCTATCTCGGTGCTGAGCGCGGTCGAGGGACTCAACGTCGCGACGACGTTCTTCGAGCCTTTCGTCGTTCCGATCACGGTCGTGATCCTGATCGGCCTCTTCCTCGTCCAGCCGTTCGGTTCCGGTCGCGTCGGCGCACTGTTCGGTCCGATCATCGCGATCTGGTTCGTCGTGATCGCGGCCCTTGGAATCCACGGGATCCTTTCGGAGCCGGGCGTCCTCGTCGCGTTCGACCCGACCTACGGCGCACGCTTCTTCGCGGCAAACGGCGGCCGCGGGTTTCTCGTGCTCGGCGCGGTCGTGCTCTGTCTCACGGGCGGCGAAGCGCTCTACGCCGACATGGGCCACTTCGGCGCCCCGGCCATTCGGGTCGCGTGGTTCGCTCTCGCATTGCCGTCGCTCCTGCTGAGCTACTTCGGCCAGGGAGCCGTACTGCTGCGGACGCCCGAGGCGGCCTCGAACCCGTTCTTTGTCGCCGCGCCGGGTTGGGCGCTCTATCCGCTCGTGGTCCTGGCGACCGCTTCGACGGTGATTGCGTCGCAGGCGCTCATCTCGGCGGTGTTTTCCCTGACGCGCCAGGCCATGCAGCTCGACTACAGTCCGCGGTTCACGGTCGTCCACACCTCGGCGCGTGAAATCGGGCAGATCTACCTGCCCGCGCTCAACTGGGCCCTGATGGCGTCGACGATCGCGCTCGTGATCGGGTTCGGCTCGTCGAGCCGTCTGGCGGCGGCGTTCGGACTTGCGGTCGCGGGCACGATGGGCGTGACGACGATCCTGTTCGCGTACGTGACGCGGGCCCAATGGCGGTGGCCGTGGGCGGCCGTAGTGCTCTTCACGTCGGTCTTTCTCGCCATCGACCTCGCCTTCTTTGGCGCCAATGCCCTGAAGTTCATGGACGGAGGGTGGCTGCCGCTGCTGATCGGCGGATTCGTCTTCATGTTGATGACGACGTGGAACACGGGCAGACGGTTGCTGGCACGGCGGCTCGGCGTGACCGGCGTGTCGGTCTCGAAGTTCTTCACGGGCCTCCAAACCGGGAAGCTGCACCGGATTCGGGGGACGGCCGTCTTCCTGACGGGATCGCCCGAGACGATTCCGGTCGGGCTGACACGCTATGTCCAGCACGCGCAGGCGCTGCACGAGCGCGTCGCCCTGCTGCACGTCGCGACGCTCGAGGTGCCGACCGTCCCGGACGGCGAACGGGTGACGATCGAGCCGCTCGAATCTGGAGTGACGCGGATCACCGCGCGATACGGTTTCATGGAGGAGCCGAGCGTGCCCGAGATCCTGCGCCTGGCCGGGCCGCTCGGGTTCGAGGTCGAAATAGACGAGGTCACGTTCTTCCTGTCGCGTGCGACTGTCATTGCTTCGGAGAAGCCGGGAATGGCGATCTGGCGCGAGAAGCTCTTCGCGGCGATGCACCGGAACGCGCTGCCTCCGACGGCGTTCTACGACCTCCCGCCCGAGCAGGTCGTCGAGATCGGCGCCCAGGTCGAGATCTGAGGCGGCTGCTCGGTGTGCGGTTTTGTTGCGCGGAACGCCCGCCGCGTTAGGTGCCTTCCCCTAGAGATGGAAGACAATCGTAAGACCAGAACCCCGAGCGTGTGCGAGGGGCCGGTCATATTTGGGGTTCCGATTCACTACCGATTCGTGAAGTTGACCGAAACCGTAAGTTCGGAGTCCATCGGCCGGCCCTCGGCGTCGCGGGCGGGCTCGAACTCGAGTCGGTAAGCAGCTTCGATCGCTTTCTCGTTCAAGCCGTCGGGCAGTCCCCGCAACACCGAAGCCGACTTGACCCTGCCGTTGGCGCCCAGACTGACGCGCAAGACGACATTGCCCTCGGTACCGTTCTCGCGCGCCTGGGCGGTATACGATGGACGCGGAGAATTGAGAATCCGCGCTTTCCTCGCAACCACCGGACCGGTCGGGACGACAGCGCGGCGTCCGCCGGCACTCCCGGGTCCGTCATTGTCGGGACGAAGTGGATCGCGCGGTCTGGCTGTCCAGGTCGGCGGCCGTTCGACGGCAAGCGTCGGTGTGCCGGCAAGCGACGACAAGGGAGGACCGGGCTCCGGCAGTCCAGTCATCCGTGCAGCGATTCTCACGGCTGGCAATACGAGATATTCGCTGTCGCGAATCGTCGCACCGCTCAGTACGCCGACAACGGTTCCGTCGGCGGCAAGAACCGGACCGCCGACCTGATCCGGCAACTCGGCCCCGACGAACGTGATCGCGAAAACAGCGTCCTCATGGTAGATCGTGCTTATGGTCGCGGATTGCGAGGACACCCCGATTGATGCGAGCACCGGCACATCGACTCGGTCTCCGGCAAGCACTCGGTCCTTTGACATGATGAGCGATTCGGCATCGGCGCCCTCCACGACGTAGACGTCGATGTCCGTCGGAGCCGTGGTCCCGGCTGGAGTCGCCTTGAGGGGGCCGTCCGAATTCGCGATACGAACGTAAACGTCTGCGCCGACTCGACGCTCGTCCCGGGTGGTGACGACGACACCGGGCTTGAAGAAGAATCCGCTCCCACATTGGTCGAATTGTCCCGACGATGTCCGGACGAGGATGGAGACGACACCCGAACGACCCGACGCCGTTGCGGAGGCAGCTTCCGATGTGGCAACGCGGTCGATGCCGAGAATCAGCGTGACTGCGGCGAGCAGGATGAGGAATCCGGCCATCCCGACGAGAGCCGCTCCTCTCAAGACCGCGCGCGTGCCAGCACTCGCCGTCGGCGATTCGACCGTCGCGTCGGGACGCCGCACGACAGGGTCTCCCTGGGTCCTCGAGTCGCTCATTGACGTGAAATAGACCTCCAGTCGACAGTCTACGCAGTGAGCAATCGCTGACAAGGTGTTTCGCAACTCAGGACGAGTTCCCGATGGCCGCAGGGTTGACGTGGGACCGCGAGCGTTCTGCTTGGACGACGACCCGGTCGCTATCGCTCCCGGTTCTGATCCGCCTGAGCAGTCGCATGTCCAGCGGATGATCTCTACCGCGCCTTCCGCACACGGAAGTCCGCATCGCTGTCGTCGACGCCGGCAAGTCCCTCGCGCGTCGTGACGACGACGCGAATCCGGTAGTGCTTGCCCTTAGCCAGATCAGCGGGAACCGTCCACGCGTAGCCTCTCGCGTCGGGATCCTCGACGGTCGCGAGCCTCGTGGAATAAGTGGCGCCGCTGTCAGCCGATAACCACAGCTCGTGGGACGCGATGTCGGCCGGGCCATCGACCGACCACGTCACCTCGAGCGTCTGGCCCTGTCGCGGCTTCTCTCCGCCGTTCGGGCTCGAGACCCGCACCGCGGGTGCAGCGGCTGCGTCCGCCTTCGGGTGGCGTGCGAAGAATTCCCAGATGAGCTCCGACGCCGAGATCTCCTGCGTGGGGACGTCGCCGGTCGCCGACCCCGTGCCTCCCGGCCACGCGTGCCCGCCGTCCCGGATCGTGTAGAGGATGACTTCGGTGCCGCGCACGCCGCCGCTGTAGGTGTCGGTGATGATATTGCCCGACGCGCTCGTCTCGGTCACGGGCGTGGTGACACACTGGTCGCGTCCGACCCAGAAGCCGATGGCGTGGCTGACCGGCTCATCCACGCGCGGGTAAAGCGTCTCGGGCCCGACCCCGCCGTAGTACGGGACGTGCTGGTCGTCGGTCCCGTGAAACACGATAACCGGCAGCGGATGGGTCGGCGTGCACGTGGTTTCGTTGAGCGCGCCCGCGACCGGCGCGATGGCCGCGAGCTTGTCGGACATCTGGCACCCGAGCCGATAGGTCATCATGCCGCCGTTCGACATTCCCGTTGCATAAATCCGCCGCGGATCGATCGAATACGTGCGCTCGATCTCCTCGACCAGCGCTCGCAGAAAGCCCACGTCGTCGACGTTGTTCTCGTACGCGTAGGAGCAGCAATTCGCGGCGTTCCAGGTGAACAGACTCCCGATTCGGCCGGTGCCGTTCGGATAGGCGACGAAGAAGCCCTCACGGTCGGCGACGGCGTCCATCCCGTAAGCGCGCTGCGCCTGCGCGCCGTTGCCACCGCCTCCGTGCATCAGGATGACGAGCGGCACCGGCGAGCCCGCCTCGTAAGACGGCGGGACATGCAGGATGCTGGTGCGTGTCCGCCCGCCGCTCTCGATCGTGATCGTCACGTCGCCGGACTGCGCGCGCACGCCCTGACAACTCATCGCGAGCGTGAGAAACGCGATTGCAGGCACAATCGCCGAAAGGGCCTTCAACATACTGAGCCGCTTCATCCTGCCTCCCGAGTCTCCGTCGGCTACGGACGCACCATGATAAACCGCCCTGAAGACGCCCTCATCTCCCTGAAAGTCTGACTTCATGCACCTCCGTGCCTCTGTGCTCTCTGTACGCGAAGCCATCTCCTTCCCGTCTTCCCCCCGGGTGTATATTCCTCCCGCCCTCACTTCTCGACGCGCGAGCTTCACGCGCCGCTGCCGACACAACACCGTCGAGCCCCGCACAGGGGCCACTGAGGAGGTAGCCATGAGTTCAGCTTCCGGGGTGCAACTCGACACCCGAGTCACGGAGTTCGTTGCGCGTACACGCACCATGCTCATCAACGGCGAATGGGTCCCGGCCGCGTCCGGCAAGACCTTCGCCTCCTACAATCCGGCGACCGGGCAGGTTCTCGCCGACGTCGCCGAGGGCGATGCCGAAGACATCAACCGCGCCGTAGCCGCAGCCCGAGCCGCGTTCGACACCGGTCCCTGGCGGAAGATGACGGCGTCAGAACGGGGCCGCCTGATCTGGAAGCTCGGCGACCTGCTCGACCAGCACACCCAGGAATTCGCCGAGCTCGAAACGCTCGACAACGGCAAGCCGCTGACGATCTCGCGCGCGGCCGATGTGCCGCTCGCCGCCGAGCTCTTCCGCTACATGGCCGGGTGGGCGACGAAGCTGGAGGGCAGCACGATTCCGCTGTCCGTGCCCTACACCCCCGGCGCGGTCTACCACGCCTACACGGTGCGAGAACCGATCGGCGTCGTCGGCCAGATCATCCCGTGGAACTTCCCGCTGTTGATGGCCGCGTGGAAGCTCGGTCCCGCGCTCGCCACCGGCTGCACGATCGTCCTCAAGCCGGCCGAGCAGACGCCGCTGACGGCACTGCGACTCGGCGAGCTGATGCTCGAGGCGGGCTTCCCCCCAGGCGTCATCAACATCGTTCCGGGCTTTGGCGAGACCGCGGGCGCCGCGCTCGCCGCGCACCCTGACGTCGACAAGGTCGCATTCACCGGCTCGACGGAGGTCGGGCGGCTGATCGTTCACGCGGCGGCCGGCAATCTCAAGAAGGTGACGCTCGAGCTCGGCGGCAAGTCGCCGAATGTCGTGTTCGCCGATTCAAACGTGGACCAGGCGATCGCGGGCGCCGCTAGCGCGATCTTCTTCAACCACGGACAGTGCTGCTGCGCCGGATCGCGGCTCTTCGTCGAGAAGAGCATCTTCGACCGCGTGGTCGATGGCGTCTCGGAGGCCGCGAGCAAGATAAAGGTCGGCCCGGGACTCGATCCGTCGACCGACATGGGCCCGCTCGTGTCCGAAGAACAGATGAACCGCGTCTGCGGCTTCATCGAGTCAGGACGCACGGAAGGCGCGCGAGCGGTCGTTGGCGGCAAGCGCGTCGGCGATTCGGGGTACTTCGTCGAGCCGACGGTGCTCGTCGACACGAAGGACGACATGCAGGTCATCCAGGAGGAGATCTTCGGACCGGTCGTCGCGGCGATCCCGTTCGAGGATCCGGCCCAGCTCGTCGCGCGAGCGAACGACTCGGTCTACGGGCTCGCTGCGGGGATCTGGACGCGGGACGTCGCGAAGGCGCACGCCGTTGCGGCGCAGATGCGCGCCGGAACGGTGTGGATCAACTGCTACAACATCTTCGACGCGGCGCTGCCGTTCGGCGGATACAAGCAGTCGGGATGGGGTCGCGAGATGGGCAAGGAAGCGCTCGAGAACTACACCGAGACGAAGGCCGTCTGCGCGCGGGTGTCGTAGGCCGGATGGAGAAGGGCCACGCATGTCACGGATCTGACGGATCAAAACGGATCTGAATGCAGTCTCAGATCCGTTTTGATCCGTCAGATCCGTGAACTCCGTGGCCCTTCTTCATTCTCTCGTGGAGTCTGGACGACGATCACTCAGCCTTTTTCGCCCGGACCGGCAGTCTCCAGTTTGGCCGGACGAAGTGGCAGGTGTATCCGCCGGGATATCGTTCGAGGTAGTCCTGATGCTCGGGCTCTGCTTCCCAGAAGTCGCCGGCCGGCACGACTTCCGTGACGACCTTTCCAGGCCAGAGCCCCGAGGCGTCGACGTCGGCGATCGTGTCCAGGGCAACCCGCTTCTGTTCCTCGCTCGTGTAGAAGATCGCCGATCGGTAGCTTGACCCGACGTCGTTGCCCTGGCGGTTGCGCGTGCTCGGGTCGTGAATCTGGAAGAAAAACTCGAGGATCTGCCGGAAGCTGATCCGGTCGGGATCGAAGAAGATCTCCACCGCCTCGGCGTGGGTGCCGTGATTGCGGTACGTCGCATTGGGCACGTCGCCGCCGGTGTACCCGACGCGTGTCTTCAGGACGCCGTCGTACTTTCGAAAGAGGTCCTGCACGCCCCAGAAGCAGCCGCCGGCGAGCACTGCGCGTTCTTCGCTCATCGAATGTCCTCCACCTGGTTCAGGTATTCCCCGTAGCCCTCCGCTTCCATGTCGTCCCGATGGACGAAACGAAGCGAGGCCGAGTTGATGCAGTACCGCAGTCCGCCGCGGTCCCGTGGGCCATCGGGAAATACGTGCCCGAGATGGCTGTCGCCGTGCGTGGACCGCACCTCGGTGCGAAGCATGCCGTGCGAGGTATCGGTCAGCTCGTTGACGTAGGCCGGTTCGATGGGCTTCGTGAAGCTCGGCCAGCCGCAGCCCGAGTCGAACTTGTCGGAGGACGCGAAAAGCGGCTCCCCCGACACGATATCGACATAGATGCCCGGTTCCTTGTTGTTCAGATACTCCCCTGTTCCAGGAGCCTCAGTGCCGCTTTTCTGAGTGACGCGGAATTGCTCGGGGGAGAGCCGCGCCACGGCATCGGGGTCCTTGCTGAATTTGCTCATTTCACTTTCCTCGCTTCGGAAGCGCATGGAAGAAGCGCCGCATCGCGAATTCTTCCACTGCGCGACCGGGATGGCCAGCCGCTCGTGCACGAAGAGGGCCTGCGTGTCGTGGCGGATGAAGAAGGGCCACGGAAATTACGGATCTGACGGATTGAGACGGATCTGAGTCTGCAGATCCGTCTCAATCCGTCAGATCCGTAATTTCCGTGGCCCTTCTTCTCTTCCTCCCGTTGTGAAAAATTCCCCAAATCGGGAAATACTCAGCGCCAACGCGGCCTGTCGGGATCTCCATTCTCGCGACGTCCAGTCTCCCGTCCTCTGTCTTTTCGCTTTGACAGCGCGCTCTCGCGCAAAACGCACCGCGTCCTGACGTTGCGGGCATAACCATTGCATGTCGAGTGATTAGATCGGTACCCGCTCGAGTGCTCGCGTAGAGCGCTTCAGCCGGTGCCTATCCGTGATACGAGCGCCGCCTCGGCGTGGCAGCCATCGCGGGGGACTCGTTCACGGCCTCGTTCGCTTCCAGGCGAAACGCCGCGGTTCGGCCGGTGGACCAACGACCGCGTGCGACGTACGGCAATCCCTCCACCTTTCGCGACGGGGGCACACAACCATGAAAAGCGAAGAGAAAGAGGACCGCGGCAGGATCGACATCTCGACTGAGGAGTGCAAGGGGTGCGGCCTGTGCATCGAAGCCTGCGCCCCCAACGTGATGCAGCTGAGTGATGGCTTCAACTCGCGCGGGTACCACCCTGCAGTCTATCTCGGCGCGGGGTGCACCGGATGCGGAGTCTGCTTCTTCGCCTGCCCCGAACCGGGCGCCATCACCGTCTACACGCTCCTGTCGCCCGCAAAGGCGGCCGAGGCCGCGAGTCTCTCGCAGGCCATTACGGCTCTCTAACCAGTCGAGGCTCGCGCAATGGCACAAGAACTGATCAAGGGCAACGAAGCGGTCGTCAAAGCGGCGATCATGGCGGGTTGCCGCTCCTTCTACGGCTACCCGATCACTCCGGCCAGCGAGATCGCCGAGGCGGCAGCCAGGTACTTCCACGAATCGGGAGGCACGTTCCTACAGGCCGAAAGCGAAGTCGGCGCGATCAACATGGTCTACGGAGCGGCGTCCTGCGGCGAGCGCACGATGACGGCGTCGTCCGGCCCGGGAATCAGCCTGATGCAGGAGGGGATCTCGTACCTCGCCGGCTCGGAGCTGCCATGCGTCATCGTCGACATCATGCGCGGCGGCCCCGGGCTCGGCAACATCGCGCCCGAGCAGGCGGACTATCACCAGGTCGTCAAGGGCGGCGGCCACGGGAGCTATCACACAATCGTCCTGGCGCCGAACTCGGCCCAGGAGATGTGCGACCTGACCTTCCTGGCCTTCGAGCTGGCCGACCGCGTCCGCAATCCTGCGGTCGTCCTGGCGGACGGATTCATCGGGCAGATGATGGAGCCCGTCGAGTTCCCCGACCGGATGGTCGAACCTGACGACAAGCCCTGGGCGGTTCACGGCGACGCCGAGACGAGGCGGAACCTCATCACTTCCATCTACCTGTCGCCTGAAGACCTCGAGCGGCACGTCCGTCACCTCGAGACCAAGTACGCGCTCGAGACCGACGGCATCGCGATGTGCGAGAAGTACCACACCGGCGACGCAGAGCTTCTGGTCATCGGCTACGGGATCGTCTCGCGAGTGCTCAAGACCGCGGTGGATCACGCCCGCGAAATGGGCATCAAGGTAGGGCTGCTCAGGCCGATCACGCTGTGGCCGTTCCCGACCATGCAGGTCGCCTACGAGACGAATTACGTGAAGAGCATGCTCGTCGTCGAGCTCAGCACGGGGCAACTCGTCGACGACGTGCGGCTCGCGGTCAATGGCGAGATTCCGGTGCGATTCTATTCGCGGGTTGGCGGCGTAGTGCCGACGACCGATGAGCTTCTGGCGCAGATCATAAAGGCGAGCGAGGCAGACCATGTACGCAAAGTCGTTCCAGCGACCGAAGAGTCTCTTTGGGGAGTTTAGCCGGAAATCCGGTGACCATCTGACGACCCACTACTGCCCGGGCTGCGGCCACGGCAACCTTCACAAGTACATTGCCGAAGCCATCGACGAGCTCGGCATGCAGGACCGGACCGTCCTCGTGAACCCCGTCGGCTGCTCGGTCTTCGCGTACTACTACTTCGACGTGGGGAACATCCAGGTTCCGCACGGCCGCGCCCCGGCCGCCGCGACCGCCGTCAAGCGCGCGCTGCCCGACAGCCTCGTGATCAGCTACCAGGGCGACGGCGATCTGGCCGCGATCGGCGGCAACGAGATCCTGCACTGCGCCAACCGCGGCGAGAACATCACCGTCTTCTTCGTCAACAACGCGATCTACGGCATGACGGGCGGTCAGATGGCGCCAACGACGCTCGTCGGTCAGCGGACGTCGACGTCGCCGGTCGGCAGGCAGGTTCTCGAGGAGGGGTTCCCGATGCACGTCAGCGAGCTGCTGGGCAGCCTCGAGGGACCCAGTTACATCGAGCGCGTCGGACTGTTCGACAACAAGAGCCGCATGCGCGCCCGCAAGGCGGTCAAGAAGGCGCTGCAGAACCAGATCGAGGGGCGCGGCTTCTCGCTCGTCGAGGTGCTTTCGCCGTGTCCGACCGGATGGGGACTCACGCCGACGGACGCGTGCAACTGGGTGAAAGAGAATCTGGTGCCCATCTACCCGCTCGGCGTAATCAAGGACGTAACGGCGGATCGCGAGAACTGGAATCGGCGCCGCCTCGAGGTGACGCCCGAGCGCGTGGCCGAGGTCCTCGGCATCACGCACGCGACCTCCGAGAAGCGGACCGGGACGTGGTCGGATTCGAACGTCGCGACCTGCTATCGCGATCCGCGAATCAAGCTCGCCGGGTTCGGGGGGCAGGGCGTGCTGTTCCTGGGCAAGCTGCTTGCCGAGGTCGGCATGCGCGAGGGATTCAACGTTTCGTGGCTGCCGTCCTATGGCCCGGAGATGCGCGGCGGCACGGCGAACTGCGCCGTGAACATCTCGACGCATCCCGTGGGCTCGCCGCTCATTTCGGATCCGTCCGTGCTGATCGCAACGAATCGGCCGTCACTCGAGAAGTTCGGGCCCGAGGTCGTGAGCGGCGGCATCATCCTCTACGACTCGTCGCTTATCGACACGGCGCCGTCGCGCGACGATGTCGAGGTCCTGGCGGTCCCGGCGACGGCGATCGCGGACTCGATCGGGAGTTCGAAGGTGGCGAACATAGTCATGCTCGGCGCGTACATCGGGCTTACGAACCTGCTCCCGAAGGAGCGGGTCATTGCCGTCATCGAGTCGATGACGAAGAAGAAGGCGCTCGTCGAGCTGAACATCAAGGCGATCGACGCCGGCATCGAGCACGCACGAGGGGCCCACGCGGAAGAGGACTCCTGGGCGGTGTGATCGCAGATGGGGAAGGATAAGAGCAACGCGGATTAAGCGGATAGAGCGGATTTACGCGGATCTGAACGCTGATTCAGATCCGCGTAAATCCGCTCTATCCGCCCGATCCGCGTTGCTCTTCTTTCCTGCACGCCGCGCTATTCAGGACTGCTGCAGTTGAACATCCAGCGGATGCCGAAGCGGTCCGTGAGCGTGCCGAAATAGTCGCCCCAGAACATCACCTGCAGCGGAATCTCGATCGTCGCCCCGACCGACAGCGCCGCAAAGAGCCGGTCGGTCTCTTCGCGCGTATCCGGCTCCAGGTTGATGTGCATGCTGTTGCCGTGCACGACCGTG
Source organism: uncultured Clostridia bacterium (assembly GCA_964591515.1). GTDB lineage: Bacteria > Acidobacteriota > Blastocatellia > UBA7656 > JADIYM01 > JADIYM01. The sequence continues at coordinate 39,569 of CAZQBW010000016.1, forward strand.
AAGCCCATCGACTCGGGCGCGTCCGTGCCCATCAGCACGTGCCCCGCGAGGATCGGCAGCTCGATGTGCATGACGAGCTGCTTGTCAGTCTCAGACATGAGCGGCTGATCCGGCGCCGGCGGAATATCGCCGAAGCGGTGAATCGGTCCGGAAAAATCGCCGCCGAAGACGGAGCGATAGAAATTGAATGCCGCCTCCGTGTCGCCGGAGAAGTTGAGGTACGTGCTGACTCGTGCCATGTGGCAGATCCCCCGTCAGGTTCGCGATTGTCCGGCGCCCGGCGTCCAGCCCTCGCTGCGGTGCCGGGGAGCAAGCATCGACGGGCGCGCGCTGTCGCGTCAAGCTGGACGGGCGCAGAGTATCGGCCCCCCGCCTTCATGACTTGACGACGCGAGACGCCCGCGCCGATGCTTGTCGCCGGGCCGACCGAACTTTCAGGAGGGACC
>CAZQBW010000017.1:0-39891 GCA_964591515.1 uncultured Clostridia bacterium
GGGGGACCGAACCCAATCGATCCTCCCTACCCCTATCAAGGCGCTTCGCGCAATGGTTGTGAGGCTTCCTCAGGGCCTGGGCCTTACCGAGATCGTCACGGGTTGCCGGGAGCGCGAGAAATCGAACAGTGCCGGCCGCTGGATTCGGCGGACGACAGCTGTTGCCGATACGGCAGGCGCCGCCTGCCCGTGGACGAGCAACCTTGCTCCGCCACCGGTTGCGGCGATCGCAGGCACGCGAGTGGCGCCGTACGTCAGCCATTCCACCATTTCGACGCGACCGTCCGCAGGCCTGGAATCCGCCCTGTGCCCGCCGAGCCCTTCGACGACGAGCGCGTAACTCAGCAGTCCGTGCTCGAGGCCACGACCTTCGATGGCGACGTTGTCGGCCTGCGTGGCAGCGAGGATTCGCATGCCCTTGTCGTAGGCGAGCTGGCCGAGCCCCCGGCTTCCCATCGGGCCGGGCTTGAATCCTTCCGACTCGACCGAGGCTGCCGACTGGCACGCGTCGACGACGAGCACCAGCTCGCCTGCGTCGATGTCGCGAAGCCACTCTGCAAGCTCATCGGATGACACGCAGAGATCGCGCAGCCGGGCCGTAGGATCAGACGCGGCGAGCTCGAGCTGCCGCTCCGCATCGCGGGCGTTCGCGCCAGTCTCCGCGGCCCGGCGCTCGAGAGCGTCGGACGGAACGAGGTAAAACGCTCCACCGGGATCGGCAAATCCGTGGCCCGAGAACGACACGATCACGACGTCTTCCGGTTCCACCTGGCGCAGCCGCTCGGCTCCGGCGATCGTGGCGAGCGCCGTCGGGTCGGCGGTCCTGCCGGCCAGCACGTCGAAGACGGCGCGGATCGCGGCCTTTGTTCCCGAGGACGGCGCGCGTTGCTCGGCGACGAGCCGTACCGAAACGACTTCCTCGAATTGCCCGGTGGCGGCAAGCCCGTCGCCGGCCAGCTTCGTGAACTCACGCGCGTCGTTTACCGCGAAGCGCAGGTCCACACCTCGAATGCCGTAGTCGTTGACGCCGATGCCGATCAGGTAAGCGCGGCCGGAAACCGGCGCCTTCGCCGCACCTGCCTCGTAGGTCCGTCGCGCCGTCGCGCTCTTCACGCGGTCGTCGTTGAAGGCGTGGGCCGTGAACTCGACCATTCGCTTGCGGCCGAGCCGAGGCAATCGAACGTCGAACTCGACGACGGCCGCGCCCGACAGCCCGTCGAGCGCTACGACTCCGCCGGCCGCGGGCGCGCTGCCGACCAGTTGACCGTCACGAAAGAGCCTGAGGTCGTGAATCGCCGTCGAGCGCCGCACCGCGGCAGCAGAGCCGGCGCCGAACAGTCGCGTCGGAGCCGAGACCCGAACGCGCACGTTGACGCGGTCGCCGCCGTCGCCTCGGGGAGTTACTTCGATGATTTCGATCTCGGGCTGGACGCGATTCAGCGACGTCAGGTCTCGCACCGGTGGAAGCGCTTCATCGGAGAGAAGCCGCGGCAGCAGCCTGGGCTCGTACATGTCGCGCATGAAGACTTCGACAGGAAGCGGCGTGAACGGGTCGTCGTCGACGAACCACGAGAGGCCTCGAGTACCGTCGAGCGCGTTCGTGTCGAAGCGTCCGCCCGGCTCGACCACCGCCCAGTTGCCGTCCTTGAAGTCCACGAGAGTGCAGATCTCGCTTCCCGTCTCAGCGTCGATGATCCTCGCAGGCCCGGCGCCGCCTGTCAGGATGTGGCGGCCGTCGCGCGAGAACGAAGCGTCGACAGTCGCGTAGTGGGCTTCGCGCGCGAGTCTCAACACCTGGCGGCCCGAAGCAACTTCCCACACCACGACGCCATCCGTCCCCGCGACCAGGAGACGGGCGCCGTTCGGCGAGAAACGAATGTGCGTGAGGTCGCCTCGCCTGTGCGCAAGCCGGCGCACGGTACGGCCCGTCGAGACGTCCACGACTGCCAGCGCTGTGGATGACTCGAGCGCGACCTGTCCGCCGTCCGGGCCGACAGCCGCCAGGTCTTCCCTGACGAGCAGCGAGTGCAAGCGCGCCAGCGTGACCGGATCGCGAAGTTCTAGGCGCCAGCCGTTCTGTACGGCGAGCACGGAGCCGTCGCCCGCGAAGACTGCGCGCGTGCCCGGGATCCTGCCGCGCGACTTCCCGGTCGCCACGTCCCAGAAGATCATCGAGCGGCCGCCGGGCTCTTCCGACTCGGAAACCGCGCTCGCGAGATCGCTCGAATACTGTGCATTCGAGCCTGCATTGAGCTCGCTCGCTGCCGGCGGGGCTCGCAGCTGCGGCGGTGCGTCCTCGGATTCGACCAGCGCCACTCTGCCGTCGGACGTGGTCAGGACGGCAGGAAGCAGGGCTTCACCCTCGGCGGTGATCCGGTTGACGACGGTTCCGGTTTCCACGTCCCAGATCCTGATGGAGTTGCCGCCCTGGTCGACGATGTACCGGCCCGTCGTCGAATACGACGCGGGCCATGCGATGTCCACCAGGCCTTCGTAGGATCGCAGGATCAAGCCGTCTTCGATGCGTCTCAGTAGGATCTCTCCGGTCCTCTGCAGCGCGAGAAACGAGTCTCGGCCCGGTGCGAACGCGAGCCCGAAAACCTCGTACCCGTATTCGTAGACGCGGGCGGCCTCGCCGGCTCGCCCCGCCTCGAACAGACGCATCCTGCCGTCGGGACGATCCGTTGCCGTCAGCACGCGGGAGCCGTTGGCTGAGATAGCGAAGGACGTGATGGTCTCGGGATGGCCGCCGAACCGAGCGATCGTCCGGCCCGACGGCAGTTCGACGAGCGTAACGACCGTGTCGGACTCGAGCAGCGCGGCCGAGCGCCCGTTGGCCGCGAACGCGACACCGCGTTCCGGGACCTTCACCGTCGAGGTCCACGCGGGCTCGAGCGTTATTGCGTTCCAGGCGCGAACGAATCCGTCCTGGTCGGTGGCCAGGAGAAGCATGCCATCGTTCGTCGTGTGCAGGTTGGCTCTGGCGGCGCCGATGGTGCGGAGCAAGGTTCCCGTAGCCGGAATCACTTCCGACGTACCCTGGCCGCGGGGAACGAACAGACGCTGGCCGTCGGCTGAGAAAGCCGCTTCCCAGGTGTTCGAGTACTTTCGAAGCTCGGCTCCCGTCCGTCCATCCCAGACTCTCAGCGTGCCGTTTGCATTTGCCGTCGCCACGTAACGGGCACCAGCCGCAACTGCGACGAAGTTTATGGCTTCGACGCCGTCCGAGAAGGCTTGCAGTTCCGTGCCCGTGGCCGCATCCCAGAGACGCGCCGTCTTGTCGGCACTCCCGGTCACCAGGAACCGGTCGTCGGCTGAGTACGCGGCGGCGGTCGGGAACATGAAGGTCGTCTGGCTCGTGTGACCGATCTGCACATGCAGTCGCGGTCCGGCACCGGCCGGTGCCTGCGCGTGCGCGTCAGGCGGTGAGCCGAGCACGAAGAAAGCGAGTAGACCGAAGAGCCCGAAGAGCCCGAAGATGGGGACTGTGCGCATCGGCGACCTCCGCGCCACCATACGCCGGCGCTGATTCGTCCGCCAGCCTGTCTTCCGTGCAGTGCGCGGGTGGCGTCTGCTACGGTATCGGGCATATCCGCGGCATCGCGAGCAATAGGAGGTAATGGAAATGCGGAGTGTACGTTTCGCGATACTCGCCATTCTTGTCAGCTCGATTGTCTGCCTGGGTGCGCCGGTCTCGATGGCACACTGGGATTTTCCGTCTGGCACGGTGCGACAGGCGACGATGGTTCATTAATTATGGCGATGCTCGCTTTAAGCCTTCAATACTTGGCAAATATCGAGTGTCGGTTGAGTTGGAGAAAAGGTACGTTGTAGTTCAAGGAAAGCGGCGTGTGCCGCGAACGGTCACCGGCTCGATAGTATCGAATAGGTTGAGTTCGAGCTTGCCGCTCCGTAGCCCTGCGACGATCCGTTCAAGGCGCCTCGCGCAAGAGATTGCGACTATCTCTTGCGAGTTGGCATCGGGGGCAGCCGCTTCGCGAGCAGGTCGCGGCCTGCGCGATCGTGCTTCAGGATCGGGCGCAGATCCGCGGCGTCACCGTCAGGATCGTCGAGGCGAACCGGGACGATCTGTTTCGAGCCAGCACGTTGAGCGAGGGTCACGAACTCGCGGTGATACCTGTGCGCGCCGTTCGCCGCGTGGTGGGCATCATCGCGAAGCCGGATCGCCAGACGAAGCGCCGCGGAGCGGGCCGGCAATTCCACACGCTGCGGCTCGCCTTCGCGAGCGACGAACCGGAGTACGTGATTCACTTCGCGGGACCTTCCTCTCGGCTTTGTCATTGCCACGACTGGAATCTCGTCGTGGCCGTGTGAGGCGAGCGTGCCGGCAACCGCGTCGAGTTGTGCCTTTCCGCCGACAACGAGCACCAGCTCCGGCATCGGCCACTCCGACACCGACAGCCGGTCGATCACCGCCTGCGAGAGCGCATCAACTTCGACGCCGGCATCCACGATCCACGCGGCATCCTCCGAATCGAGACGCCGGCCGTCGACTCCGATTACCAGCGCGGCGGTCATCGTCCGGCCGGAGAGGTGCGCGACATCGAGCGCTTCGATCCGCCGTGGATTCGCAGGCAGGCCGAGGGCTTCTGCAAGCTCGGTGAGCGCTGCGCCAGCGACGTCGGCGCGATCGGCGGCGATGCGCTCGACGAGCAGCTTTGCGGCTTCACGCTCCGCAAGCCGCAAACGTGTCGGGCGGGCCTCGCCCGTCTCACGGATGAGCTCGACATCGCGTCCGACGCGTTCGGACAGCGCTCCGACAACCAATTCAATCCGGCCGGTGACGATCGGCAGCGCAATGCGACCCGGAACGTACAGGCCATGAAGTTGTGCGAGGAGCTGCGTCGTCATCCATTCCTCCGACTGCCCGAACATTGCATCTGATAACGAATATACAAATGTTCTACGCCCAATGACGTGGCCCCCTTCTGTCGTCATCAACTGAGCTGCCAGGTGGCCGTCGTCAGTCTGCTTCACCACGAGCAGATCCGTGACCGAAGACAGGTCCGGTCGAACGCGGAGATCCCCCGCCAGATCCGAGAGTGCCGCCCTCAGGTCGCGCCAGCGTGCGGCCGCCTCGAATTCGAAGGCGGCCGCAGCTTCCTCCATCCGTGTGTCGAGAATGCCGGCGAGCTCGAATGCCTGCCCCGACAGCAGCATCTGCACGTCCTCGACCGCGCGCGCGTAAGTCGCATCGTCGCACAACGCCGATACGCACGGCGCAAGGCATCGATTCAGCCCGTGCTCCGAACACGGTGTCGATTCCGATCCGTCTACGTCGACCGTGCAGGTGCGAAGCCGGAAGAGTCCGCGCGTCAGGTCGATCAGGTGGCGTACCGCCGTCTCTGGCAGGAACGGACCGAAATACCTCGCGCCGTCGTCTCGCACGCGCCGCGTGACGAGTGCGCGCGGAAATCGCTCGCTCGCCGTGATCTTGACGTGCGGATAGGACGGCTCGTCGCCGATGAAGACATTTCCGGCCGGGCGATGTTCGTCGAGCAGCGAAACGAACCGGCCGACCAGCGCAGCCGCTGACGCGAAGTCAGCTTCGATCTCGACGCCAGCCGCACCGCCGGCAAGTCGCTGTTCCAATCCGGAAGAAGAATGGCCGAACCGGTCGGCGTCTGCCTCGAGCGACGCCGACAGCCAGACGAAGATCACCGCGCCATCGCGGTCGCGAAAAACCGCGAGCCCGGGCACGGGGCCGGCATTCTCGAACTGCGCCGATGCGCTCACGATTCCCCGCTCCGAGGATTCTCGAGCGCTTCAAGCATCGCTCCGATCGTATCGAGCGAGTCGGCGTCTTCCGGCCGCTTGTCCTTTCGCCGCCGGACGATTCGCGGGGATCGAACCGTGATGCCGGACTTGTGCCTCGACGACCTCTCGACGCCCTCGAACGCAAGCTCGAAGACGAGCTCGGGCACGACCGATCTGACCGGCCCGAACTGCTCGCGCGTGTTCGCGCGAACGAATCGATCGACCTCCTCGACCTCGTCGTCAGTCAATCCGGCCCTGGTTTTGGCAAAAGGAACGAGATCCCCTTCGCTCCATACCGCGAACGTGTAACTGGTGTAGCGCTCCGCGCTGCTTCCCTGGCCACGCTCGGCGTATAGCAGGACTGCGTCGATCGTCAGCGGATCGGTCTTCCACTTCCACCAGGATCCACGCTGCCGGCCGATCGCATACGGTGACTCGAGCCGCTTGAGCACGAGGCCCTCGGCTCCGTGCGACCTGGCCTCGGAGCGCCTAGTTGCCACTTCCGCCCACGACGAGGCGTTGACTGCGGGAGTCAACACTATTCTGGCGCGAGCGCGGGCGTCGAGACGCTCGAGTACCTCGCCCAGGAGTGCCCGGCGCGACAGCAGCGCACGATACCGGATGTCGCCGTGCTCGTATTCGAGCAGGTCGAACGCGAAGAAGACGACTGGAGCCTCGCGCACGAGTTTCGCCGAGACCTTCCCGCGCCCGACGCGGCGCTGCAGTTCGCCGAAGCCGAGCACCGTGCCGTCCGCCCAGGCGAGAATCTCGCCGTCGATTGCCACACCGTCCGGGAGCGACTCGGCCGCGGCTGCGATCTCGGGAAACCGGTCGGTAACCAGCTCGTCACCACGCGCCCAGAGAAACGTCTGACCGTCGCGACTGATTAACTGAGCGCGAATGCCGTTCCACTTCCAGTCGACCAGCCATCGCATTCGATCGCCCAGCGTTTCGACGTCCGACTCGAGCGGCCAGGCCAGCTGAAACGGATATGGACGACTGACGTCGGTGTCGTCGGTGTCCGTCTGCAGGAGCGCCGAAAAGAACTGCGAAGTCGGCGACCAGTCGCCCGTCAATCGGTGTTCCATGACATCCGGCCTCACCCCGACTACTTCGGCAAGCGCTCGCGAGACGAGTTGCCGCGCGACGCCGACGCGAAACGTGCCCGTCAGAAGCTTGTTCCACACCAGGCGCTCGCTCGAGCCAAGCTCGGCCCACGCCGCGGCAATGGCGTGAAACTGCCCCTCGGCGTCGAGCTGGCGAAGCGGAATGAACCGCTGGGTAATCCATTCGGCGAGCGGTCTGTCAGTCTGGCGCTTCGCCGGTGGCAGCATCAGCGCGATCGTCTCCGTCATGTCTCCGACCGCGTCGTGCGATGCGTCGACGAGCCAGTCCCTATAACCCGAGACGCGTGCGGCGTGTGCTCGCAGTAACTGGGCTGTAGTGACGCGCTTCAGCTTGCGACCGGACAGGAAGTAAACCGCCCACGCGGCATCCTTCGGGCGTGCCTCGAGGAAGTAGTCGCGCATCGCGGCGACTTTTTCGGTCGTGCGGGACCTGCGCTCGAGCTCGAGGAAAAGTTGTGTAAAGGCGCGCATTCAGGAACGTTGCGTGTTCGTTATCAGACGGACGTTCGAGATAGAGAGCTTCGCACACAGAGGCGCCGAGGCACGGAGGCGCGAAGATGGACAACTGCACTCATACTGTTGTGTTCGGGGGAATGGCGTCGAAGGCGGCGGCGGTCTCACTGCGTGATGAGGTCTCGAGCGTGCGGGCGTCCTTTCCCTGCTCTCGCAGCCACCGTACGAGGACGTCCGACGAGCCGTGCGTCACCCAGATGGTCTCGGCCCCGGTCGCCGCGATGGCCGCGAGCAGTTCGTCCCAGTCCGCGTGATCGGAGATCGGAAACCCGCGATCGAAGGACTGGCGGCGGCGGGCGCCGCGTATCAGCATCCAGCCCGACATGAAGGCAGTCGAGACCTCCCCGAAACGCCCGAGCCACGGAGTGCCCAGCACCGACGGCGTAGCCACGACGAGCGCGCCGGAGAATTCGAGTCGTCCGCCGCCTTCCGCAACCAACTCGGTGCGCGGCATCTCGACACCGGAATCCCGGTAGTCCTGCACGAGTCGCTCGACCGCACCGTGTGTCGCGATCGGACCAATCGACGCGTCCACGCCGGCGAGCACCCGCTGCGCCTTGCCGAGCGCGTACGCAAGCACCACGCTCGTACGCCCAGCCTCCCGATTCGCTCGCCACCACGCATTGACGTCGTCGAACACCTCGCGCTGGCTCGGCCATCGATACACGGGAAGCCCGAAGGTCGCCTCCGTGATGAAGTGGTGACAGCGGACGGATTCGAAAGCCGCGCACGTCGGGTCCGGAACGGTCTTGTAGTCGCCCGACGCCACCCACACCTCTCCACGAAACTCCACCCGCACCTGCGCCGATCCCAGGATGTGCCCTGCCGGGTGCAGCGAGACGCGCACGCCATCGATCGTCACTGCCTCGCCGTACGCCACCGCTTCGAGCGGCGCCTTTTCACCGAGCCGGCTGCGGAAAACCCGCTCGCCATCGAGTGCGACGATCGCCCGTCCGTGACCGGGGCGGGCGTGGTCGGAGTGCGCGTGCGTCAGAACGGCCCGCGGAACGGGTCGCCACGGATCGATGTAGAAGTCTCCGGCTGCGCAGTACATGCCGCGGTCGGTGAGCTCGATGAGAGGCGGGCGCGACACCGCAACAGTTTAGGCCAGTGCTCACAGGTTGTTCGAGCGGACACGCATAAGAAGGGCCACGGATCAAACGAATCTGACGGATCAACACGGATCTGAGCTGCTTCTCAGATCCGTGTTGATCCGTCAGATCCGTTTGATCCGTGGCCCTTCCCTGCTTTTCACGTCACAACGCGGCAACGCACATCTTCGCGAACATCCGTGCGAGAGGACGCTCAACCAGTGACGGCTTGAGCCGGTCGGCAAGCACCGACGCATCGATCGCAGGAGAATCAGAGATCACGGACACGACCTTGCCCCCGATCGTGTACGACGCGGTCTTCGCCGTCGCGACGACCGGCAGTCCATCGGCTCCCCCCGCCTGCTGGTCACCCAGATCCGATACGAGCACCCCGGCGAGCGCCCCCTCGCGCTCGATCACGATGTGCACATAGCGTCGCTGACCGTCCGTGCACCGGTGCGCATCGGCAATCGTCATTCCCCCGATCGCCTGCTCGCGCACGATGGCCTCGAGACGCGACACCTCGGCATCTCGATGACTCGCACTGCCCGGCGCCGGCGGCACCCTGCCGGCCATCTCTTCGACACACTTTCCATGATGTTCGGCGTCGCTCGCAAGCCGCAGGGCCGCAACATTCAATGCACCGGAGCCCGGCCCGCTCCCGGACGCCATCCACGCCACGGCGAGAGCGCCCGTGGCAGCAAGCACGATCCCGGCAGCCATCGCGAGAGGTCGCCAGATCGGTTGCCTTGTCGGTCTTGCCGCGGAATCCCGCAGCCGATCGCGCATCGCCTCGAGGAGCTCGGGCGGCGGACCTGCGTCTGCCGACATCGCCGACCGCAGGGCCCGACGGACCTTCAGCCTGTCCTCGACGAATCCCGAACACGCCGCACACGTCGCTACGTGACCCTCGATCACACGCGCCTCGTCGCGGTCGCACTCGCCGCTCACGAATCGATCCAGTTCCTCCGGTTTCCACGGACAGGCGACGGGTTGGGGTGGCTTCACAGTGCGATCCTCCTCGATTGTCGGTGCGGGATACTTACCGTCGACCGACACTCGTTCATTGCGCTTCGGCGACGAGATATTCCCTCGAACGAGTCGATTTCTCGACCGTCGCCCCGCCGATCCCATACGCCGCCGCCAGATCCGCCAGCTCCTGGCGAAGTTGCGCGCGTCCACGGCTCAACCGCGACATCACGGTGCCGATCGGTACGTCGAGCGCCTCGGCGGCCTCGCGGTAGGCCAACTCGTGCACGTCGACGAGCAGCACGACCTCGCGATAAGTCTCCGGCAGTTTCTCGAACGCCGCGTTCACGCGCTTCTCGTCGAGATGCTCGCCGATGAGCGGCTCGTACCCGAGTGTCTCTTCGATCGTTCTCTCCTCGTCGTCGTGTACGAACCGCAGGTTGTATCGCCAGGCCTTTCGGCGGTTCTGACGGATGACGTTGAACAGGATCTTGTAGAGCCACGCCCGGCAGTTCGTGCCGGTCTCGAACCGGTCGAAGCACTTCCACGCCTGCAGAAATGTTTCCTGCACGATGTCGCCCGCATCAGACCGGTTTCCAAGTACGCGTGACGCCATCCGGTACAGCTCGTTGAAGTGCGGTACTGCCGCCGTCTCGAACTCTTCGAGTCGTGGATCGATTGTCATGACCGACTTTCCTTCCGTTAGTCGCCGAATCCGAGTGGACGGATCCGTCTTCCGGCGATGGGTCGCCGATTCGGACACACGGTCTGGAGCGCCTCCGCCGGACGCTGCCCGCGAGTCCATCCAGTGTCTTCGCAGGGTTGGTCGCGCGGGCGGGGCGATCCTTACAGAAAATTCAGCTCCGCTCGGCGATCGCCCTGCGCATCCGCTCGCGAGCCTCCTCCGAGAGTCCCGGAGCACCGTTGCCGTCCGACGTCTCGGCCGCCAACGCCGCGCCTCGCGCCGTCGAGCGCATCAGCGCCAGTTGCTTCTCGTAGCGCGAGCACCATTCGCAGATCGTGAAGTGCAGCCACTTCCGGATTCGCTCCTGACGAGTCAGCGTCCGCTCGTGCGACTCCGAGACCAAGACCGTTATGGCCTCGCACGACGGAAGCTTCCCGGCGAGCCAGTACACGTACCGCATCTTGAGTCCGCCGTGATCGCTCATCGTTTCGACGCCGTTCCCTTCGCATTCAGCCAGTTCGACTCGAGGCACAGCCGCAGTTGCGCGCGAGCGCGATGCAGGATGACCCACAGGTTGGTCGGCGTGACGCCGAGAACCTTACAGACTTCGCCAGACTCGAGATCGTCGATCTCTCGCATTGTGAACGCGGCCGCCAGGCGAGGCGGCAGTCCAGAGAGACAACCCTGGAGGATCTCTCCAATGCGTGCCCGCTCGTACTCGGTCGATGGATCGGGACCCCAGTCGCGCGGACCATCCTCGTGAATCCAGTAGCGGTTCTCGTCGAAGAGCTTCAGGTCGGCGTCGCCAGTCGTCTCGATCGTCGATCGATCGCGAGAGAGCTTCCGGAAGTGATCGACGATCTTGTGCTTGAGGATGCCGACGAGCCACGTCCGCTCGCTCGCCTGCCCGGCGAACCGGTCGACTGACTGCAGCGCCGCAAGAAACGTTTCCTGCACGATTTCTTCGGCCACCGCCGCATCGCGCAGCCGAACCATGGCGAACCGAAAGAGCACGTCGGCGTGCTCATCGACCCAGCGACCGGGATCGAGCCCTGCGGGCGATGGTCCTGACTTGCTCTCGGTTGCGGCCATTCCGGTTTCCACGCCAACTGCGCCGTAGCATGCATGACAGCGGGCCTGCTCGCAAGTGGTTGATGAAAAGGATGTTCCGAAGCTTGGCAAGCCACGCGTCGCTAGAAGTCGTTTAGAAATTCCTTGGAATATTTACCCATTGACCCGTCGTACTGCACCAACGCGATGCCGGAGAGCAATGAACAGACGCCGAGTGTCGCAACGCGAACATTGACGCCGGGCCGGAGTTGCCGGGCTCGGCCGGAGGACAAAGATGATGACTTTTGAAGCGAAATCCGTCCGACTCGCGAATGGACTCTCGATGCCGTACCTGGAGCAGGGAGACCCGGACGGAACTCCGATTCTCATGATCCACGGCTATTCCGATTCCTCGTTCTCATTCGAGCCAGTGCTCGAGTATCTGCCTTCGAACGTGCGCGGGCTGGCCGTTACGCTGCGCGGCCATGGCGATGCGGATCGCCCGCCATCCGGATACGGAATGGGTGACTTCGCTAACGACGTCGCGTTGTTCGCCGAAGCGCTCGAACTACGTCCCGCCGTCGTTGTCGGTCATTCGATGGGAAGCGGTGTCGCCCGGTACTTCGCGGTTGAACATCCGGAGCGTACGAGCGCACTCGTTCTGATCGGCGCCTTCGCGAAGATGCGCGGCAATCCTGTGATCGAAGAACTCGCGCAGGCCATCCGGCAGCTGTCCGATCCAGTCGATCCGGTTTTCGTTCGAGAGTTCCAGGAGAGCACAATCGCTCAGCCAGTGCCGCCGGGGTTCGTCGACCGAGCTGTCGCCGAGAGTCTGAAGTTGCCGGCCCGGGTCTGGAGGGCAGTCCTGGATGGCATGCTCTCCAGCGACTTCGAGGATCGACTTGTCACTGTTCCCGTGCTTGCAGTGTGGGGCGACCGTGACGCGATCTTCGGGCAGGATGACTGGGACGCGCTCGCCGCTACCCTGCCAAACGTACGAATCGAGCTCTACCCCGGCGCGGGACATGCGACGCACTGGGAGCACCCGGACCGGTTCGCATACGACCTCGTCGCCTTCACCGAGAGCGTCGTCACAGACGCGCATCTCGGAGCCAGTCTCGGTGAACGGGCAACCGCGTAGCTGCACTGTCCTGATTCCGGAGCTGTTCTCTCCGATGCCACCGGAACTGCGAGTCCAACCGCGATGGCCTCTTTCGGCTGGCGCGCCGATCATGGTTTCATCTCGCAGTTGTGAATTCGGAGGCGCGCATGGTTTCCGTTGTGTCCCTGCTTCTTGTCGCTGCGGTGCTTTCGTGCGGTCAGACCCCTTCCACGAAGCTCGTGGAAGTCACATTCGAGGCGACGGTGCCGGCGGGCCGTTCCGGAGGCGTTTTCGTCTCGGGCGACGCCCCGGAGCTCGGAGCGTGGCGGGCGGCCGGCGTGCCTCTGACTTTGGGCGCCGACGGCGTACATCGCGCGACCGTTCGTCTCGCGGCGGGAACGTCAATTCTGTACAAGGCCACGCGCGGCGAGTGGTCGGCCGAGGAGACGACTGCGGACGGATCGCCGATCGAGAACCGGAAGTTCAAGGTTCCGACCGACGTCGATTCGGCGGTCGTGCCGTTCACGGTCGTTGCTTGGCGCGACGAAACGAGACGTCCGGTTGGCCTCGACACCGGCCGCATCCGGGTTCACGAGAAGTTTCGCGCTACGCGCCTCGGCAACGAGCGGCGACTCTTCGTTCTCTTGCCCCCGAGTTATGCGACGTCACCTGAGCGCCGGTACCCGGTCATCTACGCCCACGACGGTCAGAACATGTTCGCGTCCGTTACCGGCGGCGCTCGCTGGGACTGGAACGTCGACAGCGTTCTCGACAGGCTCGCCGCATCCGGCGGCGTGCCCGAAGCGATTGTCGTCGGTGTACCGAGCACCGACATCCGGATGGAAGAGTACGATCCGCTGGCGAAAGGCGCTGACTATGCGGACTTCCTGATTCGCGAGGTCAAGCCGTTCATCGACCGGACTTACCGGACGAAACCCGACCGATTGCACACGACGACGATGGGGTCGTCGATGGGCGGCCTGATCTCGAGCTACCTCGCGCTGCGCCACTCGGATGTGTTCTCGCGGGCGGCATGTCTCTCGATTCACGTGATCCACCCGATGCAGGATCCGGCGGCGTCCGGCGCGTGGGTGCGGGCGATCGAGGCTGGAGTCCCGAAACACCTACCGGTGCGGTTGTACCTGGATCGCGGGACGGCGGGGCTCGACGCTCAATATGGGCCGCTGTTCGATCGGCTGGTTGGGGCACTCGAGCGCGGCGGATTCGCTCGCGGAAAGTCGCTGGACGTGGTCGTCACGGAGGGCGGCGAGCACAACGAGGCGGCATGGGCCGCACGCGTCGACCGGCCGCTGCGGTTCCTGCTCGGTCCGTAACGAGCGATCACGCATCACAGCGCGTCCGCGCCGGATCAGTGCCGGGAGCGCAAGCGACCGGGTGGTCTCATGCCCCGACCGACGTCGGCCGAGCGTGAAACCATCCGGTCGCTTGCGCTCCCGGTACTGATCCGTTCGAGCTACTTCTTCTTGCCTGCGGGCGTGCCCTTGTCCGGGTTCAGCATCGGGTATACGACGCCCGCGAGGCCCGCACCGATTACCGGCGCGAGGATGAACAGCCAGAGCTGCTCTATCGCGACCTTGCCGACAAAGAGCGCTGGTCCGATGCTGCGCGCCGGATTCACCGACGTGTTCGTCACCGGAATGCTGATGAGGTGAATGAGCGTCAGGCAAAGGCCGATGGCCACCGGCGCAAATCCTGCCGGCGCTCGCTTGTCGGTCGCGCCGAGGATGACGTAGAGGAAGATGAACGTCATCACCAGCTCGCAAGTGAAGCCGGCCATCATCGAATAGCCTCCCGGCGACCGCTCCGCAAAACCGTTGGTGGCGAATCCGCTGGCGGCTGTGAAACCGATCTTGCCGCGAGCGATAACGAAGAGGATTCCGGCTCCGGCGATCGCACCGATGACCTGGGCGATCATGTACGGAATGGCCTCCTTGCCCGGGAACCGCTTGCCGACGACGAGGCCGACGGTGACGGCCGGATTCAGGTGGCAGCCCGACGAGTGTCCAAGGGTGTATGCCATCGTCAGCACGGTCAGGCCGAAGGCGAGTGAGACGCCGAGATAGCCAATTCCGACGTCCGGAACGCCCGCGGCGAGCACGGCGGCTCCGCAACCACCGAGCACGAGCCAAAGGGTTCCGATGAATTCGGCTGCCAATCGATTCGACAACGCCATGCGGGTTTCTCCTTGCTTAATGGGCCCGATTCGAGCGAATGCTCGCCGGGAAACTCGAGTTGAAGATCGGTGGAATGACCGACCGAGGCCGCATCTGATTCGACGTCTGGGGCGCGCCGATCCTATACCGGGAGCGCGATGCAATCCAGAACGGTTTACATGAGCGACAGTGAAGCAACGCCGGATCCTGCGGATCGAGCGTATCAACGCGGATCGACGATTTGCTCAGATCCGCGATGATCCGCTTGATCCGCAGGATCCGTGATGCCTCTTGCCTTGCCCACCACGCTTATCGATTGGCCGCGATACACACCTGTCATCACCAATGCACGTAAGCCGGACACTTCGCGAACGCGCAGCTGGCCTCTCGTCGCGGCACATTGATTGCCCGGTCCATACGACGCGTCGAGCCGGCACGCAGGGTTGAACCGGGGAATGCCTTATTGGCGCGAGCGTTGTACCGCGCAACTCCAATTGACCAGATCGAGGTGGCACACATGGATCACGAAGTCCGACCCGAAACGAACTCCCCTGACAGGGACCGGCAGGCGGTGATCGTCCGCACAAATGCCGAGACCGTAAAGTCCATGCAGGATCGGCTCGTAGAAGCCGAGTCGCCGATCGATCACGTCGCGAACATCATCTCGAAATTCGCAGGCTCGACATGGTTCGTCGTCATCCACGCACTGTGGTTCACCATCTGGGTCGTCGGCGGCTCGGGCCTCGTACCGGGACTCGGACTCTCAGAGGTCGATCCCTACCCGTTTTCGCTGCTCACTCTTATTGTTTCGCTCGAGGCGATATTCCTCTCCACGTTCGTCCTCATCTCGCAGAACAAGCTCGCGGCTGCAGCCGACCGTCGATCCGATCTGGACCTGCACATCAACCTGCTCGCCGAGCAGAAGACCGCGAAGACGCTCGAACTGCTGGGACAGATAACGGAACAGCTCAATGCGATGGCCAACGAATTCCATGTTCAGCCTGACGACGAACTCGAGGCACTGAAGCAGTCGCCTGCTCCCGCCGACATCGTCGACATCCTCGACGCCACCAGCGACGAGGACGAGACATAGAAACAACTTCGCCCCGCAACGCATTGGATGCGCTGCGGGGCGAAGTTTGATTCTCGCCAATTCGGCCCGCGCCGAGTAGCCTCAGCTTCTTGCCACCGACTTCGCACCGGCCGATTTCAAGATCGACTCGGCCTGTTTGGCATTGTCATCGTGTGCGTAGACGCCAAGCAGAATGCCTCCATCGGCCACTTCATTGGCGAGGAGCTTCGCCTCGTGTTCCGGAACGCCGGCTCCCACCAGGCCGCCGAGGAGTCCGCCCGCCGCGCCACCGGCACCTGCACCTGCAAGCACCGCGAGCAATGGTCCAGCCGCCAGCAGCCCGAGACCCGGCACTGCAACGACACCGACCGCAATGAGTCCCGCGGCCAACGCGCCGAGAGCACCTCCAGCGGCGGCACCGGTCACTGCACCCTCTGGAGCCTTGGACGAATCCTGGACTCCGAACTCGCGTCCACGGGTTTCGTCCGACATCAAGACGCTGATGTCACGTTCCGAGAAGCCTGCTGCATTGAGTTGTTCAACCGCATTGTCGGCGGCCCGGCGATTCTTGAAGATTCCTGTCACCATATCGGCCATTTGTAAATTCTCCCTGTGTTCGTTGGTGTGTACGTCGTCGAATCTCGAACGGCCAGCCTGCCTTGGCCACGAAAACCTCCGTCCGGATACCCCGGCGCTAGTGCAACCATCGTGCCAGCCTGACCAGGCGACAGCACCCGCACCTCTCTCTCTCCTCTTCTCCCCTCACCTCGACGGTAGTCGCCTCGATGCAACTAGAGGCCATGGCTGAGGGCGAAAGAGAGAACCTCGCACACAAAGGCCGTGACACACCGAGCCGATGCGCGATTGCCATTCTGAAGACGATCGGATGGACGGACCGCATGCTCGATTTCCAAACATCCGACCCGTGTTGTGTATCGCATCCAGCCGCATTCCTGCCTTTTCAACCGCAAATTCGGGCCACTTTTCTTTGGCACGGCGCTTGACACTCTCTCGGGCACGGAGGCAGCCACCGGACGGTGATCGCCGCCTTCGGCTCGAGGATGCTGGTACGAGCTCACTGGAGCCAACTACATACCGGAGGAGAAATGTCATGCTGTGGACAATTTTCGTGATTCTGCTGGTGCTCTGGCTGCTCGGACTCGTATCCGGGCAGGTCTTCGGCGGCTTCGTTCATATTCTTCTCGTCGTCGCCGCCGTCGTACTCGTGCTCCAGCTCCTGAGTGGTCGACGGGCCGTCTAAAGGCTCAGTCGCAATCATCTGGCCCGCGCTCGGGGGGCGAAGGAGCGCGGGCCTGCGATGCGGGTCGCCGCGCCGCAATTTCAACGCGGCTTCACTGTCTCGCCTCTCCGGACGAAGTCCGGACTACAACTATCAAGGGGAATGAACAATGGATACCAACGATACGATCTCGACTTTGAACGGACTGATTGAATCGTGCCGCGACGGACAGAACGGATTTCAGGAAGCGTCTGCGAACGTAAAGAACCCGGATCTGAAGAGCCTCTTCGCGGAAGCATCAACAGAACGGGCGAAGTTCGTGGGCGATCTTCAACGAGAAGTGCGCAGCCTCGGCGGCGATCCCGAAAACACGGGATCGGTGGCGGGAGCGATTCACCGCACCTGGATCGATGTGAAGGGCACTTTCACCGGCCAGGACGATGCCGCAATTCTCAACGAGTGCGAGCGTGGCGAAGACTCGGCCGTCTCCACCTATCGCGACGCGCTCGCAACCGAACTGCCGGCGAACATCCGAACGCTCGTCGAGACGCAGTACACCGCTGTCCAGGCGATGCACGACAGGATCCGAAACCGGCGCGATCGCGCCGCACGGGCCTAGTCTCCAAAATCCGGCTTGGGGAGACGCGCAATTTTCCGGCGTGTCTCCCGGAGACGGCCAGGGCTTGGCCGCGGAGTCTCCGCACTCGAGCAACCGGGCCGACGCATCCGCCAGACTGGCGAATGCGTCGGCCCTCGATGCAGGAATCACGACCGCCCTATCCCCAGGACAGGCATTGCCGCAGATGGGCGAACTCCTGCGCCGATACGATGAGGATGGGCCGTTCGACAGGCTCGTCGATCGGCGCTGGATCGTCGCCGGGGGGTTCCTCGATCGGTACGGGAACCGGCACATCTTCGGGTACCGGGATAGGGTCGGGTGACGACTCGGGCTCGGGATGCTCCGGGCCGTCTCGTTCGATCGGATCGTTCTGTCGACTCACGGTCAACCTCCTGGGTCGCCATATCCGTCCACGACGCGGAAAGCACCAGGCGCATCGTTTCTCCGGATTGCTGGTTGACCGGAACAAAGGCAAGAAGCGTGCCGGTTCCTGTCTGGCTCGACGCCCCTGCTACGGCGGGCGCCCCGAGGGCATGGCCCGGCACTTGCCTCTGTCGAGTAGCGGGGAACGGCTTCCATACAGTCGCCACTCCGCATCACTTTCAGGACGTGAGGGCAAAGAATATGCAGCAGTTGAAATGTGCAGCATGTGGTGTCATCAATACTCCGGGCCAGAACGTATGCGAAGGCTGCGGTACTTCGCTGGCGGCAGCTCCATACGCGGAACCGGATCGCGGCATCCCGTCGGCGGTCTTCGTCGAGGACCGGGGCATGAGCGACGCGGCAAAGATCCTTACCGGGCTCTTCGTCGTCGTCGGGCTCGTCATCGTCGGCGTGCTCTTCTTCCAGTGGGGTCAATCCAGTCAGAGCGAAGCCGAGCTCGACCGGGCTCGACTCGAGCAATCTCGCGAGGGCAGCTCCGCACGGTCACCGGCCACGCCGACGACCTCACCTGCGCCGATCATCGTGACCACGCCGGCGCCGCCGCCTACGGTCATCACTCCGGCGCCGGCGGGCTCACCGTCTCCGGCCGATGACGCGATCGGTGCATACAAGTCGGCCCTGGATCCGGTACTCCGTCGTTGGGACGACGCGATAATGGCGGCCGAAGCCGCGTCAGGCGCCAACCTCGAGACTGCTGTCACCGCGATGCGCGAGGTCGAACGAAGTGCGTCGCTGGTCACGCCGCCGGCGGCCGGCCAGCGCGTGCACGCGCGACTCCTGGGAGCGATGCAGGCGCTTATCAGCGAATTCTCGGAGGCCGCCAGAAAGCAGATCGCTGTCACGAACTCGCCGACTTACGTAGAGTCGCGCAAACAATTCGACGCCGTCGTGTCCGAGATCGGCGCACTCAGCGCGAAATAAACGGTGCGGCAAAATGGCCATCGAAGGATGGCCTCGGCGGGACGAGCGCCGCGTCCGCTCTCGCAGCGGTCGCGGCGCTCGATCGTTGAAACTCGTTGCGGCTGCTACCGGGCGTTTGCGTCGAGATCTGCAAGCTCGGCGCCGATCGAGTCGAATTCCTCGCGCGCATCACTTGATAGAACCGCGACGGCGCCCCCGACGCGATTCTGATTCGCGGCGTCGTACTCCTCGACCACTCGACGCATGCAGGCGAGAAGCCGATCGTGTAGCGCCTGCGCGTCGGCTGGCGGAGCCACTGCAGCAGTGCGGCTCTCCACTTCGCGCAGGGTGGTGAGCGCCCCGACCACCGACGAATTGTCGCCGAGCTCGGCGCGCGACTGCGCGTCACGCCACATGAGAACGAGCGGTTTAACCTCCGACATGTACGCCGAGATTTGCCGTTGCCGATCGATCTCGACCGCTGACTCAGGCGTCAGTCGCGAGCCTGAAACTGACGACGCGATTCCGTTGTAGGAAACCGCCCGCACAGCATCGGCGTTCGCGAGTCGGACGCGCTCGATGTCGAGCTGCTGCTGCAGAATCAGGGTCCATTGGTAGAGAGCCAGAGCCAACAGGGCGAGTCCAAACAGGCCGAGAATCGTTGTCAGCAGGATGGCCTGATTGCTCAGGCCGCGTCGCCGCGACGGCGCGGGCGGGTCGAATACCGGAGCTGTACACTCGATGTGCGAAAGAGCGAGTCGACGTCGGCGATTCGCTGCCCCCCGCGGGTAGCCGGCCGAATGTACCGATGGGTGCGTAAGCTGCCGAATGAGTTGCTGCATGATCGGGACCCCCGTGTTCGGTATGAAGGAAGCGCGCTCGAAGGGGCTCCGCTTCCGTCAGACCCATTCGCAATCTCCGCGCCAAGCTCCGAGCCGGCGAATATCGTGATGAATCGCGGCAGCGCGCCCATTTCTGTCTCGATGGCGGCCGTTCGGCGTGTCTGAAATCGATTCTCGACACTGCGGCCTGTGTCCGGACCGCGAACGCACTGCAGCTCGTGCGTTCGGCCGTTTCGCGGCACGCCGATTGCGGATCCGGATCGCGACGGCGGTTGCACCGCAGTCGAAGTCAAACGAACAAAGGGAGCGGTACCAAGATGGAAAGAGAGAACAATCAGAACGACCCGATGACGACCGAACACGAGATCGTTTCATCGACGCCTATCGACGAGAGCCGGGAGGCTCGGCACCGCGACGCGGGGCAGATTCGAACGTCGGGGCGCGACGACCGTTCTCAGTCGGCGGGAAGAATGCCGGCGCGGCGGAACGAGTAAGCCGGGCGACGTCCGGGGCCGCTAGTTCCTCAGCGCCTTTGCGAGACCTTGGCGTCTTTGCGAGAAACTGGCTCGGTGACGAGTTTCTCGCAAAGACGCCAAGGTCTCGCAAAGACGCAGAGGTTACGCAGAAACGATGACGGCCCGTGGTCGACGGACCGGGCACGCTGCCTCGGCCGCAGCTTCCACGAGCTTCGGAACGGCGTCCTTCACGATCCCGCTGAATGCGGCGGCTGCCGCCGTCGGTGCATCGCCTGCGCGCCGGGCAATCCACAGAGTTCGCTCGAACGCAAAGTCGTGCACCGGGACGACGGCAAGCTCGGCACGCCGTAGCTCGCCGCCCACCGTCAGCCGCGGAACGAAGCCCACACCGAGTCGCAGCGCGACGACGCGCTTGATGGTCTCGATCGTCGTACTCTCGATTCCGATCTGAAGCGGCGTGCCCTCGCGCTCGAAGGCCGCCGTCACTGCGCGTCCCACCGGCGTGGCAAGGCCCTCGACGATGACGGGCTCGTCGGCGAGATCGGCTATGCGCACGTCATTGCGACCGGCCAGCCGGTGATCCGGCGCAACGATCAGCACGAGGTCGTCGCGCATGAGGCACTCGGCCTCGACGCCCTCCTCCTCGGGCGCCGACGCGAGTAGCGCAACGTCGAGCCGCCGCTCGAGCAGGTCACGGGCAAGCAACCGCGACGACCGGCACGCGATCTCGAGCGTCAACCCGGGATGCGTGTCGTGAAATGCCGAGAGCACGTCGGGTAGAAGGTGATGGCTGATGCTCTCGCTGGCGCCGATGCGCAGATGGCCCCGCTCCGCCCGGGCAAAGCCGTCGATCGCGACGATGGCCTCGTCGCGTGCCGCCAGCAGCCGAGACGCGTAGTCGTAGAGCAGACGGCCGACCTCGGTCGGCGCCGGGTTCCGGTCCGATCGGTTGAATAGCGTGGCGCCAAGCTCCTCCTCGAGCTTCCGGATAGCCATGCTGACTGCGGGCTGAGTACGAAAGACGCGTTCGGCGGCGCGCTGAACGCTGCCGGCTTCGACGAGGGCGACGAACATCTCGAGCTGACGGAACTCCATCGGTGATCTCCTCTTTCCGACCTTCGGGTTCAGCGTCCGGCGGCTCCAACTGCAGCCGGCTCGTCGATTCCCCGCCGGAGAAGTCCGGCGAGCGTGTCTGCGCTCGAACGCAGGCAGAAGTCCTGGAACGTCTCGGTCGCCGTCCGCAGGTCTCGATAGCCTTCCAGCAAAGACACGAGCGCATCGGCGAGCCGTTCGGACGGCACGCGAACACCGGAGCGTCTTCCGAAGGCCTCGCGCACGCCGACGCCACCGCCGAGGAAAACCTGGAATGCCTCCTCCTTCACGCCGTCTACGGTGACTACCGAGCCCTCGAGTCCGATGTCGCAGATGTGGTGCTGTCCGCACGCGTTCGGGCATCCGGTGACCGAGATCCTGATCGGCTCGTCCATCGTGATGCGCCGCTCGAGCTCGTCGACGATGGCTTCGGCTCGCGTCTTCGTCTCGGCGACCGCGAGCTTGCAGAACTGGATCCCCGTGCAGGCGATGATCGAGCGACGAACCCACGACGGTCCGGCGTCGAACCCCGCCGCGGCGATATCGCGCCGAATCTCGGACAGTCGCGACTGCGGCAGGTCGAGAATCAGGATGTTCTGACTGTTCGTCGTGCGAATTCGGTCCGAGCCGTACGACTCGGCGAGATCAGCGATGCGCTCGAGCGCCGAGCCGCTCGTCCGGCCGCCGACGAGCGAAATGCCCGCGTAGGCGAGACCGTCCTGACGTTGCGGATGGATGCCGAGGTGCACCCGGTCGCGCTCGAGAATCGGCTCGGGCTCGGGCGCGCGCGCGAGCGCTCGTCCGAGCCGCGATTCGACGGCGTCGCGAAACCACGGAACGTCTCTCGATTCGACGAGGAACTTGAGCCTGGATCGCTTGCGGTTCTGCCGGTCGCCTTCGTCGCGGAAGACCTCGGCGATTGCGGCCGACACTGGAACGATGTCGGCGGCGCCGATCGCGACGCCGAGGTCTCGGGAGAATCGCGGCGACGTCGACAGACCGCCGCCCACGCGCACCCTGAACCTGACGCCGGACGCCGAGCGATACGCCGAGATGCCGATGTCGTTGACCTCGGGGAACGTGCAGTGGCGGGCGCAGCCGGTGATCGCGATCTTGAACTTGCGCGGCAGGTTCGAGAACGCGCGGTTGTCGACGAAGAAGTCGTTCACTTCGCGCACGATCGCGCGGGTGTCGTATAGCTCGTCGGCGTCGACGCCCGACACCGGGCAGCCGACGATGTTGCGGACGCAGTCGCCGCAGGACTCGGTCGTCGAGAGTCCGGCGGAGTGGAGCCGGTCGAGCAACGCGGGCAGGTTTGCAGATCGAACCCAGTGAAACTGGATGTTCTGCCGGACCGTCACGTCCGCGAGGTCGCGGCCGAAATCGCGGGCGATGCCGGCGAGCGCGCGAAGTCCGCCTGGAGTGAGTTCGCCGCCGGGAATGCGCGTCCGGACCATGAAGTATCCGTCCTCGGCTGGCCGCTGGGTGTAGATGCCGTACCAGCGAAGACGGATCTCGTCATCGGGAGTCATCGCCGACACGCCGCCGTGCGCGATTCGGTCCAGGTCTTCGAGGACGTCGAGGCCGTCCTTCACGGATTTGGCGAGTTCAACGGGGTTCATGAGACCACCTTTCAATTGCTTTGCGCCTTTGCGAGTCCTTTGCGACTTTGCGTGAAACACCACTCAAGGACGCGTTTCTCGCAAAGGCGCAAAGGACTCGCAGAGACGCAAAGTCTCTCGAGAAGACGCGGCAACTTGTCTTTTTGTAAAAGACACTTGACATAACGTAAAGCGAACTTTATATTCCTGCCAGGTTGTTTCACCAGGAGGTACTGCAATGACTTCTCACCCGAAATTGTCCGATCGAGCCCGGACCATCCGGCTGGCGCTCGCCGCGCTCTCGTGGTTCGTGGCGTACTTCGTCGCCCGGGGCTTCCTGAAAGACTCTGAGGCCGCGACCTGGTTGCGGGTCGTGGTGGCGCTGATGCCGGTGCCGTTCTTCGTGGCGACGCTGATTCTCGTCGTTCGCGGTGCTCGAGATCTGGATGAACTGCAGCGTCGAATCCAGGTCGAGGGGCTCGCGTTTGCGTTTCTGGTGACGATGGTGTTCCTGATGACGCTCGGGCTGTTGCAGCGAGCCATCGTCCTGCCGTTCGAGGACTGGTCCTACCTTCATGTATGGGTGTACCTGCCGGTCTTCTACTTCGGCGGGATCGCCATCGCGTCGAGGCGCTACCAATGAAGAACCGGCTCAAGGTGCTGCGTGCCGAACGGGACTGGACGCAGGGCGACGTCGCCGAGCGGCTCGGCGTCTCGCGCCAGACCGTCAACGCAATCGAGACCGAGCGGTATGACCCGAGTTTGCCGCTCGCATTCAAGATCTCCCTGGTCTTCGGGCAGCCGATCGAGGCGATCTTCGTGTATGAGGAGGCGGTGGTGGTGGATTGAGGGACGCTGCTCTTCTTCCTTTGCGTCTTTGCGAGGCCTTTGCGCCTTTGCGAGAGCCTGTCTCGAGGACGCGTTTCCCGCAAAGACGCAAAGGACTCGCAAAGACGCAAAGGCTTCTGACTGTTTGGGTTAACTTCGGCCCAACGCATGGTTCACGCTCCTACCCGTGCAGTCCGCACTCGGTCTTCGTTCGACCCGCCCACCTTCCCGCGCGTTCGTCCTCACCCTCTCCAACCGCTCGCGTGCAATGCGTGCAGCCAATGCTCGGGTACCCCCGATCGTGCAGCGGGTTGTACGGAACCCGATGATCGAGGATGTGCGCCCAGATCTCCGTCCTCGTCCACGCCGCCAGCGGGTTCACCTTCACGAGACCCCACCGCAGGTCCCACTCGACGGCCCGCGCCGTCGCCCGGAACTTCGTCTGATCGCGTCGGATCGCCGTTACCCATGCGTCGAGCCCCGCGAGCCGGTCCCGCAACGGATCGACTTTCCGGATCCGGCAGCAGAGATCCGGGTCGATGCTCCACAAGCGGTCGCCGAACGCATCCGCCTGGCTCACGGGCGTCATCGCCGGATCGACGGCTTCGATCTCGACGCCGTAGCGCTCCTCGATCCGCCGCCGCAGCTCGTACGTCTCGGCGAACAGGAACCCCGTGTCGATGAAGAAGATCTTCGGCCGCACCAGCACCCGCGCCGCGATGTCGACGAGCGCCATTCCCTCGGCGCCGAAGCCCGTCGCGATCGCGACGCGACCGCCGAACCGGGCGAAAGCCCACGAGAGGACCTCGGACGGATGGGCGCCCTCCAGTCTCTCGGCCGCCGCAACCAGTTCGGCTCCGAGCATGCGCCCGGCTCCCGGCGCGTCTTCAGAAGTCACCTCGCGTATCGCACTCGTACTCACGGTTCACTCTCCTTGCCTGCAGCTCTCTTCGTTCAGGGCAGATCGGGACGCACCGGCTCGCTCGGTCGGGTCGTGGCTCCCGAGGCGAACGCGCCGGTGGTCCGCAGTGGTCCGAAGGTCCATTCGACGTCTGTGAACCACTGCATTTCTCTTCGCAATCGCACGACGTCGCCGACGACTGCGATTGCAGGGGGATCGATTCTGAGCGCGGCGCGGTCCTCGGCGGAACCGCCGGCAAAGTCCTCGAGCGTTCCCGTGTAGGTCTCCTGATCGGGCGTCGTCGCCCAGCGAATCACGGCCACCGGAGTCTCGGTCGCGCGGCCACCGGCGATCAGCGAGCGCGCAACCTCGCGCAGTCGTCTTGCGCCCATGAAGACGACTATCGTCTCGGCTGCGGTCGCGACGGCAGTCCAGTCGATCGGATCGCGGCGCCGGCCGTCCGCCTCGTGCGCGGTGACGAACAGCACGCTCGACGAGAAGTCCCGATGCGTGAGCGGGATGCCGGCATACGCGGGTCCGGCGATTCCGGAAGACACGCCGGAGATGACTTCCCACGTGACGCCGGCTGCTGTCAGCGCAGCGGCTTCCTCGGCTCCGCGGCCGAAGATGAACGGGTCGCCGCCTTTCAGACGCGCGACGCGGTCACCTGCGAGGGCACGACGGACGAGAAGGTCCGTGATGTCCGCCTGCCTCGTCGAAGGAAGCCCCGCCCGCTTGCCGACCGGCACGTACTCGACGCCCGGACGCGCGAGCGCCAGCACTTCGGTGCTGACCAGGTCATCGTGGACGACGACGTCCGCTCTCTCGAGCGCCCGGGCCGCCGCAAGCGTCAACAGTCCGGGGTCGCCGGGGCCGGCGCCTATCAGCCAGACATGTCCGTGTTCGTGTCGCATCTCATCCTGCTCCCGTGCTTCGCTTTCCGGCTGTCGGGTACAGGCGCGACGTTGTCCAAAACGCCAAAACACCCACCCCGGCGATCCGCCGGAGTGGGTGTTTCGTGACTCATCGGTCGTTCGGTGACGACCCTACACGCATGCCCCCCGCGGCGGGCGCTCCATCGAGCGCATCGCGCAACAACACATCGGGGTGGGACACATCTGTTTCATTTCGTTCTCGACTCGCGTCGTGGAGGCGAAGATAGACGCCGATGTCGAATGCGTCAACACAATTAAATTGATGGCGACATAAGCGGGACTGCGGGAGAGTCCACAGATCAACACAGATGAAACAGATCAGATCTGTGTTCATCCGTGGAAATCTGTGGACTGTCAGACCGCACGGAACGCATAGAGCGACCCGTCCAGTCCTCCCACAATGATCGCGTCGCCGTCGACGACCGGAGAGGCGGCGAATCCGTTCAGAAGCGACCCCGGCCACTCGGGCATCACCCACCTCCAGACGATCCGGCCCGTGTCGCGATCCAGTGCCACGAGCGATCCCTGATGCCGGATTTCGTACGGACTCGTACCGAGAACCGAGCAGTAGATCCGATTTCCGGCCACTGCGGGTCGTGGCCACGCCCATCCGTACACGTCCGTCCGCCAGACGACGCGCCCGTCCTTCGCATCGATGACGCTGACACGTCGCATGTCGGACGAGCCTATGCAGAACAGGCTGCCGTCGAGCGGCGCCGCTGTCGACTCGACCGCCGACCCCCAGAAGAGCATTCGCCACACGGTAGCGCCCGTGGCCGCGTCGAGTGCCGCGAGCAATCCGCCCCGGTTGCCGACGATGATCCGGCCGTCTATGAGAGCGGGCGGCGCGGTGATCTCTGCTCGGGTCTCCTTCTTCCAGATTTCGCGGCCGCCATCGCGCGCGACCGCGTACACGACTCCGTCGAGTGTTCCGAAGACGACGCGCTCTCCGGCCAACACCGCATCGGTCCGGATCTTCCCCTTCGCCTCGAACGTCCACACTGCCTTGCCAGTTGCCGAATCCACGGCGTGCATCCGACCGTCGCCGGAGCCGACGTAGACCACGCCGGCGTCGAGAAGCGGTTGTGGCGACGAGTGGTCAAAGTCGAAGCCGCCCGAGTTCGCGACCACCTGATGCTCGAGAACTCTGCCCACGCGCGAGTCCCCAAGGTCGTAGCGCCAGACCTCCTTGCCGGTCGCCCGTTCCAGCTTGAAGAGGTATCCGTTGTCGCAGACGAAATAGACGTGATCGTCCGTGGCAAGGGCTCCGCCGAAGATCGGACGGCCAGCCGCGAACGCCCAGACGAACGCGCCGTCGCGCCGATCGATTGCGTAGAACATGCCACCCGTCGTTCCGACGTAGGCGACTCCTCCTCGAACCGCGGCCGGCGCGTAGATGGCGCCGCCGAGCTTCACCTGCCACTTCGGTCCGGAACTCGCGGGCAAGTCCGGCACCTGGGCCTCCGCCGGGAGATTCCCGGTGCGTTCGAGCGCAATTGGCGCCTTGAGAGCGAAGTAGGTTCCCTCGAGCTTCTCGCCCGTGAGCGCGAGATCGATCGGGACGTCCGGCGCGACGTAGCGGCCGTCCTGGCGCTTCACATTGCCGAGCTTCAGGCCGTAGAAGTTCATCACCGGCTGGTACAGGTAGACAGCGAGCTCTCCCTTCTCGTCGAGCTTGAACTCGAGACCGATGTCGACGCGATCCTCGGGAAAACCGACCTTGCCGAGCCAACGACCCTCGATGGGATCGCGGACGGCTGCGCCCGCGGTCTGTGCGGTCGTGGTACGGACAACTGACGTGGCCAGCGCGATGACGACCACGATCGTCGCGATGAGGCGCTGAAGACAGGGCGGATGAGGCATATGAGTCGGCTCCGGCGGCGGATGTGGATCGAAGCTCTTACGCGCGCACGCCACGATTGACTGTAAAAGGATGTAAGGACGAGTACGAACAGCGTCTCTCGACGGCAGCGCCCGAACCGGAGAGCAACGCGGATCCGGCGGATTGGGCGAATGATGCGGATCTGATTGTCATTTCAGATCCGCGTTGATCCGCTGGATCCGCTCAATCCGCGTGCTTTCTTTTTTTCCGTCGAAAGCTGCCCGCCCGGCGCCTGTGGTAGCATTCCGTCGTTTCGAAGGGACCACTGGCTCCCGCATTGACTCGCTGACGGCGTCGCGTCGGGCTCGACCAACGACACCTTCAGTCCCCGCCCGCTCGACGGGCGTTCATCCGCCGAAACGGTATGTCCGCAGCGCACGTCGCCAGGACACGGATTCATCAACCGTACCGGCGACTTTCGGCGGGAGTTTTCGTGAAGACCAGAGACGTCATGCGCGCCTGGGGGCGCATCCTGTCGGGCCGGGCGCCGTCGCTCTCAATCGAGATCACGCGCGAATGCCCCCTCTCGTGCCCCGGCTGCTATGCCTACAACGACGAACACCTCGGTACGGGCCTGACCCTGCGCGAGGTCCGCGATTTCAAGGGTCAGCAACTGATCGACGGCGTGATGGCCCTCGTCGACGAACATCGGCCTCTTCACCTCTCGATCGTCGGGGGTGACCCGATGGTCCGGCTTTTCGAGCTCGAACAGCTGCTGCCGATGCTCACCGCACGCGGCATCCACTGTCAGATCGTCACGAGTGCCTTTCGCAAGATTCCCGCCGAATGGACGGCGAATCCGCACATTTCAGTCTCGGTGTCGATCGATGGTCTGCAGCCGGAACACGACGAGCGGCGCAAGCCCGCAACCTACGACCGAATCCTTCGCAACATCGAAGGCTGCAAGATCACTGTCCACTGCACGGTCACGCGGCAGATGCTGGCTCGCCAAGGCTACCTCCAGGAGTTCATGGAGTTCTGGTCGGCTCGACCCGAGGTAGAGAAAGTGTGGATGAGTCTCTACACTCCGCAGCGCGGCGAGGTATCGAGCGAGCGTCTGACGTCGTTGGATCGCAAGCGGGTTGCGGCCGAGCTCATCGAGTTGCGCAAACGCTTCCCGAAACTCGACATGGCCGAGAGCCTCATCGCGTCCTACATCGAGCCGCCGAAATCACCTGAAGACTGCGTGTTCGCACAGTCGACCGCCACCATTTCGGCGGACCTGACGACGAAAATCACGCCGTGCCAGTTCGGTGGCAACCCTGACTGCTCACAGTGCGGCTGCATAGCGTCGGCCGGACTGCACGCGATCGCACAGCACCGGCTTCCGATTGGAATCCAGGTCGGAACGCTGTTCCGCGCGTCGATCAAGATTGGCGCCGCCCGGAGTGCGTTTCGGGACCGCAGGCGTCGAGACCCCGAGAAGCTCGTCGAGGTCTCGTCTACCTAGTTCGAGGATGACGACCGACGGACACGGACCTCATTGGTCCGTGTTCATCGGCTCCATCTGCGTCATGGGCGGACGTCTGACGCTTGCGCGGTGGCGGCGGTAGGCGACCCACGATTCCCTGGCGAGTCGTCCGATGACGCGACGGTTCTGTCCGATCACCTTTGCCCACGCCCACGCGTTCATCTGCGGGAAGTAGATTCCGCGGAAACAGAGGCGGGCGAGGAGGTGGCTGATCCGATACCCGAGCGGATGGTCGGCGATCGCATCGATCGCCCGCGCCGTGGCCTCGGGGCTGTACGACGAAGACCAGGCGTGATCGACCTCGACCTGTGCCTCCGGAATCGTCATCTTGAGCGGCGTGTGCGCCATCTGGAACGGAGCGAAATCCATCCAGTGCGTGGGACGCGTCAACCGGCCCGCCTTCTGGAGCCGCTCGTAGAGTGGCGTCGCCGGGAACGGAGTGAGCTGGCCGAAAACCGGCAGTCCCGGGGGCCACGATCGAACCTGCTGGAGCGTTCTCTCGGCAACACCCGGCGTGTCGTTGTCCATTCCGAAGATGAAGGATGTGATCGCGTAGATGTTGCGCTTCGCGAGCCTGTCGAGGACTCCGGCGTACTCGCCGGGCTTGTTGAAGCCCTTGCTGACGTCGGCGAGGTTCACCGGATCGATCGACTCCATCCCGATGAAGATCCACTTGCCGCCGGCCTCTGAAATCAGGTCGACGAGCTCCTCGTCGCGCAGCAGGTTCGCGCTGATCTGCGCAACCCACGGCAACTGTGCGTCGGCCGCGATGATGTCGCGAAGCAGTGACTTTGTGCGCTTCACGCTGATCGCGAAGTTGTCGTCGACGAAGAAGACCGCGATCTGTCCGTGTTCCTGACGAGCGCGGCTCTTGAGGCGAAGCAGTTCGTCGACGATGCTCTCGTTCGAACGGAACCGGATCGAATCGCCGAAGAAGCCGGTCACGGTGCAGAACTCGCAGCCGTACGGACAGCCGCGGCCCGACTCGATCGGGATCAACCGCAGCGAGCCCCAGCCGCCACCGACGTCGCGCAGCATCCGGCGCGCGAACTTCGGCACGAGATTGAACTGCGAAAGGTCGAGCTTCTCCCACGGAATCGCCGGGTAGGGCTGAAGATCGGGCTTCTTCTCGACGCCGTTCTCGTCGACGGGTTCGTAGACGTCGCGCAGCTCACCGCGCTCGACATCGGCGACGATTCGCGGCCACGTGAGGTCGGCTTCGCCGACCGCTATGGCATCGGCGTGACGCGTGCCGCCGTCGCGGCCGAGTGCCTCGTCCGGCATCTCGGTCACGTGCGGTCCACCCATCACTACCGGAACGCCGGTCCGACGGACGGCGTCGGCCATCCTGTAAGCCTTTGCGACCATGCGGGTCATCGCACCGATTCCGACCAGGTCGATCTTCTCGTCGATGACGTACTTCGCAAGTTCGTCTTCGGTCATCGCGCTCGTGTTGCCGTCAATGAGCACGACGTCATGGCCAGGCGGCGTCAGGGCCTGAAGAAGGAACATCCACAGATGAGGCTGAAAATTGCGGGTGATCCCGTTGTCCGGGTTATAAAGCAGGATTCGCACGAAGTTCTCCGATCTACCGAGGTGAGTTCGGCGATGTCATCGACACCGCAGGAGTACCACCGCATCGGCGGTACGGCCGACTTTGACCGACCTTTCCGAGATGGCGGGGCGCCTTAGCCGAACGGAGGCGGATCTCGCAGTTGCGAGGGATCGAGTTGATCCAGACGGAGTGCCTACCGGGATTGGCTACAGGTTACGCCGATTGGTCAAGTCGCACAACTTTGCGAGCGTCCTGTGCGGGTATTTACCAACAGAATTTGTAAAAAATCTTATGGCCTCGCCATTAGGAGCGCGGTCGACGTTTCAGACCCGCTCGCGGTTGCGAACAGGATCCCGTTCCGAAGAGCGCCGTACCGCGTAGCGGACTTCACCGCTTCACGAGTTTCACAGTCCAGCCCGGAGGTTCGATTGGCGTCTCGAGCACTGTTCCGGGAGGCGCGCTCTCGAGCTCGCGTGCGAACGACTCGTAGTCATGTTTCGGCTGGGCGTGGTGGCGCCAGTCGGCTCGAACTCCCGTGAACAGGATGATCGCTAGTGCCGAGATTCCCGCGGCTCTCGCAACGAGCGAGTTCCGCGTCGCGAGCCAGCCGAGCGCGAAAACGACCGAGAGCATGCCGAAGAGAAAGTAGCGTGCACCCGCGCCCGGGTGACTGAGAGATTCCCACTGGGTCGGTCCGGTAACAGTTGCCGAAACGAGAGTGGCGCCGAGCACGATGCCGGCGTACATGAGGAACAGTCGGAATGCATACGGACCCCGCACTGCAACGACTGCAAGCAGGGACAGCAGTGCGACGGAAACGACGCCGACCGACAACGGGTAATCCAGCCACGGCCATCGCTCGATTCCGGCTGAGAAACCGCTCCTCCCCAGAAGCAGCGCGTAGACAGTCTGGTTGACGAGAATCCGGCCAAGGGCTTCGACACTTGCGCCCAGCGGAACGCTGGGGCGAGCGCCTGCGCTTGCGGACAGATACCAGAGCTGGACTGCGCTCGTGAGTGTCGCCGCAGCCAGAAAGGGCACGGACCTTTCGGCGGGCCGCACGACCGCGTGCAGGATCGCGACGGGCAGCAGGAACAGAATGAGCGGGCTGCCGAGACCGCACAATGCAACGACACATCCGTCGAGCACGTACCCCCACCGTCCCCGCGGTCGGGTCACGAGCAGCAGGAATGCCACGAGGGCCAGACGCCACGAGGCATACGTCACCACGACCGAGTTCGTCCACACGTTCGGAAGCGCGAGGTAGGCAAAGGCGAGTGCGAGCCGCGGCGCAAGACCAGGGATCAGTTGCGATGCCCTTCGAGTCGCCAGAAAGACCGCTGGCGCAGCCTCGACGAGTGCCGCCACGATGACAAACACCACCGGCGCTAGCGAGACCGGAAACAGGACGGCAAGCGCTCCCGTGCCGGTTGCCAGGACCTGCAGGTATCCCGCGTCGGGGATGAGCAGCGCCGAGAATGCGCCGATGTTGTAGGCGCGCGCGAACCACAACGCTCCGTCCTCCGCGTAGAACTGCGGGTTGAGGAACGCGTCCGGCCTGCGCGAAAAGAGCACCGCAAGCGAGGCAGCCAGGACGAGCGCCGGTACAACGTACGAAGGCAGTCCGGCGATCGAGTCGCCAAGTGCAATGGCGGCCTCGCGCACCCGACGCGTTAGATCGAGGAGTTGTGCCGACGTATATTGCATTCGTGTTTCGCCGTATTGCGGGTCTGAATTCGACCCGGCCGGCATCGGGCGAGACGATACACCGAATCGGCATGGTCCTGTCTGCGTCGCAGTCCATTGCGTGGCATCTTCGCGAGCATCGTGGCGATTTGCGGGACGCCGATTCGGCGGATGACACCGGCCGGCGTTTCGTGGTCAGATCCGCCGTAACCGCACGATCACTCGATCCGTGCACCTCTTCATCCGACCAGGAGACCCATCGATGATCAATCGCGTCCTGCTCCTCTCGGCGTCAGCGGGCGCCGGCCACGTCCGCGCCGCGCAGGCTCTCGAGAAGGCCTTTTCCCAATCCGGCGTCGCGCGTGAAGTCCGGCACGTCGACACGCTCGAATACACGAACAAGGTCTTCAGGAAGCTGTACGCGCAGGCCTACATCGAGATGGTAAACAGCGCGCCCGAGGTCCTCGGATGGCTTTACGATGCGCTCGACACGCCGTGGCGGAAGGAGCGGCGCCGGCTCATGGTCGACCGTCTCAACACCGGGCCCTTTCGCAAGATGGTCCGCGAGTACGATCCGGACGTCATCGTCTGCACGCATTTCCTGCCGGCCGAGATCGTGTCGTGGCTAAAGGCCAAGGGAAAGCTCGAGTGTCCGCAGGCGATCGTCGTGACGGACTTCGACGTGCACGCGATGTGGCTCTGCCATCACTTCGAGCAGTACTTCGTCGCGCTCGACGAGACGAAGGTCCACCTCGAGAAACTCGGGGTTGCGGCTGACAAGGTCGCGGTGACGGGGATTCCGATCGATCCGCTGTTTGCGGAGAAGAAGGACCGGGCGGCGCTGTGTGCGAAGCACGGGCTCGATCCGGCGCGCACGACGATTCTGATGTCGGCCGGCGGCTTCGGAGTCGGGCCTGTCGAGCACATGCTGCAGTCGCTCGTGGAGGTGCGTCACCCGGTCGAAATCGTGGCGATCTGCGGGAAGAACGAGGAGCTGCGCGCAAGGCTCGCGAAGGTCACGTCGAAGCTGCCGGCCGGGTCGAATCCGGTGAAGGTCGTGGGGTTCACGACCGAGATGGACGAGTTCATGGCGGTGGCGGAGTTGATCGTCGGAAAGCCGGGAGGGTTGACGACGTCCGAGTCGCTGGCGCGGGGGCTGGTGATGGTGATCGTGAATCCGATTCCGGGGCAGGAGGAACGGAACTCGGATCACCTGCTCGAGGAGGGCGCGGCGATCCGGTGCAACAACCTGCCGGTGCTGGCGCACAAGATCGACCGGTTGCTGGAGGACAGGAAGCGGTTTGCGGGGATGAAGGCGGCGGTGGCCAGGCTCGCGCATCCGCGGGCGGCATTCGAGATCGTGGAGCGGGTGGCGGGGCTGGTGGGAGGATAGCGGAGCGGTCCGCCGGCTGGTCCGCCACCGACAACTCGAATTCGACTATTCCTTTGCGCCTTTGCGTCAGCCCTTTGCGCCTTTGCGAGAAATTCTTCTGGAGTGCAGAAGAGTTTCTCGCAAAGGCGCCAAGGAAGATGCAAGGACGCAGAGGCTACGTCGCGGCTCCGCTCTCAGCATGTGCACCCGCCTACACACGGAAGATGCAGACCCATTGCCTGCTCGCCCAGCCTAACGAGATTGTACTGGGGAAGTCCTTCCGCGCACTTGAGAAGTTCGTAGACGGCGCGAAAGTGAGGTGACTGAACGGTGCCCTTGCCGAGCTTGGGATTGTGCTGCGACACGTTGAGAAACTGGACAATGGCCGTATCTCCATCAGGGCCAAACTCCATGACCTCTCGTTTCTTGCCAACTCTGAATACAAGCGTTGCCGTTGGAGAGGTGATCTCTCGTACGTACTCAATTTCAAGCGCGAGTCGTCCAATTCGCGTCGGCACACCATCACCATTCTCGACTTTCAGATACCACTCATCATCTGTCCACTTTGACGTCCGGATTGCCCCATCGACGATTCGAAAGCGTGCACTGGCGACCTTTGGAATAGGACCAAGAGGTTGCTTGAGTCCGTCTTTGAGCTCGCGACGATCGAACAACGGTGTGAGATTCGGGAGGCCATGAAACTCATGTTGTCCCGAAACGCTCGAACCGAAGACGTGCTTCGGTCCATCCCAAAGCTCGATGTCATGCTCGTTTAGCCGAAACGACTTGTCGCCCTTTTTCAGGTTCCCATGGCAGAGATTCACGCGCGGAATATGTTTGGCATGGGATGCGCTCGGTTGCACAAAGACGACATCGGTCGCCGCGTGTCCGCTTTGCGGAAGATACGCGAAGAAGCCCTCGAATCGGATGAACAGTTCAAACGCCATCATTTGCCTCCTAGTGAAAATTGTCCGGTCGACGACGTCTCAGCCGATTACCTCAAACGCAGCCCAGTCCCGCGGAGGCACTCCACCGCCGTCCGGACCGCCGATCACCGACAGCACCGCTTCGCGCAGTGCCGCCGCGGCACTCTCGCCGCCCCGCAACCGCCGATGAAACTCCACGAGCATTTCGGCCGTCGCATCGTCGCTGACCGCCCAATGACTCGCGACGACCTCCCCGGCGCCCGCATCGAGAAACGCCTCGGCCAATGACGCACTACCGGTGCCTCCAAACATCTCGAACCCGGCAGCGGACGTTCCACAGGCCGCAAGCACCGCGAGCCTCACACCACCGAGCCGCATCCTCGCTACCTCGGAGCTCGGGAGCGCCCCTCCCGTCAGCAACAACGCGGAATCACGATGTTCCCCCACTTCTTCCACCGCGTGGCCCGCATAATGGATGACCGCCGATCGTCCGGCCTCAGCCCGGAACGCCGAGACGGTAGCTTCCCCACCCAGCAACACGCGCGCATTCCCGTACATCGACGCCACGGCGCGGGCCTCGTCTGCGGAGCGCGGCAGACGGACGAGTCCCGGATGCAGGCCCGGATCGAAATCCGGATCCCCGACCACCAGGACGGTTCCTTGCGAATCTACCGTCGACTCGCCTCGCCGCAGGAAATCCCTCACCGAACGCGCCACCGCAAACGCATTCCGCTGGATCAGGTACCGGCCCGACCGCGCGTCCACGAGTGCTCCGAACGGCAGATTGCGAATCGCGGCATCGCCCACGACCACCACGGTCGCTCCCTCCGGAATCCGGCCTTCCACGGGACGCCAGAGCGCCTCGATGAGCGGCCCGGAAAGCTGCGACAGCTCCGAGGGCTCTCCGTGCTCGACGCCGCGCCGGAAACGCTCGGCGAGCTCCGAGATTCGAGCGGCGCCAATCGCCTTCCGCTCCAGCGTGGCTCCATTCCGATCGATCGCCCAGACCGTCAATGCTCCGGCCCGCGCCGAGTACACGAGCAGCGTCTCGCGAGCTTCCATCTCCGCCGCGACGCCGGAAGTGGAGAGCGGCTGCCCGGATTCGCGCTCGATCCGTTCCCACGTCCGCTTGCGCTCGAGGCAATCGAATGCTCCGTCCGGGTCCGCGAGCCGATCGAGGCGCGCCTCGACCATCGCTTCGAAAACCGCATCCGCTTCGGCTCCGAGCGTCGCGCGCATCTCTGCACCTCGCAGTCGCCTGCGCTGTTCTTCGAGCTCCCGTACCGCAGCGTCAAGGTCCACGCGCGCGGCCTCCTCCTCGCCGCGCGCCTGATGCGCCAGCGCCCTCAGCCGCAGACACTGCACCGTCCGCACGCGGTCGTTCGTCCCTTCGTAGGCAGAAAGCACATCCGTTAGCAGCTCGACAGCCCGATCCGGCGCGTCGCTGACGCACACTTCGGCGTCACACAGATCCACTTCTCGGCCGGTAAGCCGGGAAAGTACCGGATCGCCGATCGCCGAAATCGCATCTCGCGCGCGCGAAATGTCTGCCGTCGACGCGACCCTGTCGCCGCCGCGCGAGTGCATGACGGCACGGAGGCCGGTCGCCGCGGCTTCACTTGAACGATCACCCGCGCACGCGGCAACCGATTCCGCACAATCGAGCAGACACCTCGACGCGCTTGCTTCGCCATCTGCTCCTGCGAGAATCGCGACTCCCGCGAATCCGATCGACGCCTGTCCCGACGGCCCGAGCCGCGACAACGCCGCAAGCGCACGACGGCTGAAACTCGAGGCATCGTCACCAAGTCCGTACCAATGACTCGTCTCGGCCAGGAGCAAGCCGACAATCGCGGAGCCCTCGACGTCGCCGGTCGCATCGAGCCCGTCGAGCGCGCGCCGTAACTGGCCAAGCGCCGGCGCAACTTCGTATCGCACCGCGTGGACGTAGCCCGATACCCACCAGGCACGCGCCGCAAGATGGCGATAACCGCTCCGCTCGGCCACCGGACGAAGCGTCTCGAGCCGTCTGAGCACTGAATCGTAATCGCGGCTGTAAATCTCGCATCGCGCGAGATCGAATTCGGCCAGTGACGCTCCGGCCTCGCAGCGTGCAGCTCTCAGCCGCGCGGCTGCCTCTCCGAAATGCGTCGAGGCCACCCGCACGTCGCCCCGCCGGAATGCCTCTCGACCGCTGCCGTATTCCGACAGTGCGTCCGCAAGTCTCTTCCGATCGATTTCATTGCTCGACGATCCGATCGAATCGACGGCATCGTCAAGAAAGCGATCCTGGAGGACGCCTGAGAATGCGTCGGCGGCAACTTGCAGCTCGGAAAGGAGTCGTCGCGCATCGGACTCATTCCCCCCGTTGACGGCCGCCGGCCAGTCCTTGAAGAGTCGATCCATCCCGACGCGTCGAGCCTCCGCTGGATACTCGCGAACGACGGCCTCGGCCGTTTGGACGTCACTCCCGGCAATCGCAGTCTCGAATCGTCGACGCGCCTCGACATGAACCGACGGGTCCGCCAGCCGCTCTAGCGCACACACGCGGCGGCGCGCTTCCGCCGCCCACGGACTCGCCTCGTCACGGCCAAGGTAGTCGTACCACGCCTGAACCGCCGCCGGACCGATCCACAGGTGCTCGAGCGCCGCCGCGCGGGTGAACCACGCTTCGTCGACGAACGGATCGAGCGCAATCGCCTCATCGGCCACTCCGAGCGCCCGTGCCGCGAGCCTCGGCACGTCCTCGGCCATCGCCTCCTCGAGCAACGCGACCGCGAGATCCGCGGCGATTCTGGCATCGCCGGGCGCCGCTTCGCGCGCTCGCTCGAGCGTCGCGCTCGCCAAACGGTACCGACCCTCGGAAAGCCTCAACACTCCGACATCGTGAAGCGACGTCCCCGTCGGTCGCTCTACGCCTTCCGCAAGAACGTGGGCAGCTCGTACGCGACGCCGCTCTGAAGCCGGAATCTCACGCTCATCCTGCGCCTTCAGCGTGCCGCCGCGCATCCGCGGACGTACCGGCCCCGCGTACTCCGCAAACGGCGCGCCTCCCGTCAGCCTTCCATTCGCGACGCGACGGCCGTCGAGCAGGTCTACGACCGTCGATTCTCCTGCATGCCCGTCTCGTGATGTCGCCCGATCGACGACCAGTGCGCCTCCGGCCCCAAGCGCCGCCGCCAGGGCGAGCGTGAGAATCGACCGGATCGGCGTTACGCCGTGCAGAGTCACGGCGCTCGATGCACGAGCCGATGGATTCATTTCGTCACGCTGCGGGCGCACGCGATTCCTCCACGAGCCGTTCCGCGTCAGACACCCACGGCGACGACGGATCGATTCGCCGCAATCGTTCCAGATCCTCGCGGGCACCAGCGCGGTCTCCATCCCGCGCGCGTAGCGCCGCCCGGTTGAAGAGCGCCTCCTGTCGATTCGGGTCGATCCGCAGCGCGTGCTCGAGATCGGCCCGAGCGCCGCGCGAGTCACCCGCCAGCGATCGCGCGACCGCCAGGTCCGACAGGATTGCCGCATCGGACGGTCGAGCGCGACTCGCCAGGCCGAGCTGTTCGACGGCGCCAATCGCGTCCCCCGAAGCGATCAGTGCCCGACCAAGCGCGTGACGTGCCTCCGGGGAAGGATCGGCTTCAACGGCCGAGGCCAGCAGCGCTCTTGCGGCCTCGAGCCGATCGGCGTTCTCGCTCTCGACTCCCCGCGTCACGCGCGCCGGCGCATACGCGAGGCCACTGACGCGCAACGTCGTCGGCCGAGACGTCGACGTTGCCTCGGCGAGCAGCCGTTCACCTCGATCGAGCGAGCGATCCGACGGCCCGCGTCCGAACCAGACTACGGCGAGCGCTCCGGCCGCGATGGCGAGCACCGCTGCCGCTGCCATCCAGCGCGGCAAGCCGAACCAGGTCTGACTCGAGGCCTCGGCAGGTCCGATGACGATCGTCGACGGTCGCGACGCCTTGCTGCCGCGACCGAGCGCAATCGCCGCGTTGGCTGTTCGCTCGCTGACGGCCTCGAGCAGTTCGGATTCGCTGTCGTCGAGAGAATCGGACGTGAAACCGGCAATCATCGCGAGCGTCTCCCGGCAGGTTGCGCATTCGGCTGCATGGCGTTCCGCTTCGAGCGCTTCGCCTGAATCCAGGCGGCCCTCGAACCAGGCAAGCGTCCGGCCTTCCGCCGCGCATGCGGTGTATTGATCCGGCTGTTCGTTGTTGTCGTCGATACTCATGAAGACGCAGTCCGTGTCTCTAAGCCGACAGGTCGGGCACGTTTCCGAGCCGTTCGCGAAGGCGTTCCCGCGTCCGCCGCAGGACGCCCTCCACAGCCGACAGCGAGAGTTCGAGCGCTGGAATTCCCGCAATCTCGCGCGCTGACAGCCCTTCCAGAACGTGAAGCTCGAAGACGAGAGCGTCGCGCTCCGGATTCGGAAACCCGCCACCCGCGAGCAACTCGCGCAGCCGTCCCGGCACCGCACGCTCCCGCATCTGCCGGTCTGGCGAGCTGCCGTCGCCAGCCGGTAGAAGCTCCGAGAGCGGAGCCGAACCGTCTCCGCCTGCTCCGGCATCGATCGGAACGATTCGTGCCGAGCGCTTGCGACTCGAATCGCGACGTGTGCGGTCGCCGACGGTGGCGCGGACGATGCGGGCCAGGTATGCGAAGACCGCCGTTTCGGTCTCGCCACGAAAATCGCGAAGCGCCCGACGGTCGTTCGCCAGAATTCGGAGATACACGTCCTGCACGAGATCGCTGACGGCATCTGCCGCCGACGAGTCCGTTGCAAGCCCCCGCAGCCGGCGCTCGCGAATCACCGCCGCCACGATACGCCGATTGAAGGTGTCAACGAACTCAGTCCACGCCGACGGATCTGTGCTTAAGCCACATTCCCGGACAAGGGCTACGGCGGAACGCTCGGAGGGGCGAGTCATGGGAGCTCGTTGATCTCCCGTTATTCATTGAGTTACGGAGTTGGACAGCTACTGTACGCACTTATACTCCGGAGCGTGGGAGCACCACAACGGGATTCTAGTCGAGTGTTAGATTTGCTTAACCTCCTGAGCTGTTTTTTCTTCCTTGCGTCTCTGCGTTTGATCTCCGCGGCTCTGCGAGAAGTCTACCCCCGGCAGAATCACCGCCCTGAGCGCGGTGACCACGCGAGACGTCACGTCGTTGTTGACGTTCGGCGCGAACACCACGTTCACGCCATTGATCGTAGCTGGAATGGCTGGCATGGGCTGACCTCCTTTGCGAACAACCGAACCCGAGTCGGTCTCCGAGTCATGAGATTAGACGCCAAAACGCCGTGCGTCCTGTCATCTGGACTCGTTGCGGCTATTCGTAAGCGGAAGTGAAAGTCCTGGCAAATGGACTCGCTGCAGCATTTCACAAGCGGCAGCCAAGGAACTTCGGTTCCGCATAGCGCCGCCGGCGCGAAACAGCCCGAGCTCACGGCGCAAGCCGTGGGTATCACGGCCACTCGGAACAGAGCCCCGTAGGGGCGATCGACCGCGTAGCGGTCGACTGGAGTTTGGCCTGCTGAGTCGACCGCTCCGCTGTC
>CAZQBW010000018.1:0-27603 GCA_964591515.1 uncultured Clostridia bacterium
AGGCCTGTACGCGGAGGTCCTGCGCCAGCCGGGGCTCGTCGAAGAGCTGCACCTCTCGTGCTCTGTGGTCGTGGCGGGACCGACGACCCTTGCCGCAATCCTCAACAGTCTGCGGATGGGATTCCGGACGCTCGCGATCGAGCAGCGGTCGAGCGAGGTCTGGGAAGTACTCGGTGCGGTGAAGTCAGAGTTCCAGCGATTTGGCGACGTCCTGTCTCGGGTGAAAAAGCAGCTCACGACGGCGACGAACACAATCGACGAGACCTCGCGGCGTACGCGGGCGATGGAGCGCAAGCTGCGAGAGGTCGAGGAGCTGCCGGCCGGCGCCTCACCGCTGTTGATCGAGCTTGCGGCGGTCGAGGGCATCGCGGACGACGACGACGAGGAGTAGGGGAAGACGGCGTGGCCATACCGAGTGCACAGAGTCACAGAGATCACGGAGTAAGAACTCTTGTCAGACCTGTTTGACTCTGTGCCCTCTGTGATGCGTTCTCTGTACGGCTACGCCTTCTTCCCTCTAGCTCCGCTTCCGGTACTGCGGCACGATCGGCCCCTTCGCCGCCGTCGGCAGGTACGTGATCGAACGCTCGACTTCCCCGTCCTTCACCGTCATCTCGACCGGCTTCGTCGGATCGGTGATGTGGATCGGCTTTCGCTGAACGAGCACCTGTCCATTCCTTAGCCCGGCACGCTCCGCGGCCGACCCCGGCACCACGCCGGCAATGACCTTCTTCTGAAGCAGCGATTCGAGATCGAACCCGAGCTCGAACACTGGGATCTCGACGCGCACGAGCTCGTATCCCGGACCCGCCCCGTCGGGCGCCGGCTCGATCGTCTCGCCATTTGTGACGTGCGCCGTGATCTCTGCCATCACGTCACCCCCGGCGAGCGGCTCGACTAGACCGGCAATCATCGCGTTCGTCACGACGCGCTGCCTGTCGCGCTTCGCATCCTCGAACAGCTTCAGCATTACCGCATCGAGCGACGACTTGCCGGCCGACTTCGCCCGGATCCTCGCGTCCCAGCGCATGGCGAGCAACGCACCCCGCCAGTAGGGCAATCGGCCGACGGCCTCGTCCGAGAAGAAGTCCTTGAGGATTCGCTCGTTCGTCGCGTTGCGCACCGCCGATTGCGAGTACTCGCGCAACAGCTCGTTGTAGTGCTCGGCGTATTCGTCGTCCGTCAGCAGGCCGCTGCGTCGCAGGAGGGCGAACGTGTAGTAGTCGGTGAAGCCCTCCGTGAACCAGTACATCCCCCGCTCGGGCTCTTCCACCTTGCCGAGCGACTGCGGATTCCACTCGTGAAACAGCTCGTGCGCGAGCAGGAAGCGCAGCTGCGGCAGCTCGGCGTTCGTCGTCACGAACGTGGCAAACGAGTCGACGAGGCCAGTTCCGCCGATCGACAGTGAAGAGGGCGGGCCCTCGAGAGGAATGAGCGAGACGAGGTAGTACGGTCGGCTGTGGTCGTTCCAGAAGTCGCGTTCCACGCGGAAGATTCGCGCGACGAGATCGGCGAATGCCTCGTCGGTGAACTTCCAGGCACCGCGCATTGCCACGACGACGGTGCGGCCGGCGACGTCGAGTTTCCGGATCCTGAAGTCACCTGCCATGAACACGGCGTGGCTGAAGTCGGACACCGTCGCCTCGACGCGTTGCCATACATTCGAGGAACCGAAGCTGTTGGCGACGGTCCAAGAAGTGGGCAATCCCTTCCAGGCGAAGGTGATCCTCACTACCTCGTCGTCGGGCCAATCCGGCAACACCCAGCCGCCGTGACCGATCCAGTGTATGTACTCGGGCTGGAGCAGCGGGCGATACCCGGAGCCGCGACCCGCCTTCGCAGGGCCCGGGGTTTCCTGCACGAGCTCGTACTGAATCCGCAGCTGTGCCTTCGGATTGTGCGTGATCTTCTTGACGTGCGACGTGTCGGTGTCGACGAGCCTGGCCGACGCGGGCAGGAGTTTCAGGTTCCGGATCGCACCCTCGAGATTGTCCTGGCCGCCCCAGGAGCTAGGCAGCGAGATCCCGCTCTCGCCATCGGCGTCGCCCTCGAAGACGACTTCGATGTGGACGCGCGGTATGTCGGCGCCTTTGTCGACGGTAACTATGAACGCTACGTCGCGCTTGTCGCGTTGCTGCGTCTCGTTCAGCTGGTACGCGGGAACGAGCGTGGCGCAGAAAAGGAGTGCGAGTACGGCCGCAAAAATTGATCTTGAGCTCATTGAAATCCCGTCACCTGAGAAGTTGCGTGTCTCGGTGCCTCCGTGCCTCCGTGTCTCTGTGTGCGAAGCTCCGAATCCGCTTTACACACAGAGACACGGAGGCACAGAGGCACGGACCGACTGGGGAAGTACGAACGCGGTCTCACTGAATGTTCATTTCCGCTTTCTCGGAGCCCGCACCCGCAGCGGAACCGCCTTTTCGGGGCCGAACCGGAACCGCACGTCGTCGACGCCATCCGCCGGTTCGCAACGCAACCGCCAAAGGGCGCCTTTCGGAACGTACACGCCGATTCCGTCTCGTCCATCGCCGTCCCAGTCTCCGACGACAGGCACCGCGCCGGCCGGGCCGAAGCGCAGGATCCGTTCGGCATCTCCCGCGGCGTGCGCGCCCGCCAGAAAGAAGTCCGTCGTCTCGGCGCAATAGAGGCCGACCGTGTCGACGCCATCCCCATCCCAGTCGCCGGCGACTGGAGCCAACGACGATCCGGACGCGCCGAACCCGAAGGCGTGATCGGCGACCCCGTAGTCGAGCTTGTTCCGCAGCCAGAATTGCCCCATCCCGGGATCGTAGACCCCGACGCCATCGGCGCCGTCACCGTCCCAGTCTCCGATGACTGGCAGGCCACCGATCGGGCCGAACTCGAACCTGATCGTCACGGAACCGCCGAGCCGGTCGTTCGACAGGTGGAACGCTCCGGTAGCGGGATCGTAGAAGCCCGGGCTCGCCACTCCGTCGCCGTCCCAGTCGCCGAAGAGCGGCGTGAGCGGGGTTCCGGGAGGACCGAACCGGAAAACCGACTGGCCGGCGTCGTCTAGCACGGACGAGCGCACGTGCCACTGGGCCGTATCGCGGCGGAAAGCCGCTACCGTGTCGCCGCCCTCCTGCACGACCGTGTCCACCGGCGCCGTTATTCGTCGCCACTCCTCCTCTTCGAGGTTCGGGTTGAGACGCACGAAGATGTCGTAGCGGGCGTACAACGGTCTGTCAAAGGCGATCAACGGCTTCGGATAGTGAAGCTCCGGATCGAATTCCGGGGCGTCGGACTTTGCGGAGAGCGGCACGATGGCGTGGTGGAACGAATCGTGGATCGGACCGATGGGATGGATCGTGACATCGTGCCACCCGAGGCTCGCGAACATCCGCCGGTAGTCCGCGATCGTCATCATTGTCGGGTGATCGGTCCAGTCGGTCCACGCCACCTTCATCTCCAGATTCGCCAGGTAGTCGGCGTTCTCGAAGGTCGGGTGCTGGATGAACAGAAAGTCGCGCGCAGCCTCGCCGTAGGTCTGCAGCGCCCGGCGGACGAACCGTTCGTCCGGCAGATGTTCGAGAAAGTCGCACATCGCGACGAACGAAACACACCTGGGCGGCAAGGCAATGGCAAGGGCGTCCCCGCACATCGCCGCACGTCCGGCTGCGACCGCCGTCTCGACACGCTCCGGATTCCGTTCGATGCCGAGCCCCTTACCGAGCCTGAAGCGCCGCTCGCACCGCTCCGTTGAATCGCCATCGCCCGAGCCTGCGTCGAGAAACGCATAATCACCGCGGCTGAGGGCTTCGACGAGGTCGTTCTCGGTCATCCGGCGCATTCTCGCCATGCGCGCCGGGAAACGGAAGGGTCGGCCGTGCCTTGCGCTCTGCAACCTGACTTCGTGTAGGATCGCGGCCGCGATGTCGATTTTCCGGCGACCACGGCCAGGCGGTGATATCGGCGCCTGGTGCACGCGCTGCAAGCGCGACTTCACGCACACGGTCCTGTCTATGGCGAGCGAGATGGTGCCGGAGCGGGTCCGCTGCAACACGTGCGGCAGCGAGCATCGCTACTTGCCAGAACGCACGCGGCCGGCCGTGCTCA
This sequence comes from uncultured Clostridia bacterium, assembly GCA_964591515.1. Lineage (GTDB taxonomy): Bacteria > Acidobacteriota > Blastocatellia > UBA7656 > JADIYM01 > JADIYM01. The sequence continues at coordinate 4,078 of CAZQBW010000018.1, forward strand.
GGCCCCAGTCGAGCGGCGTCGTCGAAACGCCGCGAACCGTCGGTTCCCATTCGCCGATGCCCCCGGCCGCACGGCCACACTCGGGACGAACGCCCGTCTACTCGACCCAGGAGATTGCTGCCATGGACCCGTCCGAGCTCGTCGAAGCCCTTCGCGACCTCCTCACCGCCGCCGGTGGCATCGAGCCCTCGCGCATCGGGACGAAGTGGGAAGGCGGAACGCTCGTCTTCAAGCCCGGCCGGCCGGGTCTCCAGGAAAAGGAGATCCCGGTCGAGACCTTCTTCAAGAAGATCGTTATGGTTCGCGACCGGCTCAGGGTCCTCGAGCAGAAGATCAACACGGCTGAGAAGTTATCGGATGCCGAGAAGATCGACATGCAGCAATACGTCACCCGGTGCTACGGGTCGCTCACTACCTTCAATATGCTGTTCGACGATCGGGACGACTGGTTCGTGGGCGAGAAGAAGTCCGAGGGCTGAGAAGCCGAAGAAGGGCCACGGATCAAACGGATCTTACGGATCAAGACGGATCTGAAACTGATGCAGTTCAGATCCGTCTTGATCCGTAAGATCCGTTTGATCCGTGGCCCTTCTCAATTCTTTCGATCCTGCCAGATCGTGTCAGGAAATGCCTTCACCGCTTTTCAGGCATCTCTGGTATGCTGGCCGAGCCTCGGGTGGCCCCCGGTCGTGCAGAGTCGACGTCGCCGCTCTTCGTATGGCGCATTGCCTGAGGGTCTATAGTCATTGAAGGGTATCTCGCCGTGCCGGCACGAGTTTTCCGTTTGGCACGGGCAGGAGGAACGGGCCGGGACCACCGTCTGATGGCTGAGCGCAGGGACACCGACGATCTGTTGGGAATGATCGACCGCGTTCACGCGGGGGTTGTCCGACTTCGCGACGAGAATGCGCGCTTGCGGCAATTGGCTGGAAGCGTTTCCGATCAGTCGGAAACCGAAGTCGGCGTTGCGACTGACGACCAGGTCGCTGCCGCTACCGGTACTGAACCTGCGGCGCTGACTGAAAGCACACTCGACGATCAGGATCGGCCTGCGCTTCCCGCGTTCAGCACCTCCCCGCCTGCGCCGCGATCCCCCGAGACCCCGACCCGACGCCCGATCGACGCGCCCCGCTGGCGGCCTTCGACGCCTGCGAACGGGACGGCAGCGCCAATTGCGCTCGCGGGAATTCCGTCCGATCAGTCGCAATCGCGGCGAGGTCCGGAAGAGCTCGTCCGGGCCTACCGCTCGCTGTTTCGGGGGCGCGACGACGTCTACGCGATTCCGCGCCTTGCAGCCGACGGCACTCCAGGATTCGCCGAAGCGCGTGTGCGCGCGTCGGACGGTCGCGAGGACCGGCTGCCGCTTACCGACGGCGTAGTCCGAAACCACCTCGGCGGTCGACGCACGATCGGCATCTATCCGCTGCTGCCCGACGGCACCTGCTGGTTCATCGCGACCGAGCTTGCCGGAGCGGGATGGCGCCCCCGCGCCGCGGCGCTGCTCGCCGCGTGCCGCGAGGCGCGCGTCGACGTGGCGATAGAAAAAGTCTCGACGGGTGCCGGCGCGCGAGCGTGGATCTTCTTCGACAAGCCGGCCGTTGCCTCGCGCGCCCGGGCCCTTGCCTTCCGGCTTATCGACGCGGCTCGTCGCCACGGGCTCAGCGACCCGGACAGCGTGAGGGTCTACCCGGACCTCGACGCTCCGTCGGACGTGGAGCTCGGCTCGGCGATCGCGCTCCCGCTTGATCGAGATCCGGTATCCGAAGAACAGTCGTCGTTCGTCGACGACCGATTCCAGCCGTTCCCGGATCAATGGTCGATACTCGGTTCGTTCCGGCGCTTTTCGATCGACGAGCTGGATCCGTCGACTCCCGGACCGCCGGGCGACGCCACTCCGTCCGGGCCGGGCACCGGAAGCGGATTCCCGGGTTCGGGCCATCGCCCGACCTCGCCTGCCGGCGGAGCCCGGATCCAACGGTCGAACGTTCTCCTCATCGACGCCACCAACATCACCGGCATAACGCGCGCCGAGTTGTCGCGGCTCGCGACGATCTTCACGCCTCCTCGTGAAACGGCCGTCGAGGACAGCGACGCGCTGCCTTTCGACCCGTCCGAACCGGACGCGACCGGCCGGATCGCGCTGGCACGCGGCGCCTACGACGAACTGCTCTCCCTTCTCGAACGGGCCGGGATCGAACCCGACGTCCATGACGACCGGATCGACGGTCCGGCGCTCTCCGTCCGCTTCGAAGGCGAATCGCGACCGCAGATCGACGCCGCCGTCGCGGCAGCGCTTCGTCGAGACGCCTGCGTCGTGTCGGCAGGATCGACCGCGGATCTGTACACGCTTGCGGCTCAGATGATCGCGGGACGGGGGCGCGCGGCACTCGTTCTCGTCCGTCGCCGTCGCGACCTCGACGCCTGGCAGGATGCGCTGGCCCGCAGGCTCAGCATTGCGACGTCGGACGTCGGACTCGTCGGCGACGGAAAAGACCGGCGCACCGGCCTCGTCGACATCGCCGTTGCCGCGAGCGCCGTGCGAGGCAGCGACGTCAAACCGTGGGTGCTCGAGTACGGCCACGTCATAGTCGATTCGTGTCAGCGGATCGGCAACGCGACGCTCACGAGGCTTCTGGGTCAGCTGCGTCCGAAGTACCTGCTCGGTATCACGACGAAGTCCGCCGCCGCGGGCAGCCTCGACCTTCCCGCCGCCGTCCAGTTCTCGCCCCACGCAATCGAAGTCGCGTCAACCGCGCGCAACGGTGCGCAGGCCGTCATCGTTCGGGCCACCGGCTTTCAGACCGAGGCGAGCGACGTCGACACCGAGCATCGTCAGCTGATCGCGGCCCTGGCGATCGACGATGCGCGCAACGACCTGATCGCCCGCGACGTCGCGAGGCTCGCTCTGTCGGGACTGCGCCCGCTCGTGCTCACGGAACGAACGGATCACGCCCGCGAGCTCGCCGAACGGCTCGAACGCCTCGTGCCCGCCTCGGGCCGGCTCGCGAGCGAGGCCGGTCGACGCCAGCGCGCGCTCACGCTCGCGCGACTCAAGGAACTGCCCGACTCAGAGCCCTGGGCGCTCGTCGCATCGACACGCTTTGCCATCGACGGACTCGGGACGAACCGCATTGGAGCGCTCGTGCTCGCGATGCCCTATCCGTTTCGCGGTGACTTCGAGAGGGTTCTCGGCCACATCTGGAGGCGGTACGGAACTCGAGGCGCGATAAAGGTCTACGACTTCGTTGACGAAGCCATTCCGGCGCTCGTGAGGATGTACTGGCGACGCCGCGCCGGCTACGTCTCTCTCGGCGCCGTCATCGAGTCGGAGCCCGAGATGCCGGCTCTGCGCGCCATCGCCGCCCGCCGCGGACCGGCGGGCTGAGTCGACGGAGGACGGAAGAGCTTCTCTCCGTGCTCTCCGTGCCTCTGTGCTCTCTGTATTCCTACGGAAATGCCGTTGGCATACGGAGAGCACAGAGGCACGGAGAGCACGGAGGCATCCATGTCTCGACTACGCGAACTGCTCTCGGACCGCCGTCGTCGTCTCGCCCTTCTCCGTCGCGATGGCCCTCGGGAAGAGCAGGTTGTTCTCGAGATGAATGTGCTCGTGCAGGTCGCGCTCGAAGCCGTCGAGCGCCTCATAGAGCGCGGTGAACGTCGGGCACGCATCGGCTGGCGCCACGTAGCCACCCGAAAGCGCTCGCATCTTCTCGAGAATCGCGCCGGCCGTCTCGTGCTCGATCGACATCATTCGAACCGGGTTCTGTACCGTGCCGAACATCGGCGCCGGAGCGACGGCCCCCCGCGATGCGTACAGCTCGACCTGCGAGATGTACGGGAAGAGCACGTGCTCCTCCTTCATCATGTGCGGCATCAACTCCGCCGCCAGCGTCTGGAAATTCGTCTGGATCTCGGCGATCTCGGCGTGGCGTTCTCCGTGAGCGGCGATGACCTTTTCGAGCAGGCGCCCGATGCGCTCTATTTCCGATCGGGTGAACTCGTGATGCTTCGAGACGATGTGCTCCATCAGCTCGGTCATCGATAGCTTCGCAAAATCGCGGTCGACAGGCGAAGCCTCAGCCTCGCGCTTCAGGCCGTTGAGGCCTTCGAGAACGGCTCCCGCGTCAATGCCGCGCTCGGCGCACACTTCGGCCAGAGGCCGGGCGCCCCCGCAGCAGTAGTCGATGCCGAATTGTTCGAAGAGTCGCGTGGCTCCGGGGATCGTCGCGGCAAAGTCGCGAACGGTCGTGGTGGTTTCGTTGAGTCCCATTCTGAATTCCCTCCTGCTGCATTTGCGTCCCGAGCGTCATGTGACCATCGATCCGCCAAACCGGATATGACCTAAGTCACGCGTCCGGCCCTCGTGCGCTTCGGCCGCCCGGCGCGGTAAGATCGGCGCGTGAAAGCGGCGACGATCGACAGCCTGCGCGCGACGGCGCTCTTTCGGGACCTCGACGAACCTGCCCTCGTCGCGCTCGCCGCGAGAAGCGTGGAGCGACGGCTCGCCCGTGGCGAGATCCTCTTCGTCGGAGGCAGCGAGGCCACGGGCCTCTACGTCGTCGTCGAAGGCGAGCTGCGGGCGTTTCGCGAGAACATCGACGGGCGAGAGCAGGTCATCCACGTCGAGCGTGCGGGTTCGACGATCGCCGAAGTCCCGGTGTTCGACGGCGGACCGTATCCCTCGACCGTCGCGGCGAACGTCGACTCGATCGTGCTCTTCATCGACAAACGCGACGTGAAGCGGCTGATACTCGAACATCCGCACATCGGGTTGTCGGCGCTCAGCCTTCTCGCAAAGCGCCTGCGCGCGACGAGCGACCTCGTCGAATCGCTGGCGTTGCGCGACGTCGGGCAGCGGATTGCCCGCGTGCTGCTGGCCGAGTCGAAGGCCCGCGGCAAGCGGACCGTGGACGGAGTGGTAGTGACGCTCGGGATGACGAACTCGGAGCTGGCGGCACGCGTCGGCAGCGTGCGCGAAGTCGTCTCGCGTTCCTTCACGCGCCTGCAGAGCGAAGGGTGCATCGCGGTAAAGGGCCGCTCGATCACGATCCTCGACGAGGATCGGCTGGCCGAGATCGCAAGCGACGACTGACCCGGAAACAGGAGAAATCGTGGAAAGAAGGAACATCGCATCGGGAACGAAATGGGAGCCGGTAGTCGGCTACTCGCGAGCCGTGCGCATCGGGAATCACGTCTGGGTATCGGGCACGACTTCGACCGCCGCCGATGGTTCTGTCGTTGGCACGGGAGATGCCGAAACTCAGACTCGTCAGACGCTCCGAAACATCGCGTCGGCGCTCGAGCGTGCGGGAGCCTCGCTCGAGGACGTGGTCAGAACGCGCATCTACGTGACCGACATCTCGCAGTGGGAAGCCGTCGGCCTCGCGCACGGAGAGTTCTTCGGCGCCATCCGGCCGGCAACCTCGATGATCGAGATCTCGCGCCTCATCGATCCAGCAATGCTCGTGGAAATCGAGGCCGAGGCATTCGTCGCCGAAGACGAGTCGAATCCGGGATGAGAAGCCGCGGGAGGCGCCCCTGAGACGTCGCGCGCAGCGGGATTCGAAAACCATGATCTGTTCAAACTGCCATCTCGCCGTCGAACCGGGGCATTCGTTCTGCCCTGGATGTGGTCGTCAGTTGGGGACGTCGTCATCGACCGGTGGACACCATCATCGCCCGTGGTATCGGCGTCCGAAGGCCGTACAGCTCGCCGGGCAGATCACGGCGAGCGTACTGAGCGGTGCCGTCGGCGCAATGATTGCCCTGCTGCTGGCCTTCTACGTTTTTTCGGACGGACGCCCACTTTTCGGAGGTCGAGCACCGGTCGTCGTCGTCACTGCCGCGCCGTTCGAGGATCGCTCGGCCTTCGGACGCGTCAACGCTTCGTCACTTCTTCCGTACAACGACTCCACTTTCCTGGTAATCGACGACCTGACTGACGACGCCTTCTACGAGCTGAAGTTCTTTGCCGACGGTCGAAAGGCCGAACCGCTCGTCCGCCACGCCATCTCGGGACTCTCGCCGGGCAAGGTCGAGGACTTCGAGGGATCGACGTCAGTCGAGCTCGACGGAAAGCGATTCCTGGTCGTGATCTCGTCACTCGAGAACTCCGAGGGCGAGAACACCGAGGACGGTTTCGTCCGTATCGCCATCGGCGAGAAGGGACAACTCTCTGGCGAGGTCATGCCGGGGTTCCGCACGTGGCTCATCGCCAACTGTCCTGCCATAGCGCAGCTGTCGGCCGGTCCCGACAGCCTCGACGTGCAGGGGCTTGCGTGGGATCCGTCGCGCCGTCTCTTCCTTCTCGGCGTCCGTTCCGCAACGGGCGATCGACGGCCGCTCATTCTGACGATTCGCGTGAAGGACTGGTCGGGACCCTGGACCGTCGACAACCTCGAGGCGCTCGAGTCGGTTTTTCTGGGGGTCGCGGATACCGGAAGGCCGAAGGGCATCTACAGCCTGGTGCGCCATCCGTCACGTCCGATCATCTATGCCGTGGTGCGGGATTCGGACGGCCGCAGCGGCTCTGCCGAGCTGTACGAGTGGGATGGAAACGAGGCCGGCAAGGTGAAGCTTGTGCCGGACGTCGTCTTCCATCCGGCGATGCGACCGGAAGGCCTCGCATTCGGCACGATCGGCAACCGCGCCGCGTTCGTGATAGTCGACGACAACGGAGGCTACTCGGTGCTCTGGGTCGACGAGTTGCCGTTCCTGAAGGGGTGAGGAAGAGGAAGGCGTAGCCGTACAGAGAGCACGGAGTCACAGAGGCCACTGAGTCTCGGTGCCCTCTGTGACTTTGTGCTCTCTGTACGGCTACGCCCTTCCCCCATTTACTTCGCAAACCGCAGCCGGTCGAACGCAATCGACGACGGCGAGAGTCTCAGCCGGACGCCCCTGATCTCGGGCTGGACGAAGCAGTACGACTGTCTGTGGCAGAACGGCAGGAGTAGCGCCCTCTCCTCCAGGTGCGACTCGATCCTGCGGTAGATGTCGTGCCGCACGTCCGGATCCGTCTCAATTCGACCGGCCACGCACAGATAGTCGAGCTCGGGACTGCCGATGAACTTCCCGTAGAGGCCGGCTTCCGAATGCAAAACCGGATAGGCAAACGAATCTGCCTCGGGGTAGTCACCGAGCCAGCCGGCGATGACGGCATCGACCGTTGCCTCCTGGCACGTCGCCTCGAGCGCTCCGCCTGCCAGTATCGTGACGTCGAGCTTGATGCCCTCGCGATCGAATGCAGCCGAGAGCGATTTCTCGAGCGATTCGGCCACTCCGGGGATCATCGCTGCATGGAGCGTAAGTGGCGCGTCACCGCGCGGCGACGACGAGACGGGCTTCGTCACGCGACGGGGTGGCTCGTAGCCCAACAGCCCTGGCGGGATGAGGCTTCTGGCCGGCATGGCAGACGCACCGAAGCTGGCCCGTACAAGGGCGTCGATGTCGACACTCGCCGCGAGTCGCCTGCGCAACGACTCGTCGGCCAGCGGTCCCGAATGAGCATTGAACACAAGGAAGTACGTGGCGAGCGTCGGGTACTCGTGCAGTAGCGGACCGTACTCCGGATCGTCTCGGAGCGACTCGCGGTCCGCGGCGTCGAGGTTCCATGCCAGCGAGAAGCGCCCTTCCCGGAATCCCGCCAGAATGTCGGCTTGCGGAATGGCGAACCGGTGCGACAGTCCGTCCGCCCGCGGAAAGCCGGCGCGCCAGTAATCGGGGTTGGCCTCCTGATCCAGTCGGTGCCCGGGCTCGAAACGGGTGACGCGAAACGGTCCCGTGCCGACGCACGAGTCTCGCCACGTGCCGGTGATCTCGTCGGATCCATCGGGAACTATCGCCAGCGACGAATGCGTCAGCACGGCCGGAAAGATCCCGAGTGGCTCGTCGAACTCGACCGTCAACTCCGAGTCGTCGATCACACGGACGCCTTCGAGTTTCACCGTGCGGCCGCGGGCAACGTCGTCGGCGCCCCGCACGCGGTCGAGCAGCCACCGCCGGTCCGGAAACCGCATCACTCGCTCGAACGTGAACCGCACGTCGCGCGCCGTGAGCGGCCGGCCGTCGTGAAAGCGGACGCCATCACGGATGCGAATCCGGTAGCGGCGGCCTTCGTCTTCGCTCACTACCTCGGACGCAAGCCAGGGAGCGATCCGCGCGCCCTTTCCCTCGTGGGTCAGCGTCTCGAAGACCGTGAGCACGATGCCGGCGTGCATGTCGTTGGGCTCGAGGCAAGGATCTAGCGATCGGATGGACGAATGGTATGGAATCCGCAGCGTTCCGCGCTTCGCCGTCAGCGTCCCGCTGGTGGCGACATCCGGTTCGATCGGGGGCGCATCGGCATCGGTCGCCGCCGCTGGTGACTCGATGGTCGGATCCGTCCGGATCGACCGCAGCATCTCGGCTTCGTCGAGCAGTGACTGAGCCCGAGCGTGATCGCCGCGAAGGTTCGCCATCGTCGCGCCGACGTCGAGCAGCCGGATGAGGTTGGCATCGCTTCGAAGTGCACGCGCGGCGTCGATGCCTCGCGTTACCCAGCGCCGAGCCGCGTCGATTCGCCGGTTCTTCCATGAGCGCTCCGCCGCGATGACCATGACCTCGAGCTCGCGCGCGCGGTTGCGAGCACGCGAGAAGGAGTCGGATGCCACTCCCAGCTCCCGAAGGCCGTCATCGATCTCGCCAGCCATCTCGAGCGCCTCGGCGAGCAGCAGCCGTGCCTCGCCCTTTCGGGCGGCATCGGCTCCGTCGCGCTCGAGAAACCCGACGGCCGTTCGCATCGCCCGGACCGCTTCCCGCGGGCTCCACGCATCGAGCGCCTGACGAGCGAGGTGCGTCGCGTGGACGACGGTCTTGTCGGCGACGTCGCCGTGCGCGTAGTGATGGACGAGCTGGGGCAACACCCGTTCGATCCGTCCAGCGGCCTGGGCCTCGAGCTGTTCGGCGTGTCGCGCGTGCATCAATCTCCGCTTGCGCCGCGACAGTGAGCGCAGCAGGACCTTGTGGAGCGCGCCACTGGTGAAGGCGAGCTCATCGCCCCCTTTCTGGCGGTGTTCCTCGAGGAAGCCCGACTCGACGAGGCGCTCGACGACGGCGTCCAGATCCTCCTCGTCACCGGCCATCAGCTCGAGCTCCCGATACTCGAAACGCCGGCCCAGCACCGAAGCCATCCTCAGCAGCTCGTGCTCGCGAACGGGCAGCCGGTCGACGCGCCGCGTCACGGCCTGGCGAACCGTCAGCGGAAGCTCTTCGGTGAATTCTCCGGATATTCCGGAGGCAGCCCAGACGCCGTCTTCTCCCTTTTCGATCCGGTGTGTCTCGACCAGCGATCGGACGAGCTCGCGCGTGAAGAAGGGATTCCCGGCCGAGACGTCGTACAGTCGCCCGGCGAGTGACGGATCGACCGGCTCGTTTCCGAGGAGCATCCCGACGAACGCCGTCTGCTCTTCCAGCGTGAACGGCTCGAGCGGAAGCGCCGCAAACCGCCGCTCTTCGCGCAGTGCGTCGAGCAGGCGGGTCGCCGCTGTGGATCGCGCAACGTCCGGAGTGCGGAAAGTGCCGACGATCAGGATCGGCAGGGGATGAAGCCGGGAAACGAAGTACTGCTGGGCCGTGAAGGCCACATCGGAGGCGTGCAGGTCTTCGAGACAGAGGACGAGCGGGCCTTCGCGCGCGATTCGCGCGAAAGTCCGCGCCAGCAATTCGAATACGGCGGTCTGGTTTTCGGGCTGTTCGACTGACAGGGACGGGCCGCCGCTCGACGTTTCGGCGCCCCGGATCTCGGTCATCTCGCCGAGCATCGGAAAGAGCGCCGTCAGGTCGGGCAGCAGGTCCGCCACGCTCGCAGCACCGGCGGTGCTCGATCGGATGACGTCGCGGATGGCGTCGCAGAACGCGTTGTACGGCATGCCGAGGTCGGCTTCGGCGAAACGGCCGCGAGCCACTCGAACGCCGGATCCGTGAGCGAGTCCTTCGACGAAATCTATGAGGTGCGACTTCCCTACACCGGCGACTCCCGAGAGCAGGACTAGCTGGCACTCGCCCGCCACCGCCATCTCCAGTCGCCGGCGCAGCACCACGATCTCGGATTCCCGCCCGACGAGCACTGCCGAGGCCGACGTTCGGGCGGTCGCTCCGGACTGTGTCTCCGAATCGGCACGAGCGGTGAGCTCGCGCGGTGCGGCACGACCGTCGACATCGACAGATGCGAGATCGCGGCTCATCTCATCAGCGGACTGGTACCGGTCGGCCGGCAGCTTGGCGAGAGCCCGCAGAACTATCGCGTCGAGCGTTGACGGGACGCCGGCAACGAGCTCCGACGGCGGGCGCGCCGTCTTGACGAGGTGCTGAGTCAGCAGCGCGCTCAACTTCGAAGCCGGAAACGGCGGCACGCCGGTCAACATCTCGTAGAGAACGCAGCCAAGCGAGTAGATGTCGGAGCGGCCGTCGACCTGAAGGCTCTCGATCTGTTCCGGAGACATGTAACGCGGCGTTCCGATGACCGCGTTGCCGCCCGTCAGGGAGCTCGCATCCGCCTCCAGCCCGGAACGCAACTTGGCAACGCCGAAATCGAGGACCTTTGCCATCGGTCCTTCGGCCGTCGTCTCGAGGAAGATGTTGTCGGGTTTGAGGTCGCGGTGCACGATGCCTGCGCCGTGCGCCGCCTGGAGCGCCGAACAGACCTGTCGAGTCAGGCGAATGGCGGTGGCGGGCGCCATTGGCGACAACTCGGCGAGCTCGTCGCCGAGCGGTCGACCGGCGAGGTACTCCATGACGATGTACATTCCGACGTCGGGCGCTACGCCGAAGTCGAAGATCGTGATGATGCGCGGGTGCTTGAGCCTGGCAACCGCCAGCGCTTCGCGTTCGAAACGGGCGACGATCGCCGGTTCCGCAAGCGACTGGGCGTGTACGAGCTTCACTGCGACGGTCCGCTTCAGATTGAGCTGTGTTGCGCGGTAGACCTTGCCCATGCCGCCGGTACCGATTCTGGCGTCGAGCCGGTACCGGTCGGCGATGACCGTTCCAACGAGCTCAGTCGAATCGGTGCGGGCTTCGGCATCGGGTGACGGGGCGTCGGACGGTTCGGTTGCGGCCAGTGCGGCGGGCTGGTCTACGTGATCGAGTAGAAGCGAAGCGACAGCGTCGCGAAGAGCGACGTCGCCACCCGCGGCGTTTCGAAGGAACGCCTGGCGCGCGAACGGCGGGCACGCAATGACCTGGTCTAGCAGGTCCCGAATCTGTTTCAGGCGTTCAGCAGTCACGGTGGCAACGCTACCAGAAGGGCCTGATCACAGTGACCTGACTCTGCGCCTCTGCGAGACCTTTGCGTCTCTGCGAGAACAGGATCGGCGGTCGAGTTTCTCGCAGAGACGCAGAGGTCTCGCCAAGACGCAGGGAAAGCCCGGGCTCTTCAGCCCATCGCCGATCCTGCCACCGCCTGCTTGAAACCGGGCACGGCCGTCCGCCACTCGGCGTGAGTACCCGCCGATCCGCTCGTCGCGGCACTGAACGCTTCCTGGATGCGCGCCGTGATCGGGCCGATCCGCCCGCTGCCGATCTGCAGCCCGTCGAGCTCGCGGATACCGGTCACTTCGCACGCCGTTCCAGTCAGGAATGCTTCGTCGGCCGAGCGCAGGTCATCGAGGGTCATCGCGCGGATGTCCGCCCCGATGCCCAGGTCACCGGCAAGCTCGAGCACGGCGTCGCGCGTAATGCCCATCAGGATCGAGGATCGCGCGTCGTTCGTGACGAGTCTTCCGTCGCGCACGAGGAACAGGTTCTCGACCGCGCCTTCCGCGATCGTGCCGTCGGCGTTGATCATCAGCGCTTCGTCGAAGCCGCGCGACATCGCCTCGCGAACTGCGAGTCTCGATCCGATGTACTGACCGCAGGCCTTGGCCGTGGACGGCAGCATCGATGTGTGGATCTTGTGGTACGGCGAGAGCGTGAGTCGGACGCCGAGCGCCTTCGCTTCGGGCCTGACGTGACCCATGTCAGGCCAGGCGAGGATCGCCACTTCGATCGGGCAATCGACGCGAATACCGAGATTGTCGGTCCCGGACCACACGATCGGACGGATGTAGCAGTTGCGCAGCTTGTTTGCGGCGATCACCTCGAGCGTCGCGTCGATCAACTGCTCGCGGGTGTACTCGTGAACGTAGTTGTAGACGGCCGCCGAGGCGAACAACCGGTCCATGTGTTCCGGAAGGCGGAAGACCGCGGGACCGTCGACGCCGTCATAGCAGCGGATGCCCTCGAAGACTCCGGTGCCGTAGTGCAGGGCGTGCGTCGCGACGTGAGTCGTCGCATCGTCCCATCGGACAAGAGCTCCGTTGAGCCACACGTACTCGATACCTTCAAATCCCATCTCGGCACCTCCTGCAGGTTGTGCGAGTAGTCATCGAGACCGCACGACAGGACGCATGCGGTTTCACCTCCATTCTAGGCCGCGGGGCCGGAGCATGGAATGGGCATTGAAAGGTTGTTTTGCCCGAATGCTTCATGATGTAAGGTGAACTCGCGAATGGCCAACACGATCGACAAGCAGCTCGATGCGATCGGATGGAGAATCCTTGCGGAACTTCAGGCTAACGCCCGGATCTCGTATGCCGAGCTCGGCCGGCGCGTCGGACTGACGACACCGGCGGTGTCCGAGCGCGTCCGGAGGCTCGAGGAGTCGGGGGTCATTGCTGGCTACCGCACCGAGGTGGATCCCGCGAAAGTCGGCCTTCCGATCACCGCGTTCATCCGGATGAGCATCGTCGGCGACGTATCGAATGCACTCGTGGCGCTGGTTCGGGAGCTGCCCGAAGTCGTCGAGTGCCACAAGGGCACCGGAGGCGACTCGTTCATCCTCAAGGTGACGGTGCGATCGGTCGCGCACCTCGAGGCGCTCATCGACAGGCTGATTCCGTTCGGCACTACGTCGACGTCGATCGTGCTGTCGTCGCCTGTCGAGCGCAGAACGATCGAGCGCGAGGACATCGTCGGCGACTGAATCGGAGTGGCCGGCAACGGCCGCCGCGCAACCTTTCCGCGCCGGGTTCGATCATGGGTCGGAGCGGAAAGTGCGTGTGCGTCGCAGTCGAGGCGAGCCGGTCGTTCGACTGATTGACGCGAGGCGCGTGCCGGTGCATTCTGAACCACGGAGGCGCTAACCAATGGCAGAGTATGATCTGGAGCTGAGAATGCAGCTATTGGGCGAGAGGATCGAGAATTCCCGCGAAGAATCGGAACGCAGGTGGCAGCAGACAGAGAAGGAGTACGCAATCCTCAGGCAGCTGCAGGCCGAGGGGATGCGAGAGACGTTTGCGCTCCGGGAGCTGTGTGCGGACCTCAACGCGGCCAGTCGGAGACACGATCAACAACTCGACAGGCTGGAAGCGAAGATGGATGCGACCTTCGACAGGCTGGACGCGAAAATGGAGGCCACTTTCGACCGGCTCGACAAGTTCGCTGCAGAGATCGCGGCGAGCTCCGCACTACACGATCAGGCGTTGACACGACTCGAGGTCTTCGCCGCAAGCCACAGCATCGATCCGGAGGCGCACCGTAAGTTCAGGGAGTCCTTCGGGCTCCCGTAGACCTTCACACCATGAGAATCGCCGCTCTCGCTGTTGCGTTTGCCCTCGTCCTGCCGGGCTTGGCTGCGGCCGGTCCGGCCGGGTTGCCGGAAATCACGACGCTGAGCGTCGATCGTTCGCCGCTCTCAGGCGGTGTCGAGGTCATCGCGGAGGGACAGAACTTCACGCCGGATGCGCAGCTCACGCTTGGCGACGCGATCGTTTCGTCGGTCACTGTCGAGAGTTCCAGTCGATTGCGATTCACTGTGCCGCGGCAGCAGTTCGCAGGAGGCCGCACTCTGACTTTGCGCACCGCGGCAGGAGTCGCGCAACGAGTCTTCCACGTCCTTCCACTGCGACTCGAGGACATCGAGGCAGGGCAGATTACGTCTGTTGCCGGAGGAATTCCGTTTCTCGGTGACGGCGATCTGGCAACAGGCGACCAGGTGGTTCTCTCTGCGCTCGGCGTGGCCGTCGACTCGGCCGGAAACATGTTCGTGTCGGACCCGCGTTGGAATCGCGTGCGCCGTGTCGATGCCAAGTCCGGAGAAATCACGACGTATGCCGGCAACGGCGCGGCCGGGTACAACGGCGACGGCATTTCCGCCGAGACGGCCTCTCTGTATTCCCCCAGCGGTCTTGCCATCGATACGGATGGTGCGCTGCTGATCGCGGACCGGTACAACGGGCGAATCCGGCGTGTCGACCCTGTTACTCGCGAGATCTCGACGGTGGTCGAATCCGGTGACGACTTCTATTACCTGCCGTTCGACCTTGCGGTCGACCCGGACTCCGGCGACGTCTACTTCGCCGAGTATTATCAGTCCGACTATGAAGACAGTCTTCTGAGACGGTTCGATCGGGAATCGGGGACCGTTGAGTTCATCGACCTCGGGATCAATTCCATACTCGGGCGTATGGGTATCGCGAGCGACGGTGAAGGCGGGATCCTGATTGTGTTGCAGAACTTCGGGTTCATTTTTCGCCTCGATACCGACTCGGGCGTGGTCACGATGCTCTACTCGGGTACGGGCACGTACGGTGCGGTCGATATTCTCGCGGCCGGGACGAGCAGTTGCCTCATCGCAAGCGACTACGAGGCCCGGATCAACCTCCTCGAGTACGCGACCGGTCGCATCACCGGAGTGGCTGGCCGAGGCGAGGGCGGTTTCTCAGGCGACGGCGGACCTGCGGTCGACGCCGAATTTCGGGATTTGCAGACAATTGCGCGCGATGAGGCGGGCAACCTGTTCGTGGCGGACAGCGGCAACGCACGAGTCAGGCGGATCGACACTTCTGGCATCGTACGGACCGTTGCCGGGAACGGTCGATTCTCACCGCGCGTGCAGCCCGGTCCCGCGACGAGCGTGCAACTGAGCGCCGAGTACGTTGCCGTCGACCCGGAAGGAAACGTCTTCGTGCCAGTCGACAATCGTGTCTATCGGATCGACGCGACCTCTGGCGAGCTTTCCGTCGTCGCCGGGACGGGAGAGGCAGGGTTTTCCGGAGATGGAGGCCCAGCCACGGAAGCAAAGCTCTCGGAACCGAACGGCCTGGCGGTCGAGTCCTCGGGGAGTCTCCTGATCGCCGACTCGGGGAACAACCGGATTCGACGCGTCGACGCCGGCACGGGTGCCATCAGCACGGTCGCGGGCGGAGGCACTCGCCCCGACGGCGGACCGGGCACAGACGTCGAACTGGTATACCCGATCGCCATCGCCAGGCACGGCCGTGCGTCCCTTTTCGTGACCGACTTTGGTGTCGAATCGACGAGCCAACGTGTTCTCCGCCTGAACCTGAAGTCCGGCAGGATTGCGACGGTTGCGACGGTCGCCCGGCCCGAATCCTCGTTCGGCGTACCGTATGCCCACATGGCCGTCGATCGGTTTGGTCGGCCGCACCTGAGCGGTTACAGCGACATCGTCCGCGTCAATCCCGATACAGGCAGATCCGTCCGGATCGCAGGAGGGGACACCCCGGGCACACGAGGCGACGGAGGGCCGGCGCGTCAGGCGTGGTTCAGTCCGAGGGGACTGGCGTTCGACCGGAATGGTCACCTGTACGTCTCGAACCTCTATTTTCAGATCCCTCCGGGTGACCAGTTCAGTTGCTCGATCCGCCGGATCCACAAGGGGCGCAAAAACGTCTACATGGCCGCGGGGAAGTTGAACTCGTTCGGCGAGTTTTCAGGTGACGGAGGGCCCGCAGCTGGGGCGGGATTCACCCCGGCTGGCCTCGCCTTCGACGATGGTCCGAATCTGTACATCGCGGACCGGTACAACGGCCATATTCGCGTCATCAAGGGGGCCGGCATCTAGGATACGGAACTGCAGGAACCACTCTCCGGATCACCGATTGAGTGACGCCGTCCGGCAGCAGTGACCGAACCCGGAGCGAAGCGACGGGCCGGCCTCACGCCTGCGCAGATAGCTGGCCAACAGGCGTCGATTGCAGTTGTATCGCTCGTTGTTGGATGGCCGGCCCGTCGCTTCGCTCCGGGTTCGGTCTCCGCAATGTGATGGTGTCCTGAGAGGCCACGTACTTTCACGGAAAACCCTGATTCCATTGCGCTTCTCGTGCTTTCGCATCCGTCGGGCGCCACATTTCGCTTCTATTGAGGCCGAAACACCCCGATTCGCGCCTCGTACGGACGAGGTCCGTCTTGAGAATCGACGCGTACCAGCCAATCGCGACGAGTCTGCCGTACCGCCGCAAAGTGCTGAACAGCATGGTGTTCCGGCGCAGCGCACATGCATCGCACGGGCCGTCCGCATGCTCGCGCGAGAGCATTCGACGGCAGGGCGGCAACTCGTACCTCAAAAGAAAAAAGCCCACCCTCTTGGGACTGGTTGGGCCGCTTACCGCACTATCTTGTGTGCCGGTACCATTAGAGCCTCCGTGTCTCCGTGACTCTGTGTCTCTGTGTGCGAAGCTCTTCAGCCGCTTCGCACACAGAGACACAGAGTCACGGAGACACAGAGGCCATACTTCGCACAGGCCCCTACGCCTTGTCGTACGCCTGCCTGAGCCAGCCGATCAGCTCGGCATCCACTTCGTCGACCGTTTCGACCCGCACCCGGTGCGAGACCATAGCGTTCCAGCTGCCGGACTTCTCGAGGCGTCCCTCGGGCTCGACTCCCTTGAGCTGAATTCCGACGTCGAATCGCGTCGCCGTTGACGGCTGAAGGCAAGCGAACTGCTTCGACCTTCGCAGGCTGACGTACGCCTGTTTCGGCGCGAGCTCGATGTCCCGTCCAAACTTCCGGATGGCATTCATGAGCGCGTCATAGATCGGCCGCAGGTCGGCCTTCTTTCCCGCAAAAAGCTTGTCCACCTCGTAACCGCCGCCCGCCGAGGCGGGCCGAGCCGTACGCTCCGTCTTTCCCGTCGCCGCCGTGATCGCCGGATGGTCCTTCATCCCATGCACGATCGCATTCGCATAACCGTGGCCGATGCCGTGCTCGGACTTCAGGTACGCGACGATCTCGCCGTGCTTCTCCTTGCCGCATCCGCGGGCGATCTCGATCCACTGGTCGATCGACTTGCCCGTCTTCGCCTCCAGGTTCTTCATCATCGACACAAATCCGTCTTCGGGGTTCGCCATTACTGTTCTCCTCTGTCGTGAACTGTTCGTGTGCGTCCGATTCAGCTGTCCTTCCGGGCGGGAAACGCGGCGAGCGACGCGAGCGTGTCGCGCCAGCCGCGTTCGCAGCCCTCGTAGAAGGCATCGGCAATCGCGTCCGCCGGAAAGCCATCCTGACGCACCGTGAGTCTCGAGCCGCCGTCGTGAGGCTCGACGGCGAACTCGGTGGTGAAATCGGCCTCGAACGGGAGTTCCAGGTCTATCGAGGCGACGTGACTGCGGGTGGACATGAACAAACGTCCGCGGCGTGGATGTGAGGCTTGCCGTGCGCGGCCGATCAGGACTCGTCGTCGAACTCCGTGTACTTTCGTGCAGAACCATGCGATTTGGCAACCGGATACTTGAGTTCGTTGAGTCGCAGCTTGTCGCGGAACGCACGGCCCACATCGATTCCGTTGTCGTGCGCTATCAGCAGCACCCAGTAGAGGACGTCCGAGAGCTCATGTCCGAGCGCGTCGCGATTCGCCTCGAGATGCTCCGCGAGCTCGTCGCCGTTGCGCCACTGCATCAACTCGAGGACTTCGGCCGCCTCGAGCGCGAGCGACACCGCCGTGTCCTTCGGCGTGTGGAACTGCTTCCAGTCGCGCGCGTTGCGAAACGCCACGACGGCAGCCGTAAGCGACTCGATCGAGTCGTCGGTCGAATCGCTACCATCGTCCTTCGCGTGTTCGGGCGCGTCCCCGCTCACGATTCGGACACCCACGCCAGCGCGACCAGCTGCACGGCGATGTTCGTCTTCTTAGGCTTGACGACGATTGTCTCGAGCTGTTCGGCCGCGGCCTCGGCGACCGCCGTCAGCTGGGCGATGTCGGATTGAAGTGCGGATTCGAGCTCGGCGATCTGTTCGCCGACGGCAGCGAGGTCCGCGTTTGCGCGGTCGACATCGCTCGATTCGCGCGATGCACGAGAGAATGAACGAGAGGCGGTGCCGGCTTTCGTGATCAGCGAGCCTTTCGAACCGAAAAGCGAGCCGAAAATCGCACTTCCGACCGAGAGCGCCGTGTCGAGCTTCGACGCCCGGCTCTGTTCGGTCTGTCGCTGGACCGCCTGCTCGGCGCGTCGCTTGCGCTCCTCGAGCTGAGCCACCTTCGGCGCGTACTTCTGTCTCAGCTTGTCGACTTTAGCGTCGCGGTCCTCGCGGGCAATCTGAGAGAGTCTGATTCGGAAGTCGCGCTCCGATTCGTCGACGTTCGAGCAGATGCCGAGAGCGGGACTGCACAACAGGTCGAGCGTGGCATTCGCGCCGAGCCAGGTCACGTACTCTTTCGACCACTTCGGATAGCTCTTCCCCTTCGCGGCAATCGGGGGCAGCGCTGCGAAGCTGGCGCCTTCGACAGGCGTGCGCTCGAGGTCGGCAACGCTGACGTCGGACTCGCGAGCCTGGTGCCAGTCGACGGCGACCGGACCATCCGTCACGGCCGTCACGTGCGTCACGGTACGCATCGTGTCGACACCGCGCTTCGCATCCACGAACTGAACGTTCGCGCAGGCGAGCAGGCACGGCGCGTACGAGACGCCGCCGGCCGAGGGCGCCGCGGGCAGAAAGTATTCGGCCACATCGGGCTCGATCATCGGTCGAGCTCTCGACGAACCGGTCGCCGTCGGCGATCCGGCTTGAGCACCAGCCGCTGCACCCGCAGATGCGACTTCCGTTACCGCAGGCGCTGCCGAAGTCCCGGCCGGCGGCGCGGCCGCAAGCTGTCGAATCTCCGCGCGCGTCAGCGGTCCGCGCAGATACGAGAGCGTCCACCGCGTCTTGAACGTCACCGGCGCGCTCTCGTGCACGCTGTGCAGCAGGAAGACGCGCTTGCCGAGCGAGGCGAGCGTCTGCTCCATCGCACCACGATCGAAGCCCCCGCCGGCCGTCGCGCTCGTGCCCTCGAGGCCCTCCAGGACGCGCGCCTTGTCGCGTTCGGTCTGGAGCCGTCCGATGAACCACGTCCCGGTGTTCGACAATCCCTTGTAGTCGATGTCGACCGGGTTTTGCGTGGCAAGAACGACGCCCACGCCGAAGGCTCGCGCCTGCTTGAGGAGCGTCAGCAATGGGCGCTTGGACGGCGGCTCGGCGGATGGAGGGAAGTACCCGAAGATCTCGTCCATGTAGACGAGCGCCCGCAGGCTCGACGTGCCTTTCTGAGCTCGCGTCCACGCGAGCACCGTTCCGAGCAGCAGCGAGACGAAGAACATCCGCTCAGCGTCGTCGAGGTGCGCGATCGTGAATATCGCGATCCTTGGCTTGCCGCTCTCCGAGTAGAGGATCCGGTCGATGTCGAGCGACGCGCCCTTGAGCCACGGCTGGAAATTCGGCGACGCGAACAGGCTGTTGATCGCGCTCGCGAGCTCGAACCGATCGTCCGGCGGATAGAACGCGTCGACGCCGAGCACGCCGACCTGTTCGAACGGCGGCTTCTGGACGGCAAGGATGAGGGCGGCGGCGTCCACGTTCCGGCCGTTGGTCCAGGCATCCGCGAAGATCGTCGAGAGCAGGATGTGGTCGCGGCTCTTCACGGGATCGGCATCCCTGCCGAGCAAGCCGAGCAGCGCCGTGACGGTCGACGAGATCTGGTCGCGAAAGAGGTCTTCGTCCTCGCGCATCGCCTCGGGTGGCGCGGCGAATGACCCGAGGATGTTAACCGGCGTTCCGGCGCTCGAGCCCGGCGTGTAGATCGAGAACTCGGCAGCGGCCTGCATCCGGCGGATCCGCTCGCCGTCCTGGCCCCAGTCGGCGATCCCCTTCGCCCAGAACTCGGCCTGCTGTTTTGCGAAGTCGTCGGGCGAAACACCGGCGGTCCGAGCGTCGTCCTCGTTGATCCACGGCCGGAAGTCGCTCGGACGCATGTCGGGAAACTGGAGCAGCAGGTTGCCGATATCGCCCTTCGGGTCGATGACGATTGCCGGAATTCCGTCGATGGCGGCTTCCTCGAGCAGCCCGATGCAGAGGCCCGTCTTGCCGCTGCCGGTCATGCCGATGCATACCGCGTGCGTCGTCAGGTCCTTCGAGTCGTAAAGGAGCGGAGTGTCGGGCGACTCGCCGGTCTGCAGATCCACCGGACGGCCGAGGTAGAAGACGCCAAGCTTCTCGTAATCGGTCATGCGAGTATCCTGTTAACCCTGAAAATCCTGTAATCCTGTCAACTCTCCTCTCAGCTGGTCGAGGAATTGTCTGAGGAAGTCCGTGCGTCGCGCGGCTTCTGCGCGACCTGACGCCGTCTGCATCGTCGACTCGAGTGTCAGCAGTTTCGCGTAGAAGTGATCCACGGTGAATCGGCGATCATCCGGAGCGCGCTGTCGACAGAACGGATCGTCGATGCTGTACAGTTCGCGACCCATCGCGCCACCCAGCCCCAGGCAGCGCGCGAGACCGACGGCGCCGATGGCGTCGAGCCGGTCAGCGTCGCGAACGACGCGGGCCTCGATCGTCCGGGCCGGGATCGCGGCTGTGAAGCTGTGCGCCTCGATCGCATGAGCAATGTCGTCGCGCCGACTCGACGGGTAGCCCCAGTCGGCGAGCAGCTGCACCGCATGCTCCGCGGAGAGCCGTGATGCCCGTGCACGGTCGGGCGAGTCCTTGGCGACGTAGACGCAGTCGTGCAGCCACGCCGCGGGAATAACGACCTCGAGCGCGGCGCCTTCATCGGCTGCGAGTCGTCGCGCAACGGCAGCCACACGCCGAAGATGTTCGAGGTCGTGCGCGGCGTCGGTCGGCTGGTCGAAACACCAGGAAGCGAACCGCGCCTCCCAGTGTGCCAGTTCGGGGCTCATTACGGGTGTCTTCATGTTCCGCCGAGAGTACGACGCCGAACTGCACGTGCCAACTCTGCTCACGTCGGCTCCGCGTCCGGATTGAGCGTCGGCTCGTCGTCTTCCTCGAAGCCGCGCCGGCGCACCGAACCCACAATTGCCCCGAACAGGCACGCAATCGCGAGCAGGAAGGAGATGAGCCCGAAGACGAACTTCGCCCGCGTTGCAGTCCCCAGCAGGGTGACAGAGCTCGCGGCAACCTCGGGATAGGCCGCGATGAGCCGCGAGATCGTCACGTTTTCGACGATTTCGGCTGCCAGCAGTCCCAGCGGGACGACCGCGAGCCCGCGCCATGCCGTCCGTCTGCCGAAGCGCTCAACGCAGAAGAGAATGAGCACTGCAACGACGAGTGCGGCAAGTGCCGCATTCGCCGAATCGAGTCCCTGGAATGCCGCGTACGCTTCGCAGCCTTCTGCACCCAGCGTATCGAGAACGGACGACACGTCGATCGTGGCCGTGACCGGCAATTCCTCGAGAAGCGGAGCGGGTGCCAGCCGCGAGGCCACGGCGTCGTAGCGACTGCCGAAAAGGAAGAGCGAAAAGCCCAACCAGGTGGCGACCGACAACGCCAGCATCCACCCTGCGATCACCTTGCGCATTCCGTCGCTTCCCTCCCCTTTCGGTCCGGCATTCGGAGTCCGGTGTTACATCGCCGGGTTCGTCGATCTAGTTGCCTTCGCGGACGAGCCGCCGAAGAATGACGCGAAGCTGTCGCTGTCGCGCCTCTGCCGACCAGGTGTGGTTCGACGGGTATTCGACGTCGAGCTGCCTTTCCGCCCGGTCGTTTATCGCCGCCAGTTCGAGGGGCAGCAATGAGCTGACGAGCTCGTCGGTCTCGGCTTCGTAGGCGCGCATGATCGCGAGCTCTTCGACTGCGCGGCGCTCTATCTCGGCGTCGAGCACCGGGTTCGCGCCTCGCTGCAGGACATCCGCCGCAGCCGCCTTTACCCGAAACTCGACCGGCGCCTCGAGGTCGGCCTTGAGCAGCGACATCAGGAATGCCGGCGGGCTCTTCAGCTTCGCGTGATCTATCGACGACCGGAAGTATTCGACTATCCGGCTCGCGCGGTCGAGCTGCTCGCGCTCGAGAGTGCGCGCGTGCTTTCGTGCGACCGCGGGGTGCACTCCCACTGCGATCAGGTCGTCACCGAATCGATGTGCCTCGTCCTCCGAGATCGCACCGCCATCGTCGGATGTGCCCTCGAGGTCGTCGAGCTCGGGAAGCGCGAGCTGCGCCTTCGCTCTCCGTTCGATCTCGTTGAGAAACGCCTTGCTGTGGTGAAAGACGATCTTGTAGCGCTTGGCGCCAAGACCGACCGCCCGCTCGATGGACCAGTCGCGGATGTAACCCTCGCGAATGAGCTCGTCGAGCGACGGACCGAGCTGCTTCTTGATGTCGGCCGGGAACTGTTCGACCTTGATGTCGAGGATCTTGGCGAGGTCTTCGTAGAGTTTCTCGAACTTGCCAGTCCGGCGCGAAGCAAAGAGCCACACCTGCAAAAGCGGCACGAGCGCCCGGCTGATCTCGTTTCGAAGCCGGGAGTACTTCTCGTAGTCGATGAGCAGCAGGTATCCGTTCTTGAAGTTCTCGATCTGCCAGCTCGACAGCCAGATGCAGTGGCGCCGGGCCGTCGTTCCGTCCTCGAGCTCTTCGCCCTTGAGCAGTACGCGATCGAAGACGCGAAAGACGTCCTTCGACCATTGTTTCTTGCCGGCGTTCCAGATGGCGGACTCGCTGACGATCGTCGTCGTGGCGAGCCGCAGCAACTGGTTCTCGAGGTCTTCGTAGTTGTCGCCGCTGAGCGTCTTGCCCTGGCGGCGAAGCAGTTCTGCCGGAGAGAGCTCGAGCATTGCGGGAATGCGGGCGCCGCGCGAAACGGCTTCCGAAACGAACGACAGAATGGAGAAGTAGCAGTCCTGGTCGGACGTGCGCGGGAATCCGAACTTCTTCGAGGCAATGATCGTCGCCGAAACGTCGATCATCTCGCCGCCGATGGTGCGCTTAAGGGTGATGGTCCGTTCGGTCGACTTGTCGCGCGGAATGCCGCCACGGACACTGAAGAAACCCAGCGTCGCGAGGCTTTTTTCGACACGAATGCGTTCCGGCCCGTTACCGGCTCGAGGTGCGGAGGTGCCCGTCTTCTTGCGTGGCATTCGACACTCCATCCCGAACAAGGTCATCAACAACATATGGCGGTCGGCGCCGAGTCCACCCACATGTTGTTGTACATATCAGAACATGGGTCTAAGAAACATCAGAGGTGTCGGCAGGATACGAACTGCAGGTGGACATGGCAAGAAAAATCCGATTCAAGTGCGACATTTCTCAGGACCAAGTGCGAGAAACTCGGATCGAAGTGCGATGAAGTCGGATGGAAGTGCGCGGTGCGATAGTCGCCTGAAAGGCCAGTTTCAGCCAGCGATTCGTTGCTCGGATGGAGGTCGGCGCGCAAACCCCGCAGGGTCGTGGACTTGGACGGCTTCGTCGGACGGAAGTGCGAGACTCGATCGAGCTCT
>CAZQBW010000018.1:27703-33223 GCA_964591515.1 uncultured Clostridia bacterium
CACAATCCGTTCATCATTCGTTCAGACAAGGCATGATGGGATCATCGTGCGTGCTCACTTGCAGACTGCGCGCCCGCCGTGATCACCATGCGCATCCTCCTCGTCGAAGACGACCACCAGCACGCCGCGATCATCGCCCGCGGCCTTCGAAAGCACGCCTTCGCGGTCGACGTTGCCACGGATGGCGATGAAGCTCTGTTTCTGGCCCAGACCAACGAGTACGACGTCCTTGTCCTCGACGTGATGTTGCCAAGGCGGAACGGCTTCGAAGTCTGCCGGACCTTGCGTGAAGGCGGCTCCAACGTTCCGGTGCTGATGCTGACAGCGCGCGACGCCGTCGAGGACCGGATCACAGGTCTCGAAACCGGTGCCGACGACTACCTTACGAAGCCCTTCGACTTTGCGGAGTTCGTCGCGCGCGTTCGCGCACTGCTCAGAAGACCGCGACGTTACGAGGCGCCGGTGCTCCGTATCGGAGACCTGTCGATCGATACCGGTGCCCGCACGGCACGCCGTCGGGACCGCGACATCCTTCTGACCTCGAAGGAATTCGCCCTGCTCGAGTATCTTGCACGAAACGCCGGCCGAGTCGTCGGACGCGCCGAGATCTCGGAGCACGTCTGGGACAGCAGCTACGATGCGTTCTCGAACGTGATCGACGTGTTCATCCGCCGGCTGCGCCGCAAGGTAGACGACGGCGAAGACCGGAAGCTGCTCCGCACTCGTCGCGGCGCGGGATACCTCTTGTCGGCGGATCCCGAAGACCCGTCCCGAACGGACGAAACGAAGGACGACTGAAATGGCCGTGTCCGGTATCGGACGGTTGCCGATTCGAGTGCGACTCACGCTGTGGTACGCCACGGCTCTGGCCGTTGCAATGCTCGTCCTGTCGACCGTGACTTACGTTTCCATGCGGCAGACCCTTCTCGCCGACCTGGATCGTGACCTCCAACAGAACACGCAGGCTCTGGCCGAGCGTCTGGACCACGAGTTTCAGGAGGGAGACTCTGCCCGCGACGCATCGGCGTCGCTCGTTCGAAAGTCGCTGTTTCACAACCTGTCGCTCGAGGTCCTTGCCGATGACGGTTCGATCGTCGCGGCGTCCGACGAGCTCGACGGGGTTCGACTTGCGGACGGCGTGGATCTCGCCTCGGCGCCTCCACTCCGGAGCGGAATCGGCCGGTACCAGCTTGCCACGTCGCCGGTCGACTCGGCCGGACTGGAGATTGCCACGGTCGGCGTGCGTCACCCGGCCGACGGACGAACGTACGTGCTCGTCGCCGGCGCGGGCAGATCCGGCCTCGAGGCGGCTCTCGGCGCTCTTCGCCGGCCGGCTCTCGCACTCGTCCCTCTGCTTCTCGCTCTGGCGGCCGCGGGAGGATGGTGGCTCGCGCGACGGGCGTTGTCGCCAGTTGCCGAGATGGCCGATCAGGCGCGACAGATGGGCGCCGATCAGCTCGGAAAGCGCCTCGTCGTGGCCAACCCGGACGACGAGCTCGGCGCGCTCGCGAAGACCTTCAACGAGCTTCTCGACCGGCTGCAGTCGGCGTTCGATCGCACGACACAATTCATGGCCGATGCGTCGCACGAGGTTCGCACACCGATCGGGGTCATCCGTTCGGGGGCAGCAGTTGCGCTCACGCCCCCGGTCACCCTCGACGAATGCGTCGAGACGCTCGAGATCATCGCCGACCAGACGGGCAGGATGAGCAGGCTCGTCGACGACATGTTCTTTCTCGCTCGCGCCGACGCCGGCGCGCGTGACGTGGACGCCCGCGAGTCCGTCGATCTCGAGGACCTCGTCGCCTCGTGTTTGCGAACTGCCGCGCCGCTTGCGGCGGAGCGCGGAGTAGACCTCGCCGGGAACGATGCACGGGTTTCGTCCGCCGTTTGCCTCGGTGACCGTGCCCGTCTCGAACAGATGTTGATGAACCTCATCGTCAACGGCATCAACCACGTCCGCCAGGGAGACGCTGTTCACGTCACTCTTCGGGGCTCGGACGAGCCACGGCCCGGGGCGCTGTGCATCGAGGTCCGAGACAACGGACCGGGGATACCCGCTGACCAGCGCGAATCGGTCTTCGAGCGGTTCCGGCGTCTCGATCCTTCGCGATCGCGCGACACGGGCGGGAGCGGTCTCGGGCTGCCGATCGCGCGATGGATCGCGGAAGCGCACGGTGGATCGCTCGTGCTCACCGAAGCCGACGGCGGCGGATGTGTCTTCACCGTCACGCTTCCGCCGGCTGGCGGGTGATACCGACGAATTGACTCTTGCGCGAAGCGCCGCTTTGGATCGATCCAAAGCGGCGCTTCACGCCGCACTCCAAGGCGCTTCGCGCAAGAGTCAGCCGCTCCGAGTGCCCGGGAAGCATTCATCAGGCTGTAATGTACGAATCTGTACCGTTGATGCTCTGTAGTCACGAGTCCGTTCGCGCGGACGATTCCGGGTCCAACTCGACCATCACCAGCGGAATCTGGACAACGGCGAATTCGAGCAAGTTTGGAGGGAGTTGGCATGCGTGAGTCAAAGGCGGAAATGGAAACCGAGGGCCGGAGTGGGATCTCGCGGCGCGAGATGCTGCGCAATCTGGCCATTGCAGGCGGTGTTGTCACGATGGCCTCTCGCTCGGGCATCGCCCTGGCCGGCTCGCCGGCAGCCGGAGCGTCGGCAACTCCTGTCCGCTTCGCGCTTCTGGGTGATTGGGGCAACGGCGACCAGAACACGATCGACGTCGCGCGCCAGATGACGGCCGTTCACGATCGGACGCCGCTCGACATGGTCGTTACTGCCGGCGACAACATCTATCCCGACGGAGCTGCGTCGCACTTCCGCAACAATTTCGAGCAGCCCTTCGAGCCGCTCCTCTCCCGACGGGTTCCGTTCTACGCGTGCCTGGGCAACCACGACGTCAAGGCTGGACGCGAGGCGCAGCTCAAGTACCCGCTCTTCAACATGGGCGGCCGGAACTACTACTCGCACACGGCCGGCGGCGGAATGGTCGAGGTCTTCGTCCTCGACTCGAACGCGATGGACGCAAGCCAACTGACGTGGCTCGACGCGGCGCTTCGCCGGTCGACCGCCGTCTGGAAGGTCGGAGTGCTCCACCATCCGCCGTTCTCGTCGGGCAAGCGGCACGGATCCGACACGTCGATCCGGGCCGACGTGCATCCGCTGTTCAAGCGCCACGGCGTTCACGTCGTATTCAGTGGACACGACCACATCTACCAGAGAGTCACGCTCCAGGACGACATCCAGTACTTCGTATCCGGAGCCGGCGGCAAGGTCCGCATCGGCGACGTGAACAAGAAGGACACACTCGTCGCCTCTGCCTACGATGACGACAGCCACTTCATGGTGCTCGAGGCCGACGCGTCGGCCTTCAGGTTCCAGGCGATCAACACGAGCGGCCAGGTTGTCGACTCGGGCTCCGTCGCGGCCCGCACGTCAGCTCGCACGCTCGTCGATCGGACTGTAGCGCGAGTAGCACGCGTCGCCCTCGGATAGTCCCGGGCTCCGATGGAAGCGAGGGCCGTAAGCCGGCCCTCGCCGGCTCACGGAGGTGGACTTAGCGCGCCTTGCGCTGGCAGCGTGCTGTCCCGCCGAAGGGACCACACCGACAGAGCTGTCGGCCGATGCCCCAAATGAGGCATGAAAAGAGGGCAACGGTTTACGGTAAGTAAGCGTCTACTTACCGCCGCGACGACTGTGATCAATATGCCGGCTGTGTGCAGTCTCTTCGGGATTCTGCCGGTGAAAACTGACGTGGTGGGACAGCAAGCAAGGTCGGGCGAGCAGGGGGATACCACATTGAAGCAGACAACTTTGTTTTCATCGTTTAGGGCAGCCGCAGTCGCACTGATAATTCCGTTTATTGCCGTGGCGGCACTGGCCGGCGGCGGGAAGCCGGTCGCCGGATCGGCCGCCGATCTCATTGCGAGTCACGCAAACAGCCTCGGTCCCATCGAATTGTCCGGGATCGCCATCGACAACTTCGGCGTGGTTGACGGCCACATCTTCCGCGGCGGCCAGCCTGGCAAGGGCGATTACAGCGCGCTTGCGGCAATTGGCGTGAACACGATCATCGACCTGCGGGCCGACGCGAAGAGCAGCGCGCGACACGATGCGGAAGCCGCGGGACTCCGCTACATCAACATCGGGATCGAGGGGCACGGCACGCCGACCAACGCACAAGCGTCCGCGTTCATTGCCGCGGTAAAAGACCCGGCCAACGGAATCGTCTTCGCGCATTGCGCTGGCGGGCGCCATCGCACCGGATCGATGATCGCCGCGTATCGAATGTCTCAGGACGGTTGGACGCTCGATCAGGCGTACAACGAGATGCTCGGTTACGACTTCTACACGGGCGGAGGCCACGGAGGCTTCAAGAAGTTCGTCGAGAATTACGCTAGCCAGATCGGCAAGCGCTGAGCTCGATCGGACGGCGCCAGCGTCGATGCTCGACTCCTCGAGAGCGGCCCGGAATTGCGGGCCGCTCTCGTCGCGTTGTACCGAGGTCTACCTTCCGTTGACGAACCTGGCCGCACGGGTGTGACCGGGGAGCGGACTACATGCACAGCGTTCATCGACCCGTCAGGTTGGACCGGTAGAATGGTAAGCGGAGTCAACCGATCCGGGCACGGTGGTGTCAGTGGCCCAGGCCAGTTCATTCGCGGAGGAGTCATGCTTCAGATGGTCCGACAATCTCACGTTCGCACGTCGGTTCGATCGCGCTCGGGCCGGCTGCTTGCGGTCGTTCTCGTTTCGGTCGTCCTGGGAGCGAGCGCCATCGCCCAGTCGCCCAAGCCCGACGGGAATCCGGCCGGCGTCAGCAACTTCGGGAGAGTCACGGAGACGTTTCTTCGCGGCGGAGAGGTGACGGCCGATGGCCTGAAGAACCTGCACTCCATCGGCGTTCGAACGATCGTCGACCTTCGCGACGATCCGGAGCCCGAAGAGGCCGAGGTCTGCAGGCAGCTCGGTCTGACCTACTACTCGTTTCCGCTCACCGGACACGAGGCGCCCGATCCCGCAACCATGCAGAAGGTGCTCGACCTGATCACGAAGGCCGACGCGCCTATCTACGTGCACTGCTCAGGCGGAAAGCACCGCGCCGGCACGGCGTGCGCGATGTACCGGATGCGCGTCGACGGTTGGACGCCCGAGCGGGCGTGGTCCGAGCAGCAGGCGTATGGCTTCGGTCCGCCGGAGGAGCACGCCGAGATGTTCCTATCGCTCTACGCCGGCACTCCCGTGGCGAAGCGTCTGGGGCGCGAAGCTGCAGTCCTGTCGTCGCGAATGGTCTATCCGGATGTCGCGCGGATGAAATCGGCTCCGGAGACGACCGTGCCGACGATGTCGTGGTCCGGCCGCCTTTCCGAGCCGAGCCTGGCAATCCGGCGCGCGAGGGCTGCGGGAGCGACCGGCGACGTCATTCGCGTGGATATCGAGTACGACTCAGAGGCATCGAAGCCTCTCTGGAAGATCATATTCTCGTCGGGGCTCGAGTATCGGTTCGACGC
>CAZQBW010000018.1:33323-38671 GCA_964591515.1 uncultured Clostridia bacterium
GCCAGCAGCAGCCCGCCGATGACCGAGATCGCCAGCGGCTGAAGCAGCTGCGCTCCTTCTCCGATGGCGATCGCAAGCGGCAGCATCCCGAGGATCGCCGCGAGCGACGTCATCAGCACCGGACGCAGGCGCCGCTGTCCCGAGCTCACGAGCGCTTCGATTAGCGACTCGCCGGCCGACAGGTGCTCACCCACCGTATCGAGCATCAGGATGCCGTTCTTCGCCACGATGCCCACGACCATGATCGCTCCCATGAACGAGACGACGTTGAGCGTCAGCCCGGTCAGGACGATTCCGGCGAGCACACCCGGAAGCGCCAGCACCGATCCGACGACGATCGCAGTCGGAGCCGCGAACGACCGGAACTCGACAAGAAGCACGAGGAAAACGAGCACGACGGCCAATGCGAGCGAAGCGGCGAGGCTCCGGAAGGCCGCCTGCTGTTCCTCGTAGATGCCTCCGTACTCCACAGTCATTCGCGGCGGGAGCACCACCTTCTCGTTGATCGCCTTGCGAATGCGCGCGATGGCCGTGCCCAGATCCAGGTTCTCGGTCGCCGCAGTGACGACAACCGACTCGCGCAGGTTCTCGCGGTGCAGCTCTGTCTGGCCGGGATCGAAATGCACGTCCGCAACCTGCTCGAGCCTGAACGTGGCTCCCGACGCGGCCGAGCGGATCGGAAGCGCCCGGAGCGCTTCGACAGACCTGCTCGCTTCCGGCGTGACCAGGACGCGGATGTCGACGAGCCGGCCACGTTCGAGAATCGACGAAGCCACGCGTCCCGCGAGTGCCGTCTCCGCGGCGTCGGCGACGTCGGTGGCAGATACGCCCAACGCAGCGGCACGCATCTGGTCCACCTGCAGCGTGATAGCCGGCCCGCTCACGACGACGCCGCTGTTCGTGTCGACGACTCCGGGAATCGCGTCGAGGACCTCCTGGATCTCTTCGGCCTTGGCCCGCAGTGCGTCCGCATCGTCCGAAAAGACCTTGATCTCGATCGGCTGCGACGAGCTGATGAGGTCGTTGATCAGGTCGACCAGAATCCCGGGGAGCTCGACTTCCAGAACATCCGCCGGAAACTCCTCGGCGATCTGCTCGCGAATCTCGGACTTGACCTCCTCGGTCGTCCGGGACCTGTCCGCCTTGAGCTTGACCAGGAAATCACCGGTGTTCGGTTCCGTGACGAAGAGCCCGAGCTCCGCGCCCGTTCGACGCGAGTAACTCTCCACTTCGGGGGTTTCCGTGAGTATCGACTCGACCCGGCGCAGGATGCGGTCCGTCTCCTCGAGGGACGAGCCGGGCGGCGCGAGGTAATCGAGGACAAAGGCGCCCTCATCGAATCCGGGCAGGAAGTCGGATCCGGCGAAGCGGTAGAGCCCGATGCCGCCAGCCAGTACCACCGCGGCCACGATGAGCACGATTGCCGGATGGCCAAGTGCCCGACGGATCGTCGCGTCGTAAAGCGCCGCAACGCGGCCGAAGATCGGTCCAGAGCGCGCGTGGCCGTCGTCCTGTTCCCCGGACTTCGCGCGGACGCGAACGAAGCGCTCGGCAATCGCCGGTGTGAAACTGAGGGCGAGCACGAGCGACGTCAGAAGCGCCACGACCATCGTGAGCGCGAGGGCTCGAAAGAAGACTCCCGTGACGCCGGTCAGGATCGAGAGCGGCAGGAACACGACCACCGGCGTGAGTGTCGAACCGATGATCGGAACTACGAGTTCCGAGACCGCCGTCGCGACTGCCGCTCGACGATCCTCACCCCGGCCAAGATGAACGTGGATGTTCTCGACGACCACGATGGCGTCGTCGATGACGAGTCCGATGGCGGCCGCCACGCCGCCAAGCGTCATCAGGTCGAATCCGAGGCCCGCGAGCTTCATCGCGAGAAACGTCACGAGCACCGTCACCGGGATGACCGCCGTGGCGACGACCGTCATCCGCCAGTCTCGAAGAAAGAGATAGAGAATGAGGACCGAGAGCGCGAGGCCGATCGCGATGGCGTCGCGAACGCTGCCGATCGCGCCCCTCACGATGAGCGACTGATCGTAGAACGGCGCGACTCGGATGTCAGGAGGCAGCTCGGTTTTCGCCAGATCGAGCTCGGCCTTGATTGCGTCGGCAACCGCGATTGTATTGGCGTCGGGCTGCCGGACGACATTCAGGAGGACGGCGGGCTTGCCGTCCGCCGTAACGATTATGTACTCGGGCCGGACTCCGGGCTCGATCGTGGCAAGCTGCGCGAGAGTCACCGGATTTCCGTTCGAGGTGCCGACCACGATGGCGCCAAGGTCCTCGGGCCGCGTGACCTGTCCGCTCACGAGCACGAGGTTGAGTGCGTGGTTCTCTTCGACGAGACCCGAGGACGCCAGGACGTTGCTCTTCGTTACCGCGTCGGCGACGTCGGGCAGCCCGAGTCCCGACGACTGCAGTCTCACAGGGTCTATGACGACGTGGTATTCGCGGACCTTGCCGCCGAGCGCCTTCACGCTTGCGATGCCGGGCAGGCGCGACAACCGCGGGGCGAGCTCGAAGGCGGCGATCTCGCGCAGGTTCGCCGGGTCGCGGGTGTCGGACGTCAGGCTGTAGCCGAGGATCGGAAAGACCGCGAACGTCAGCCTCGTCGTCTCGACCTTCACGTCCGGCGGCAACTCCGTTCGCATCTGCGAGAGGCGCGCATCGACGTACTGCTGCGAGAGGATCACGTCGACGCTCCAGTTGAAGAAAACGTCGATCTGTGCCGCCCCGCGCCCCGTGTCGGAACGGATGTGTTCGACGCCGGGGATGCCGTTCAGCGCCTCTTCGACCGGACGTGTCACCGTAGCGAGCATCTGGGCAGACGGCATCTCGCCCGCGTCGAGCGACACGACGACGCGAGGAAAGTCCGTCTCGGGAAAGATCGCGGTGGGCAGCACGGTAGCCGCCCACACGCCCGCAATGGACAGCAGACCGACCGAGATCAGGATGGCCGGCTTCTGTCGCGAGACGAAAGTCGCGAGCCTCACGGACTCTCCTCGTGCTCTTCCGGCTCGTCCGCGCCAACCGGTCTGACCTTCGTCCCATCCGGCAAAGCGTGGTTGCCGACGATGATGACGGTGCTTCCTTCGGCGAGTCCTTCCGTGATCTCGAGAGCGTCACGACCGCGGACGCCGACCGTTACGTGGACCTCGTGTGCGGTGTTGGTATCGTCGACGACCATTACCGTGCCGGCCTCGGCGCCGGGTTCCTCGAACGAGACTGCGTCAGGCGGCACGGTGACGACTCCCGAGGCGTGGCTCGTCACCACTTCGACCTTCGCAAAGGATCCGGGCTGGAGCGATGCATCGGCCGCGAAGCCGCCGACCCAGACTTCGATGGTTCGGCTGCCCGGGTCAACGGAGCGATCGACGAGTCGAACGGTGGCCGAGAGCGGTGTCGGGTCGGATCCGAGGGTGACGGTCGCCTCAGAACCGACGGCGATGAGCGGCGCCGCGCGATCGGGGATCCGCGCCTTTACGACGAGATCCGCCGTTCCCACGATTGAGACGAGCTTCTCTCCTGCGGGGACGAAATCGCCCTTGTGGTGAAACTGGCCCGTGATCACGCCTGAGATCGGACTTCGGATCGTGGCGTAGCCGAGCTGCGCGTGCGCGCTCGCCGCCCGTTCGCGAGCCTGGTCGAGCCGGCTCTCGGCGACGCGGATGTTCGTGTAGTTCATCGTCGCCGTCCCGACGGATGACTCGCGCTTCGCAAGCTCGAGCTGATTGCGCGCGGTCGCGAGTGCGAGCTCGGCTTCCTCGAGGTCCTTGCGCGCTGCGCCTCCCTGCTCGACGAGCGTCTTCTTCCGGCGGTAGACCGACTCGGCGTTCTGAAGCGTCGCCTCGGCATCGGCGAGCGCGCGACGTCGCTGCCCGTCGCTCTCGGCGTTCGTTCCGCCCCGTGTCTGTGCGAGCGCGGCGTCGGCTTCCCGGACCGCGGCGTCCGCCTCGGCCGCGGCGCTGCGAAGGTCGGCGGCCTCCAGGACTGCGATCGTGTCGCCGGCGCTGACGCGGGCCCCCTCGAGCGTTCCCATCTCGAGGATCTGTGCCGAGATCTTCGGACTTACGGTCGCCTCGCTGGCGGATCCGACCGTTCCCGGCGCCTCGACGCGCTCCTCGACGTCGCCCGAAACGGCAGTGGCGACCGTGACGGTCACGACCGCTTCGGGTTCCGTCTCCTCGGCAGCCTTGCACGCAACGCCGAACGCGGCGACAGCCACGACCAGCGACAGTGCGCATGAGACTCGAACGGTGCGGAGCATCTCTGGACTTTCCTTTCGCGTCGTCATTGACCCGAGGCGCGACGCAATTGGTCGAGCGAGACTCGATAGTCGAACATCGCCTGGACGAAAGCGCCGCGGCGCTCGGCGTAGACCCGCCTCGCGTCGATGACCTCGAGGGACGGTGCTTCGCCGGCCCGATATCGAAGCGTCGCAAGATCGAGGGAGCGCCGTGCGTCGTCGACGCCTGATGCGGACGCTCGAACGCGCTCGACGGCCGAGTCTGTATGCGCCCGCGCGATCCAGAACTCGCTCTGGAGGACTCGCTCGGTGCGGGCGCGTTCGCGTGCGGCCGCTTCGCGGCGAAGCTCTGCCTGTCGCTGACGGCTTTTCGTTGCGCCCCAATCGAAGAGTGGCACCGTGAGAGTGACGGCAGCCGAGACACCCAGGTCTCGCGACGGTGCAATCGTCGTGTCGTTGATCCCCGCGAAAACGGCGTATCCGAGCGACGGACGCCGATCCGCCTTCGCAATCCGGACGTCGGCGTCGGCGGCGCGAATTTCGGCGTCGGCGGCGGCGAATTCGGGTCTAAGGGCGACTCGGTCGACGGAGAGTCCGGCGACGTCGGCCGGATCCGGCGCGCGGGCCGTGATGTCGTCGACGTTCGGGATCGAGCCGAAGGCCAGTCCCGTCAGCGCATTGAGCGTCTCGGCCGCTTCGCGTTCCGCGGCTCGCGCCTGCCACGTTTCGTCGACTCGGGCAGAGGACTCTGCCCTTGCCTTGACGAGGTCCGCCTCTGCTACCTCGCCGGCTTCGAAGAGGACTCTAGTAATGGAGACAAACTCGTCGGCTGATGCTGCGACGTCCTCGGCGAGCACGCGCCGGGATCTGGCGAGCGAAAGTGCGTAATAGGATTCGGTAACCGACGAGACCAGGCCTCGCCGTGCGACGAGGGCCGCGGCCTGCGCACGCACCACGTTGGCGCGACTGCGGTCGAGCGATGCCCGGAGGCGGCCGCTCAGGTCGAGCTCGCCGACAGCGGCTCCAAACAGTTCGTAGACGTTGATTCCGTCGTTCGCGATGAAGGCCGGCGGCCGCGAGAGAATCGGAACGC
>CAZQBW010000019.1:0-7051 GCA_964591515.1 uncultured Clostridia bacterium
TTGACGATCAGGTCGTCGAGGCCCTTGATTCGAAACTCGAACGCTCCACCTCGGAGCGCCGCCAGCGTGGCGTTCAGCGCCGCATACCGCGCGACCCCCGTCAGGTTCTCGAGCTCGAGATCCGACTTCCGGATCGTGGGAAGGATGCCGACGAGAACCGGCTCGACACCGATGTCTCCTCCGGCCGCTCTGGTGATCTCGACGGCCTCTCCGATCTGCCGTTCGAGACTCGACAGGCACGAGCCCTCGAACCTCAACGGCTCGATGTTTACTTCGAGATTGAACGCCGCGATTTCGGTGGTGAAGCGAGAATCTGCGATTCGCTCGAGCAGCTCGAGCGACCTCGGGGCCGGCCGCATCGAGCTGTCGACGAGGAACAACTCCTGCTCGGCGCCGATCCGCCCGACGCCGCTCTCGAACATGCCGAGCTCGATCATCCGCTCGAATGCGCGCAGGTCACGCAACAGATGCTGCATGAAGACCCGAAGACCGATTCCGCCGGATTCGGCCCGGACGTCGAGATCACCCATAGTTCCTAACGGCTCAACTCCATCACCAACCGAACCCCGCTAGCCACGAATCGCTCGTTCGGATCGAACGCCAGCCGGTTCGAACAGCGGCAACTCCCGACAGCGCCACCATACGAACTGCCCCGCAGCACCTTGTTCGTGCCCGTCGCCGGTCCCGTGGGATCCGCCAACGCTCCCGAACCAGGCTGATCCGAAAACCAGTCGGAACACCACTCCCAGACGTTGCCGTGCATGTCGTGGATGCCCCACGCATTGGCAGTCTTGGATCCGACCGGATGCGTCACCGCCCGCGAATTTCCCTCGAACCACGCATGCCCGCCGAGCTTCGCCGCGTCGCTCCCGAAACCGTATGGACCTTCACTGCCGCCGAGGCATGCGTACTCCCATTCGGCTTCCGTAGGGAGCCGGAACTTGCGGCCGGTCGATGCGCTCAACCGACGAGCGAGCTCGTTGGCCTCGGTCCACGTAACACGCTCGGCCGGCAGGTCCGCGCCCTCGTACTGACTCGGGTTGCGTCCCATCACGGCACGGAAGAGCGCCTGCGTGACCTCGGTCGTTGCGAAGTAGTACCCCCGCGTAATCGTCACCGT
The DNA here is from genome assembly GCA_964591515.1 of uncultured Clostridia bacterium. GTDB lineage: Bacteria > Acidobacteriota > Blastocatellia > UBA7656 > JADIYM01 > JADIYM01. The sequence continues at coordinate 1,121 of CAZQBW010000019.1, forward strand.
CCGAACAGGACCCTCGTCGGCCTTGACCGTCGAGCCCATGGAAAACGACCCGGGATCGATTAGGACGAGTTCGACAGTGCCACCTCCCTTCACCGGCACAGTGACGCGGCGCTCGGACTTCGCCGAGGCCCCGGCGCTCGGCACGGGCTTCCGAGGCGCTGTCTGCGCCCGAATGGCCGGCTCGAGTCCCATCACCGTCCCGATGAAACCGAGACCGATGAGCAGCGAGAGTGTTCGAAGAAGTTCACGACGGCGAAGTGGGTTCGTCATACGTGCGTGCCCGCGGCGCCCATCGCCGCCCGGTTCGATATGGTGATGTCGAAAGTAATGTGACTGGTGAGCCTGCCGGCGGATGCCATCGGCCGACGACCGCATCTGTACCACGGATGAATTGGCTGGCGCGAGTGATTTCGTCCACTGATGAACACAGATATTCACTGATCGGATAACCGTGCTCGTCACACGACTCCTCACGCATCCGTTCAGTCCGGGCACTCGATCGCAGACCGTGCCAGTATGAGGGCGCGGTCGAGAGGGAGGGACGCGCCCAGGCGGCGGGCCCGGTCGGCGACAGCCGGCTCGAGCTGGCTCGCCGCGGCGCTCGCGTGTCGCCCGACGAAATCGCGCTCCCCGGCCGAGGCCGCATGACCGATCGACTCGCGAAGTGCTGCTCCGGCCACTGTGAGCACAACCGCCGTCTCGCGCTCTCCGCGCCACGCCGCGAGACACCCAGCCACCTCGATGACCGACGCGATACAGCGTTTGTCGCCAAGCTCGACCGCCGCTTCGAGTGCATCAGCCGCAAGGTTGGCCGCCCTTCCAAGGTCGCCCCCGTCGAACGCGGCGCTGGCCATTACCGTCAGCAACGATGCGCGCAGACCGCGGTCGCCTACCCGGTCCGCGAGTTCGAGTCCTTCCTCGAGCAATGCCTCAGCCGACGCGAGATCGCCCGTTCGCGTCGCAGCCTCGCCCTGGTTGTGCAGCGCATACGCCACTCCGCGCTCGCTGCCCAGCGCCCGACACAGGTCCAGCGTCTCCGCAAACCAGCGCACCGCCGTAGCGTAGTCGCCGCGCTCGGCCGCGTTCACGCCCAGACTGTTCAGGCAGACCGCGATGCCGCGCGCATCGCGCACGAGCCGGAAGTGTTCGAGGGCTTCCGACTCGAGCACCATCGCCCGGTCGTAATCCCCGACGTCGCGCAGCACGATCGCACGGGTGTGGAGAGTCCTCGCGAGCATCGCCGGCTCGTCGAGCGGACGGATGAGCTCGAGCGCTCGTTCGTAGGCCTGTCGTGCCTCCTCGAAATCGCCCTGTCGTTCCGCAAGGTTCGCGAGAGCAAGCGTCGCCCGGGCGCGAAGCCCGGCCGCACCGCGCGACCGCTCCAGTGCGCGCTCGAGCCACGCCCGACCCTCGCGCCAATCGCCGCGCGTGTTCCAGAACCACTCGAGCGACGCCGCAATCTCGAGCCCGGTCTCGCGGTCTCCGCCCTCGTCGATCGTCCACGCGAGTGCCCCGCGCAAGTTCTCAACGTCGAGGGAGATTCGACCGATCCACTCCGTCTGCCGTTCTCCCCATAGATGACGATCCGATCCACTCACTTCGAGCCGATAGAATTCGGCATGTCTGGATCGGAGCCACGCCAGGGTCTCGGTATCGAGCTGTTCCGCGGCATACGCCCGAATCGTGTCGAGCATTCGATAGCGAACGTGGTCGCCCGCATCCTCGGCGACTACGAGCGATGCGGCGCGCAGCTCCGCGAGGTCGTCGAATGCCGAATCTCGACCGGTCACGGCTTCCACGGCAGCGAGTGTCCATCCGCCCCGAAAAACCGAAAGCGCGGCAAACACCTGCCGCAGATCTGGAGGCAACAATCGCTCGCTCCAGGCGATGGCGTTGCGCAGCGTGCGATGCCGCTCGGGAATGTCAGCGGAGCGGCTCTCGAGCAAGTCGAGCGGCCGGGCCAGCAACTCGAGAAGCTGACCGATGGACAGAGCGTGCGTGCGAGCCGCAGCAAGCTCGATGGCAAGGGGTATCCCTTCCAGTCGGGCGCAAAGCTGTGCGACGGCCGCGGCCGAAGAAGCGTCGAGGCGGAACGCCGGTCGCACGAGTCGCGCGCGATCCACGAACATCCGTATGCAGTCGTCGGTCTCGAGCTCCTCGAGTGCCGCCGACGGATCGGGAACGGGCAGTGGCGATAGCGGCGTTTCCTGCTCCCCCGCAATGCGCAGCGGCGAACGCGACGTGGCCAGGATCACCAGCTGCGGCAGCCGCTCGAGCAATTCCCGAACGACGGACGATGCCGCCGGAATCAGCTGCTCGAGGTTGTCGAGAACGAGCAGGAGCCGCCGATCGGCCGCCGCGACACGAAGCGCCTCGATTGCGTCGTCGAGGATAGGACTCGATGCCGAACGCTCGCCGCCGGCTGCTGACAGGATCGCTCCGGGAACGTGCGCGGCGTCGGTGAGATCCGAAAGCGGCACGAAGACCACCTGCCTTCCGTCATCTTTCGAGCGCTCGGCGAATATCGACGCCAGCCGCGACTTTCCGGTGCCGCCCACACCCGTAATGGTCACGAGCCTAGCCGATGGCTCGCTCATTCGTTCGTCGAGCTCCCGAAGCTCCGATTCGCGACCAAAGAACGTCGTGAACGACACGGGGATGCCGGTCGCCCGCGCAACGGCCGGAGGCACATCCTCGGGTACGCGGGTACGCACCCGCATGGCGCCGGCTTCGATCGACTTGGCCAGCTCGCGGGATGCGTCGTCGGGCGCCGCGTCGAGCTCACGGCGCAGCATCTGGCCGAGCTCCCGGTAGTGGCGGAGAGCCGCGCGGGTCTGTCCGGCCAGGGCGAGCCGCCGCATCAGGTCGCGATGCGCGTCCTCGCGCAGTGGGTCCACCGCGATGGCGCGACGCGCGAGCCCGATGGCCTGGGGAATGTCGCCGCGCGACTCCGCCATACCGCCGAGGTCGACGAGAACCGACAGGAACAGCTCGGCTAGCCGGTCGCGCTCGGCGAGGATCCAGTCGTCGAAAAGCGCCGGCAGCAGCTCGCCTCCGTAGGCATCGAGCGCATCGCGAAGCCGCAGTTCCCGTTCCGCGGGCCTTTCGCCGGCTCGAGCCGCGGCGGCGGACTCGAACTCGGCAACGTCCGTTACGAATCCAGATGGATCGAGCCGGACGTTCGTGCGGTCCGCGACGAGCAGCGGCTCACCGTCCGCGGAGAGGGCCTTCCGAATCCAGCTGAGGGTCTGGCTGAGGCTGTGCCGTCCGGCCTCGGGATCCGCATCCGGCCAGAACCGTTCAACCAGGCGTTCACGCGGCTGTGGCTTGCCCGCTTGAAGGGCAAGCAGCGCGAGCAGGGACGCGGTCTTCTGCGTCCGAAACTGGTCGATGACCGTCGAGCCGCGCACCACGCGCATTCCGCCGAGGAGCTCGAACCGCCACGCGTCCTTCGACTCGATCACGCACCGCCCCTCCCGCGGAGCGCGGCGAATCGGACCGTTCGCCGCGCCGATTCCGATCCCGACTACTGTCCGTCCCAGCTGCCCACGAGCGGCGTTGCGTTTGCCGGCCCGTAACTGAACACGAGGTTGGCCGGCCCCGCAGAGTTCGAATTACGCAGGAACCATGTACCCGTACCCGGAATGTAGATTCCGACAGAGTCGATGCGGTCCGCATTCCAGTCGCCTGCGAGCGGAGTCGCATTCGGCGGTCCATAGCTGAACGCGAGATCTGCTCCGCCCGGTGTGTTCGTGTTCTTCAGGAAAAACGTGCCCGTGGATGGCGCGTAGATTCCCACCGTGTCGCGACCGTCACCGTTCCAGTCGCCGGAGATCGGGAGGAACTGGTTTCCACCCGGTCCGAAGAAGAAGACGATGTCGGCGCCGCCCGAGGCGTTTGCGTTGCGAAGGAAGAACGCTCCCGAAGCCGGGTTGTAGAGGCCAATCGTGTCGAGCCCGTCTCCGTTCCAGTCGCCAACGAGCGGGATGTAGCCGGCACCACCAGCGCCGAATCCGAAGACCCGGTTCGCTCCACCCGGCGAGTTTGCTATGCGAAGGAAGAAATTGCCCGTCGACGGATCGTAGAGCCCGGGAGACGCGACTCCGTTTCCCGTGAAGTCGCCGGAAACCGGTACCCAGCCAAGTCCGGCTGGTCCGTATCCGTAGACCAGGTTCGCGCCGCCGGGCGAGCTTGCGTTGCGTACGAACCACGAGCCGGTGGACGGAATGTAGATTCCCGGTGTGTCGGTGCCGACGGCATTCACGCCGGAACGAAGCGGGCCCCCGCGGCCGGTACTCCAGAGGATTCGCGCGTTCGCTGAATTGCCGACGTCGTAGGCAACGCACCCGCTCGAGGACGTACCGACGACGATCTCGATGTCAGCGTCGCCATCGATGTTCCCAACCGCGGGCGCTGCGAGGCCTCCGTTCCAGTCGCCGGCCGGGAACGATGCCGGCAACGCGATGGGCGCGAAGAGCTGATTGCCGAGATGATCGAGAATGTGAAGATGCCCCACCCCGTTGCCGGCTTTCTCGGGCCAGGACGTGAGAATGACTTCGGCATCGCCATCGTTGTCGAGGTCGACGATTGCAGGCTCGCTGGCGAAGCGGATGCCGGCCCCCGGAATGTCGTACGGCCAGCTGCCGTGTTGCGTCTTGTCGAGCCAATACGCGTGCAGTCGTCCGTCGTAGGACGGGAAGAGGATCTCGCGGAAGCCATCGCCGTCGAGGTCAACGACAACCGCGTTGTGAACGTTGTTCTCGATGATGTTGAAGTCCTCGGACAGCGGCCCCGCATTGGCCGGAGGCACCGGAATCGCGGTCCAGTTGAATCCGCTGCCGCTCCACCGCGTGCGATCCACGTTCAGGATCCACGGCATGACGTAAAGATCGCCCTGCTCGTTGTCGCCGATGGCACAGTTGTAGACGTCGCCGGGAACGATCATCTCGAAGACTCCGTCGAGGTTCACGTCGGCGATCGCGGGCGCACAGTTCGCGAAGTTGGGGCGGTGCTCGACGCCGCAGTTTGCGAAGCCGACGAGGTCGACGGAATGATCGACGTGTACGCCCACCTGACTCCAGACCTTGTTGGCACCGTAGATAGCGTTCGCCATCAGCTGATTGCCGCCGCGGTCCAGCGACGTGATGTAGTGCGTGTCGGTGGGTCCGATGATCTCGCGAAAGCCATCGCCGTTGAGGTCTCCGACGGTGACGTTCTCGTTGTACATGCCGGCGCCGAAGCCGGGCTCGCCCGTGCGACGTGCGGGCCAGCCGGGACGCACGCTACCATCCGGTTCATAGACCGACAGCTGATTGTTTCCGCCCGAAGAAGCGCGGCCGACCACGATCTCGAGTTGACCGTCGTTCTCGAGATCCGCCACCGCGAGCGTACGGACTTCGCCGCCGCCGAACGGATTGCGGGTCCAGACCGTTCCTCCTGCGGCGTTGTAGACGGTCAACTGGTCGCCGCCGCGTCCCGCGATCACTTCAAGTGTTCCGTCACCGGTGAGGTCGGCGACGGCGACGCCGGGCCACACTCGCTGGCCGTTCGTGGCGCGCCACTCGGTGGTGCCTGTCGCACCGTCGATCGAGACGACGTCGTAGGCGCCCCAGATGACTTCGGCGGTGCCGTCGCGGTCGAGGTCGACGATGACGGGAGACGAGTACCAGCCGGTGTCGCAACCGCCGGCCTCGCAGCCTCCGCGCATCCACTTCTGGACGGGGGCGTCGAAGGACGGTGACTCAGGCTGTTGAACGGCGAGTGACGGCGCAACTCCTGAGGCGAGGAGCGCGGCGCCGGCGAAGCCGACGAGGGTGGATCGTCGAATGAACTTCAGCATGGCGAACTTTCCAGGCGAACAGACGTGCTCGACGGGAGTCGAGAGGGGGCGACGCAAGCGATCGTACGCTTTGATAGCGGGCGGGGACAAGC
>CAZQBW010000019.1:7151-38457 GCA_964591515.1 uncultured Clostridia bacterium
GTCGAGAGGGGGCGACGCAAGCGATCGTACGCTTTGATAGCGGGCGGGGACAAGCTAAAGCCCTGTGGCCTCCGTGCCTCTGTGCACTCTGTATGCCAACGGCAATGGCGTTGCCGTACAGAGCCCACAGAGACTCGGAGATCGCAGAGGATTGTCCACGCCGACTGTGGCACGCGGATCGCACGATGAGCGCTGAAGGCCCGAAACAGGTCGCCACTTGCGGAATCCCAACCGATCGGCGGCGGATTTCCACGACAAGGCGGACCACGGGACCAAGGTCACCGGCAGTGTGACGCGCTGATCGTGACCGGGAGGTTTCAACATGACGAGACTCTCGAGAGATCGCAACCTGCATGTCACGGTCGTCATGGCAGCCGCGGCGTTCGCCGTTCTGTTTGCGGCCGGTTTCGTGCCATCCGGAAGCGCACAGGAGGGCCGGCTGACTCCGAGGATGGTCGCACCGGTGCAGTACACGCCGCAGCCTCCCTCGAAGCAGAGTGAGGAAGGAAAGCAACTGTACGCGCAGTTCAAGTGCGCTGATTGTCACAGGATTGCCGGGAAAGGCGGAGTCGCCGGGCCGCCTCTCGACGGTGTAGGCGCCAGGCGCGAAGAGTGGTTCCTGATCGGCCAGATTGCGGATCCGCAGGCGTTCACGCACGAGTTTCCGGAACTGAAGGCGTGGGAGCCAAGCTTCATGCGACACGAGCTCGTCTCGGCGAAAGAGGTAAGCGCGATCGTGGCGTACCTGATGACGCTGCCGGAGCCCGAGGGCGGATACGCGGTCGGCCGGCACGATCCGGACCAATCGCCCGAGGTCGACGCACCTCCCAAGAGCTGGATGCCGGTCAGGGATAGCGAGTTGAGCGTGCGTGGACGAAAGCTGTACTTCGATTCGGGCTGTGCCTCTTGCCACTCGATCGGCCGATATGGCGGGATGTTCGGGCCGAGGCTCGACGGAATCGGAGGACGGCACTCTCGGGCGTACATCGCCGCATACGTTTCGAGCCCGCAGCTGACAGCGAGGCAGCGGCGAGAGGGTGGGGCGTTGCCCACCGTGATGCCGCCGATGGATCTTAGTCAGGCAGATGTAGAGGCGATCACCGAGTTCCTCATGACGCTGGCCGATCGGGGTACGCCCTGAGGGACATCGCGATCCGTTTTTTCCGGGACTCTGTGATCTCCGTGCCTCTGTGATCTCTGTATGGCAACGCCACAGCCGTTGGCATACAGAGAACACAGAGGCACGGAGGACACGGAGCAATGAGGCTTGAATGGGTCTCGCGCAGGCCATCCACGGTGCTCGCTTCGCACGTGGTAGACTCCCGCCCGTGCGTCGCGGCAAGTCTCCTTCCACCTCCAATCAGCCTTCCCTCGAGGCCGTCCGGCGCGCGGCAGAGCTCTACGCACAGGTGCGACAGTCGACGGCGCCAGCCGATCTCGTCATCGCCCGCGACTTCAAGGCGCGTCCTCCCAAGCACTCTTCCACACGAGGCGAAGCGGCGGCGCTTGCCTACATCGCGCTGCGCCGAGGCCTCTACCTCGACGAGTTGATGGACCTTGCCGACCGCTCGCGTCAGCTCCCGCCGATGGAGCCCGGCCCCCAGGCCATTGCCTTCGCTCTTCTCGATGCCCAGCGCTGGAAACGCCCCGAGACGCTCGACGTCATCGCGACGGCTTTCCGAATGCGACGCGCCGAAGTCACCGCACTTGCCGAGTTCTTCGACTCGAAGCGCGGGCTTCCCAACTACAGAACGAAGGCGGGCCTGTGGCTCGCGAAGCGGCTCGGCTTCCCGGAGTGGGTCGTCAATCGTGTGCGCGTGAGATTCCCGAAAGAGGTCTCAGCTGCCGTCACCGCACTCAACGAGGAGCCGCCGCTCGCTGCTCGGGTGAACACCGCGCTTGGCACGCGTGAGTCCGTTGCCGCCGCGCTGTCGGCCGAACACATCTCGTCCGAGCCCGGCGCGTTTTCTCCGGACGCGCTGATCCTGGCACGTGACCACGACGTCTTCGCGACCGAGGCATTTCGGGCGGGACTATTCGAGATTCAGGACGAAGGCAGCCAGCTCATCGGCCACATCGTCGCGCCGCATCCCGGTCATCGTGTTCTCGACCTTTGCGCAGGTGCCGGCGGAAAGACGTTGCATCTCGGCGCACTGATGAAGGGCAAGGGCGAGGTCATCGCGTACGACGCCGACCCGCGCAAGCTGACCCGGGCGCGCAAGCGGGTGCGAAGGTCGGGCCTGCAGAACGTCCGGCTCGTCGAGTCCGAGGACGCGTTCAGGGATGTCGTCGCCCGGCTCGGTGGAAAGTTCGATCGCGTGCTCGTCGACGCGCCCTGCTCGGGGCTAGGAACCGTGCGACGGTCGCCGGACATTACACTGCGCATCACGGAAGAAGCGATCGAGCGACTTGCGGTCATCCAGGGCGATCTGCTCGAGCAGGCTGCCGGACTCGTCGCTCCGGGGGGAAGGGTCGTCTACGCGACGTGCTCGATACTGGATGACGAGAATGGTGCGCCGGTACGCGCGTTTCTCAAGAAACATCCGGAGTTCCGCGTCGTACCGGCCGCGAAGGCGTTTCCGCCGGGAGAGGAGTACGACGCCGCGCGGACGGCTGCGGGGGATTCGAAGTACTTCGAGCTGTGGCCGCATCGGCACGGAACAGATGGGTTCTATGCGGCCGTGCTGGAGAAGATCCTTGTAGAGTCGGTGCCGTCGCCCGTTGCTGAAAGCGATGAGGTCCCGGTCGAGGACGGAACCGAACCAGGCGTGACGGAGGAATCCGCGTCTGCGTGACTCTGCGGCTATGAAACCGTGCAAGGGAGTCGGGGCGTGAGGAACTCGGAGTGCCGCGGATCGACGTGCTGCGGCCTACCGAGTTCAGTACCGGGAGCGACAGCGACCGGGTCGTCTCCATCGGACGAAGAACCCGGTCGCTGTCGCTCCCGGTACTGAACTCCGTGGGCCTCAAATGTCGCTCCAGGACGGTCTGCTCCCAATCCGTTCCCTTTCATCAAAGGGGGTGCGGCGACGCCGCGTGGGCAACTCTGTGTGCGAAGCTTCTGAAGAGCTGCGCAAACTGAGACGCCGATTCACCGAGACACGGAACCGACAGCTCACGCCCGCTTCCGAAACGCGAGCGCCTCGCGACTGAGCGTCACTTCGAGCGACGTGAGCGCGGCCGCCCGCTCCCGCTCCGTCACCCGCGCCCCTCTATACGTCGACGCGAGCACGTCGTCGATCGCGTCCCGCTCGAGACGCACCCGATCCCGTATCGAACGACGCCCGATCAGCTCGTACCCCTCCGCGAGCTCGGCCTCGACCGTGGCCCCGCGATCGCGCCGGCTCGTTGCGCCAAGCACGACTTCCCGCAACTCGGCGAGGTCGTCCTCTCCCGGAACGACGATGAGACACACTCCGCCGTCCCCGAGCACGCGTCTGAACTCCAGCGGATTCCGCCTCGCAACCACCGACGTCACCATTGCGAATGTCGCATCGGGGAACGGCACCTCCCGATCGGCGTTCGCCACGATCCACGTCGCCGCCGGGTACCGGCGCGCCGCCCGGTCGACGGCCGCAGTCGAAAGATCCACCCCGACCGGCTCGAGCCCGGTCGCAACCGACAGCAGCGTCGTCACGCTGCCCTCCCCGCACCCGGCGTCGAGCAGGAACCCCGTGCGCGCCGGAGCGACTCTCGCCGCAAATGCCGCGATCTCCGCGACGACGTTGCCCTCGATCCCCTTATCCACCAGACGGCGACGCGCCGCCACGGACGCCGGCGAGTCTCCGGGCAACTTCGACTTCCGGTCCTGGGGCTGCAGCAGATTGAGGTAGCCCGAACGCCCGAAGTCGAACGCGTGTCCCGCTTCGCACGCCGCGCGGGAACCCTCGCGGACGAGAGCCCGTCCGCATCCCCGCACCGGACATCGCAGACGGATGGTCATCGAATGGCGGCCCCCCTGCAGTCGAGGCGCTGAAGTCCCGGGCTTGGGAACGGCGAACCGCCGACCGCTCGACGATGGCGTCGGTCGGTCGGCGGTCAACATTCCAGCTACGAACGCTCGCGCCAGTCCTCAGTGCGGATACGTCATCCAGATCCGCGTTGCATAGTCGTTCATCGTCAGCACCATGAAGATGACGAGGAAGAGGAACGACGATGAAACGAACACCCAAAGCAGCTTGCTGCCGTACTTCACTTCCATGAAGTACATCACGATGATGACGCCCTTGATGACCGCGATCAGCATCGCCACAGGCAGGTTGAAGTACCCGAGCGGTACGAACGCTACAGCGACCGTGATGCCCAGAAGAATCATCAAGGCACCAAATACCGTCAGGTAGACGCGGGTTGGTACAACGTGTCCTGTGCTCATTGATGACCCCTATCCATGAGGTAAAGAAGCGGATACAGGAAGACCCAGACTATGTCGACGAAGTGCCAGTACAGGCCCGTCATTTCGACCGGCGTGTTGTACTCCTTCGTGAACCATCCCTTCCAGTTCAGGTAGACGAGTGTCGAGATCATGATGATGCCGATGACCACGTGAATGCCGTGCAGGCCGGTCATCGCGAAGTAGAGCGCGAAGAAGAGCTGGAGCTTGCGATAGTCGTCCGTGAAGACCGGCTCGGTCGGCTTCCTCGCGGCCGTCATCTCGGGAGCGCCGTTGCGACCGGCTTCCTCGGCGTCTGGACCATACGGCCCCATCGGGTCGTACACGGTCGATGCCTGGGGCGCCGGTTCCATCTCGGAGGGAGGAATGCTGAGTTGGCCGTACCTTTCGTTGTAGAGCTCCACCTCGTGCGGTGGAACCTGGAAGTACCGGCCAGGGATCACGCTCTCCTCGAACTTGTGGTGGTACTCGAAAGTTTTCACCACAAGGAAGCCGAACGCACACAGCAGCGTCAGGACGAGGCACACGTTGAGCCGCTTCGTCTTGCCAAGCTGCGCGGACTGCACGCCCAGCGCCATCGTCAGCGAGCTGAAGAGCAGGATGAACGTGTTCAGGAGCCCCAGCTTCCAGTCGAGCATGTGGCTCCCCATGTCCCACATAACCGGGTAGCGATAGCGGAACACGGCATACATCACGAACAGCGCGCCAAAGAAGAGGACTTCCGTTGCGAGGAAGGCCCACATTCCGAGCGTCGCGGCGTCGCGCTGCTGGATCGCATCGTCGAACTGGTGGGCGTGCGATCCATGCCCGTCGTGACCGTGAGCGTCGTGGATTTCGAGTGCTTGACTAGACACGTTCTGGCTCCAACATCGGGTAGTGGTACGGCTCTTCGGTCACAACCGGGACCTCTTCGAAGTTCGCGGTCGGCGGCGGCGACGTCGTCTGCCACTCGAGTCCGGTAGCGCCCCACGGATTGGCGGGCGCCTTCTTGCCGTACTTGAGCGACCAGAGGAAGTAGAACACCGGGAACGCGTATGCGAACCCGAGGACGGAGGCCCCCGCCGTGGACATCACGTTGAGCACCTGGAACTCTGGTGCGTACGTGTGGTACCGGCGCGGCATTCCCCAGTAACCGACGATGAACTGCGGGAAGAACGTAAGGTTGAACCCCGCAAAGATGAGGATGGCCGAGATCTTCGCCCATCCCTCGGGGTACATCCGGCCCGTGATCTTCGGCCACCAGTAGTGCATTCCGCCGAGGTAGCCCATCACCGCGCCGCCCACCATGATGTAGTGGAAGTGCGCGACGACGAAGTACGTGTCCGTCACGTGGATGTCGATCGCGATGGCCGCCAGATAGAGGCCCGTCAGACCGCCGATCAGGAACAGGCCCATGAAGCCCATCGCGTAGATCATCGGCGTGTCCCACGAGATCGACGACTTGTAGAGCGTCGCCGTCCAGTTGAATGTCTTGATCGCCGACGGCACCGCCACCAGGAACGTGATGAACGAGAAGACCAGTCCAGCATAAGGCGACTGTCCGCTCACGAAGAGGTGGTGACCCCAGACCAGGAACCCGATCGCCGCGATCGCGATCGACGAGAACGCGATGAAGTGGTAACCGAAGATCGGACGTCGCGAGAAGGTCGAGATCAGCTCCGAGATCACGCCCATCGCGGGCAGGATCATGATGTAGACCGCCGGGTGCGAGTAGAACCAGAACAGATGCTGGAAGAGGATCGGATCCCCGCCGAGCGCCGGATCGAAGACGCCGATGTGGAACACCCGCTCGACGGCGACGAGCGCAACGGTGCTCGCGAGCACCGGCGTTCCCAGGATCATGATCAGGCTCGTCGCGTAGTGCGCCCACACGAAGAGCGGCAGACGGAACCACGTCAGCCCCGGCGCGCGCATCTTGTGGATCGTCACCATGAAGTTGAGACCGGTCAGGATCGACGAGAAGCCGGTGATGAAGACGCCCACCGCAGCCATCGCGACGTAGGTGTTCGAGAACATCGAACTGTACGGCGTGTAGAACGTCCATCCGGTGTCGATTCCACCCGTCAGCGCCACGACGAGCGTGAAGAGTCCGCCAACGATGTAGATGTACCAGCTCAGCAGGTTCAGCCGCGGGAACGCGAGGTCACGCGCGCCGATCATCAGCGGTATCAGGAAGTTCCCGAGCGTCGCGGGAATCGACGGGACGAGGAAGAAGAAGACCATCACGACCCCGTGGACCGTGAACATCTTGTTGTACGTCTCGTGACTCAGAACGTCGCCGGCCGGCGTGATCAGCTCGAGCCGGATGAGCGACGCCGCGGATCCACCGATCACGAAGAACACCGAGACCGAGATCAGATAGAGGATCCCGATCCGCTTGTGATCGAGCGTAAGCAGCCACGACTTCAGGCTGAATCCGTTTGTCAGGTAGTTGTCGCCCGGCGACGCGTGCTTTGCAGGCTCGGCGGAATGTGTCAACGCTTCGGAACTCATAGATGCACCACCCTGCTACTTGAGCGTCTTGATGTACGCGATCAGCTGGAACAACTCTTCCTCGCTCAGCTGCCCCTGGAAGGTCGGCATGATCGGCTTGAAGCCGGCCGCGACCTGTTTCTTCGGCAGGAGGATGGAATCGCGCATGTACATGTCGTCCGCAGTGACGACCGATCCGTCGTCGAGCGGAACAGGTCCGCCGTACACGCCGTTCAGAATCGGAGCGCGCACGCTCGAATTTCCCGCGTGGCACCCGCTGCAGCCCTTGTCGCGGAAGAGCCTTTCACCCGAAGCGACCATTGATTCGCTCGTGTTTCCGCTCTGCAGCCATTCCTCGTAGGCCTGTGGCTCCATCGCGACGACGGAACCGATCATCCTCGAATGCTCGGTGCCGCAGTACTCGGCACAGAACAGATGGTAGGTACCGGGCTTCGTCGCCTCGAACCACATCTGCGAGTACGTGCCGGGTACGACGTCCTGCTTCACGCGAAACGCTGGAATGAAGAACGAGTGGATGACGTCCTGCGAAGTCATCGTCAGCTTGACGGGCCGCCCGATCGGTACGTGCAGCATATTGATCTCGCGCTGCCCGGTCGGGTGCTGAATCTTCCACATCCACTGCCGGCCGACGACGGTCACCTCCATCGAATCCGCTGGAGGGTGCACCATTTCGAAGTAGACGTGCGATGCCCACCCGAAGGCTCCGATCGCCAGGAAGAGCGGGATCACCGACCAGGCGATCTCGAGCTTCAGGCTGCCGTCGAGAGGATTCGACCGGTCCGCCTTCGTGCCTCGCGTGTACTTGATCGCGAAGATGGCCAGCACGACGCAGACGAGGACCGTGAAGAACACGACCAGCGCCGTGAAAACGAGGAACAGCGTGTCGACCGACACCGACTGCGTCGACGCCTGCTCGGGGATTGGTAGGTAAGACAGCAACATTGGACGCACCCTCGAGTTCCCTATCCTTCGACACCGATACCGGTCTTCGGCGGACCGACGGGGTCGGGTCGATCTCGCCGCATCAACATGAAGAACCCGCCGATCATGGCGAGCACCGTAAAGACACCGAACAGCCGGACGAATGACATCACCGCGACGTTGTACTTCCCGCTCGACGGGTCGTAGTGGTAGCAGTAGAGGAGGAGCTTGTCGACCGGCGAGCCGATCTTGTTCGCTGAGGCCTCGACGAGACCGAGCCGCACGTCGCTCGCGTTGTACTGGACACCGTAGAAGTAACGTGACACGCGCCCGGTCGGCGTCAGCACCGTGATGCCGCTCGCGTGGACGTACTGTGCGGTCTGCTCGTCGTAGAAGTACTTGTAGCCGATCGAATCGGCGACGCGCTTGATCTCTGGCTCCTGACCGGTCAGGAAATGCCACGATCCCCACGTGCCCTCCCGGTTGTACCGGCGCAGGTACTGGGTCTTCTTGCCCATTGCATCGACCGGGCCTTCGCGCGGATCGATGCTGATGGTGACGACCTCGTATTCCTTTCCCGCGGTGAAGGCCAGTTCCTGCATCAGCCTCAGGGTCCCGTTGAGGATCTCGGTGCAGAGCATCGGGCATTCGTAGAACACCATCAGGAGAATGACCGGGCGTTTCCCGAAGTACTGCGTGAGCTGGACCTGCTTTCCATCTTCGTCGGTGAAGACCGCGTCGAGCGGAACCTGCTCGTTCAGCCGCTGCTCGTAGTCGATTCGATTGAGCACGGCCTGCTCCGGTGCAGTCTGTCCGCGCACCGGCACCACGAGTGACGCCACAGACAACGCGATGGCTCCGACGAGGACCGCCGCCGACCGCCGTCGTCTCGCCGCGTGAGTAGTGTGTTGCCTTGCGTGTGCCATGTGCAGATGCCCTGTTCGTCAGTTCCCGGCAGCGTTGCCAACTGCTTTCGGCTTCGGTGCAGCGGCCGGAGCAGTCGCCGGAGCCGACTTCGGCGCAGCACCTCCCACCGCACCAGGAGCCGGCGCGGCACCGGTATCCGGCGTCGCCTTCGGGACGTCGGCGGTTGTCGGAGCCGGGCTGCCTGCAGGCGCCTGAGAAGGAGGCGTGTTCGCGTACTTGACCTGCTCGGCGTTCATGATCACGCCGCCGACCATCTTCTCGTCTCCGCGAAGACTCCAGTCGGGTCCGCCGGGAAGTCGTCCGGCCTCGGCAACTCGCTTCATTGCCTCGTCGATAGCAATCTTCTCGGCGCCGCGGCCTTCGAGCGCCGCTGCGTTCTCGTCGTGGATCTGCCGCAGCACGGCGGGCTCGTCCACCTGGAGTTTCGGCTCGGTGATCGGCTGCTTGAAGTTGACCAGTGGCGAGGCTCCCGTCGTTCGAGTCGCGAACTGTGCATACCAGAAGTTGTACAGCACCAGCATGATGGCCATCGAGCCGAACATCACGACGAAGAGCACGAACGTGAACTTGACTATCGGCGACAGCGGAATTTCGGAGGCCTCGTGAAGGGGCGATTCGAGATTCCCGTGATGGCCGTGTTCGAGATCGGTCGCGTGATCGATCTTCTCGAGATCGTGATTAGCCATGGAGATACACCTCGTGCTTCGTCGGCGGACGGTCGTGATGCGACTCGTAGACGGGCAGGATGAGCTTCGTCTTCAGGAACAGGCAGAACGCGAACAACCAGATGCCTCCCATTCCGATCGGCACGGCAACATCGGTCCAGGCGAAGTGCGAACCCGGATGACCTTCGAACGACGGCTTCACGAACCACCAGAGGTCGACGAAGCGCATGCAGATCAGCAGCAGGCCCACCATGGCAATCAGTGCCGGGGCTTTCTTGATTGGCCGCATCAGGAGCAGGAAGAACGGAACCACGAAATGCAGCACGACCAGAATCGTTGCCACGTTCTGCATGCCGTGACCAAGGCGCTTGTTGTAGAAACCGGCCTCTTCCGGCAGGTTTCCGGCCCAGCCGATCAAGTACTGCGAAAACGCCATGTACGCCCACAGCATCGTGAACGCGAGCATCAGGTTGCCGATATCGTGGAATCGTCCGCGAACGAGCACCTTCGAAAGCGGCTCGGTGGTGCTGAACTGCCACATCAGGATGACGAGAATCGACAAGGTCGAAAGGGTCCCGCCGACCATCATCAGGAGTGCGAAGATCGACGACATCCAGTGCAGTTCGAGTGACATGGCGAAGTCGATCGTGTAGAAGGTGTAGACCAGAACGTAGACGAGCAATCCGGGTGCACTCAGGAGCCGCGCCTTTACCCGGAACGAGTGGCTGCCGGTCTTGTCGACGTCCGCCGACCAGACGTTGAGCATCACCGCCGCTCCGATCCAGAACAGGAAATAGACGGCGGCACGCACGTAGAAGAATCCCAGGTTCAGGTAAGGCGCCTTCTCGTGGAATACGTGCTCGAGCTCGGCCGGCACCGTGGCCGGACTAGCCCAGACGTAGAGGTGCGGCATTCCCCAGGCGAGAATCGGGACGGACAGGAGCGCCGTGACGATGGTCGTCATCGCTCCAGCTTCCAGGAACCTCCGATTTACGAATCCCCAGTCGCCGCCCACGACATGGTGGAGCATCAGCAGCCCGAGAAACGCCACGGCAACGCCATTCCAGAAGAGCCAGCCGATCAGGTAGGACTGGAAGATCGTCTCGGGTGCCATAAAGAACCCGGCACCGATTGCCAGGGCGCCAAGCACCATGACCACCGACGCAATCCCCTGGATCCTGTTGATCAACGGTCGGGAGGTATCGGTCACACTCATCGCGGGTTGCCTCCCGGTTTCGCGGCCGCGGCCGGTTGCGGCGCGGCGGGTTTCGGTGCGGTGGCGGCCGCTCCCGCAGGGGCGGCGGTGCCGGCAGGCGCAGGCGCTGCGGCCGGAGCCGGCGCCGTGCTTGCGTCAAGCCCCTTCGGGAATTCGCTGAACTGGAGAGTACGGACGTACGCGGCTACCGCCCATCGCTTCTCGGGCGTCTGTATCCGGTCGGCGTAGCTGTACATCACTCCGTACCCGTTCGTGATGACGTCATAGATGTGGCCGACCGGAGCGCGGCGAAGGCGTTCGATATGGTAGGACGGCGGCGGCGGGAACCCTCGACGCACGATGACGCCCTTCCCGGCACCATCCGGCCCGTGACAGATCGCACAGTAGATCTCGAACTGCTTCCGTCCCTCGGCGAGCAACTCGGCAGTCACCGGAACCGGGAGATCCGCCGTCGGCTGTCCGTCGGGATTGAATCCCGTGAGCAGCGCCGAGTTCGGATCGGTAACCTCGGGCCGGTGCGCCACGGTGCCAGGCACCAGCGGACGCGACGATCGTCCGTCGGCGAATACCGGCGTCTGCTCGTACGGCTTGAGGCGCGAGTTGTCGCGCATCTCGAGGTTGCAGCCAACGCCCAGGACAGCGAGTCCGAGCGTGGCCAGCGCGACGAGCGGTCGCGAGCCGCGATGACGGCTGCCGTTAGCGTTCAACATCGTAGACTCCGATCGGGTTGAGCGTCTCGAGGAACGTGCGCGTTCCGGCGAGGTCGAAGTTCGGGTCCTCGGCCTCGATGCAGAGGAAGAACCCGTCACGCGACGCCATTCGGAACTGCGGCACGTTGAATACCGGGTGATACGGTTGCGGAAGGCCGTTGAGCGCCAGCATTCCGAGCACGGCAGCGAACGAACCGACGAGGATCGTGAGCTCGTAAGCTGCGGGAACGAAGGCCGGCCAGCTCCAGTACGGACGACCTCCGATGTTCTTCGGATAGTCGATCACTTCCATCCAGTACTGCATCACGATGCCGCTGAGCGTTCCCGTCAGGGCGCCGGCGAGCACGATCATCGGCATCCTGCTCGGCGCCAGTCCCATCGCGTCCGACAGTCCGTCTACGGGGAACGGCGAGTACGCGTCCATTTTTCCGTAGCCGGCCTCGCGCGCGCGTTCGGCCGCGACCACGAGCGCATCGGCGTTCTCGAAGGACGCCATCACGCCGTGAATGCCGGAAGGTTCATCGTAGGTGATCATGCTCAGTGACCTCCCTCGGACGGACGATGCGCGAGCTCATGCGCTTCGTGCTCCTTGTGTCGCAGAAGATGCTTCATTTCGAAGATGTTGATCGCCGGCAGGAACCGGATGAAGAGGAACAGCAGCGTGAAGAACAGTCCGATCGTTCCGATGAACGTGGCCCAGTCCCACACGGTCGGGTAGTACATGCCCCACGCGGACGGCATGTAGTCGCGATGCAGGCTCGTGATGACGATGACGAATCGCTCGAGCCACATCCCGATGCTGATCGACATGCAGACGATGAATACCAGCGGCAGGTTGTAGCGCAGGCCGCGGAACCACAGCACCTGCGGAATTGCGACGTTCGTGAGGATCAGTCCCCAGTAGGACCACCAGTACGGCCCGAACATGCGGTTCCACGTCATGAAGCGCTCGTATTTGTTCGCGCTGTACCAGCCGAAGAACGCTTCCATCACGTAGCCATATCCGACGATGAGTCCCGTCGCGAGCATCACCTTGCACATCATGTCGACGTGCTTCATCGTGATGAAGTCCTCGAGCTTGTAGAACTTGCGGAACGGAATCGCGATCGAGAGCACCATCGCGAAGCCCGCATACACGGCTCCCGCGACGAAGTAGGGCGGGAAGATCGTCGAGTGCCAGCCCGGTACGATCGACACCGCGAAGTCGAACGACACGATCGAGTGAACCGAGAGCACGAGGGGCGTCGACATTCCTGCGAGCAGCAGGTACGCCATCTCGTAGTGGTTCCAGTGGCGCGCCGATCCCCGCCATCCCATCGAAAGCAGTCCGTAGAGCCGCTTGAACCAGACGTTTCCAGCCCGGTCCCGCAACGTGGCGAGATCGGGGATGAGACCGACGAACCAGAACAGCAACGACACCGTTCCGTAAGTCGACACCGCGAAGAAGTCCCACACGAGCGGGCTGCGGAAGTTCGGCCAGTATCCGTAAGTGTTCGGGTACGGCGACAGCCAGTACGCGAGCCACGGACGGCCAAGGTGAAGCACCGGGAAGAGGCCCGCGCAAGCCACTGCGAACAGGGTCATCGCTTCGGCAAAACGGTTGATCGAGTTGCGCCACTCCTGCTTGAGGAGCAGCAGGATCGCCGAGATCAGCGTTCCCGCGTGGCCGATACCGATCCACCAGACGAAGTTGATGATCGCGAATCCCCAACCGATCGGCTGGTTGATACCCCAGATACCAGGCCCCATGTAGAGCAGGTATGTGGCGGCAATCGCGAACACGTTGAGCAGCCCGAACGCGATGA
The DNA here is from genome assembly GCA_964591515.1 of uncultured Clostridia bacterium. Taxonomy (GTDB): domain Bacteria; phylum Acidobacteriota; class Blastocatellia; order UBA7656; family JADIYM01; genus JADIYM01. Next base: position 20,279 of record CAZQBW010000019.1, read on the forward strand.
GCAGACCGAACGCCCACCCCAGCTTCACGTCCTTCGTCAGGACGATGTCCGCGATGCGATCGCTGATCGTTCGGTACGAGTTGCCCGGAGCGATGACCGGCATGAACTCTGCCGGATCCGCCGTCTTAGCGAGTGACTGTTCTGACATAACTCGGTTACGCCTTGAGCTCGGGATTGGGGTTGGTGACTCGCCCGAGGTAACTCGTGCGCGGGAAGACGTTGAGCTCGTCGAGCAGCGTGTAGTTGAGCTTCGTCTCCTTTAGCTTCGCGACTCGGCTCTCGTGATCGTTCGCGTTCCCGAAGACGATCGCATCGGTCGGGCACGTCTGCTGACAGGCGGTCCTGATCTCACCGTCCCTCACCGGACGGTTCTCGATCTCGGCGCCGATACGGGCACGCCAGATTCGCTGCACGCAGTAGGTGCACTTCTCCATCACGCCGCGTGCGCGGATCGTAACGTTCGGATTCGAACGCAGCTGAGCGAGCGGGCTCTGGTCCGAGTACTTCAGGAAGTTGTACCGCCGCACCTTGAACGGACAGTTGTTCGAACAGTAGCGCGTGCCGACGCAGCGGTTGTAGACCATGTCGTTGAGGCCTTCCTCGCTGTGGACGGTCGCACCGACCGGGCACACCGTTTCGCAAGGCGCGTTCTCGCACTGCTGGCAGACGACCGGCTGGAAGTACGTCGCCGGGTCCTCGACCTTGCCCTCGAAGTAGGTGTCGATCCGGATCCAGTGCATCTCGCGGTTCACGAGCACCTGCGCCTTGCCCACGACCGGGATGTTGTTCTCGGACTGGCACGCAATGACGCATGCATTGCAGCCGATGCACGCCTGCGTGTCGATCGTCATCGCCCACTTGTTGTTCTTGTACTCGAACTGCGGTGGCAGCATCGACTCGTGGGGGGTGCCCTCGCCGTGTCCGCCATCGGCCGGACCGTGACCGCCGCCGTGGAAGACAAGCGGGTCGGACAGGAACTCCTGCATTGTCGCGACCTTGAAGATTTCACGGCCTCGCTGTCCGTCCACGATTGCCGGACCGGTACCGACGGTCTCGTTGCCGCCGGCATAGTGATCCTGCAGTGAGCCGGGCTCGGGAACCTCTGCGCCGGCCGAGATCATGTTGTGGTGCTCGGTTACCGCGAGGTCGTAGGACTCTCCGGTCGCGCGTAGCTCGAGGCCCGAAGCGTTCCAGAGCGCATTCGACGCGCGGAGCGCGTAGGCGTTGGTGCCGACTCCGTTACCGACGCTGCCGGCGCGTGTGCGGCCGAAACCGAGGTGAAGCGTGACGAAGCCTTCAGGGTGTCCGGCGAGGACCCGCGTCGGAGCGCTCACCTTGCGTCCTCCCAACGAGAGCTCGACCATTGACCCGTCGACAAGGCCGAAACGCTCGGCGGTTCGAATGCCCATGATCGCCGCGTTGTCCCACGTCAGCTTGGTCAGGGGCTTCGGCAGCTCCTGCAACCAGCCGTTGTTGGCGAGGCTTCCGTCCCACAGACACGGATCGGGCCGGAAAGCGATCTCGAGCGCCTCGCCCGCCGACACCGGCGGCTGAGCGAAGAGACTCGGATTCACGGTCGGACCCGCAGGCGGAGGTGCCTGAGCCGGCGCGGCCGCGGCAGCCGGGGCAGCGGCGGGCGCCGCCGCAGCAGGCATCGTGACCTTGCCGTCGTTGAGCGCTTTCTGCCAGAAGACGTCGAATTCGGCCGGTGTGGCGGCCTTCACGGTGGCAATCCAGTGCTCGCGCACGAGGTCGTACACCGCGCGCCCACCTTGACCCATCAGGGCATTGAGCACTTCCTGCGGCGTCTTGCCGTCGTAGAGAGGTGCGATGAGCGGCTGCATTATGGAAACGGTTCCGTCGAATGCCGCTACGTCGCCCCATGACTCGAGGTAATGCGCGGCATTGATGTGCCAGTTGCTCATGAACGCCGTCTCGTCGTAGGTGTCTCCGAGGTGCACTCGAAGCCGCACCTTTGACTCCATCGCCGCTGCGAACCCGATATCGGCGGGTGCGTCGTAGTACGGGTTCACGCCGATCATCACGAGCAGGTCGACGGATCCCGCCTCCATCTCCTTCGTCAACTCGGCGAGTTGGGCCGTGTGATCGACGGGCTGAGCTTCGACGGCCGGTATGAGCTTCACAGTCGTGCCGACGTTGCCGAGAGCCTGATTGATCGCAAGGGCAAGGGCGTGAACGGCCGGCGACTGCGAATCGCCAGCCACGACGATCGACTTGCCCTTTGCAGCCTGCAGATCCTTGACGGCACTGGCGATCCACGCGGTTGCCGCCGCGTCGAGACCGGCGCCCTGTCCCGCAGCAACGCCGGCGCCCTGGGCAACGGCGCGGGCGACGACTTCAACGTGACTTGGCCTGACACGGAGCCGATGGTCAGCGTTTGCACCGGTAAGTGTAGGACTGCTTTCGACCGCGTAGAACCGCGAGATCTCGGTCTTTCCGTCCGAAACACGACGCCGGTCGGTGAATTGCCGCGCGTAGGCGAGGTGTCCCGGACCATCGACAAGGAAGTTCGAGTCGAGCGAGACGACGACGTCGGCCTTCGAAAAGTCATAGACGGTGTCGAAGGCGCCACCAAGCGCTTCCTTCGACGCCACGTGATGGCTCGCGCGGCTGACCGGCGCGTACTGATACCACTTTGCGCTCGGGTAGTGATCGGCCGTCATGAGCGTTCGCAGTTGCGCTACGATCGACGGCGACGTCAGCGGCCCGGTCAGGAATCTCAGCCTGGCGCCTCCGTCGGCCCGATGTCGCAGCCTCTCCTGCTGCATCGCGTTGAGGAATGCGTCCCACGTACCGGCGCGGCCGTTGAACATCACGCTCTGCGAGCGATCCGGGTCATACAACGAGAGAACCGAGGCCTGCGTGATCGCATCGGCGGCACCAAGGCTGGCCGGGTGCAGCGCGTTGCCCTCGATCTTCGTGGGCCGGCCCATGTTGCTCTCGACGAGAACTCCGGTTCCGTATCCTCCGAACGGCATCGCCGTTGCGAAGTACAGCGCGCGTCCGGGCGACATCCCCGTCGGCGGATTGGAAGCGTACGGATAGATCAGCTCCGTCGGCTGAACGGGGCTGCAGCCGGTGGCGCCAGCGAACGCCAGCGACGCGCCCATTACCTTCAGGAATGTACGGCGCGTGACCGGGTCGAGCACCTCCTCCAGCTGCGACGGAAAGTGGCGCTCGATGAGGGAACGGAACTCGTCCGTACCAGACCACTCATCGAGGCTGCGCCAGAATCGCTTGCCGGTGAGATTGCCGAGGTTCTTGCGTTCCGCCGGTGCTTCCCGGGTGAGCTCTTTGGGATCGTTCGTCATCATCGGTGGCACGTCGAGCAGCTCGTCAGGAGGCTGCGGTTCGGGATGTTGTATTCCTTGGCAAGCTTCGCGCCGACCTCTTCCTGGTTCCGCGGCGGCTCCCAGGTCAGATCAAAGACCTTGTCGAGCGGTCGCAGGACTTTCTCGGGATTCTTGTGGCAGTTGATGCACCACTGCATGTAGAGCGACTGCGTCTTGAACGTCAGCTGCATCTGGTCGAGCCTGCCGTGGCAGGTCGAGCAACCGACGCCCTTGTTCACGTGAATCGAGTGGTTGAAGTAGGCGAAGTCCGAAAGGTCGTGTACGCGGACCCACGGCAGTGACTGGTCGGACTTGAGGCTGGCGCGAACGGGCTCGAGCAGCGGCGAGTCTTTCCAGATCTGCGAATGGCAGGTCATGCACGTCTTTGTCGACGGCATGCCGGCCGAGGCTTCCTTGTCAACCGACACGTGACAGTAGCGGCAGTCTATGCCCTCGCCACCAACGTGGTGGGCGTGGCTGAACGGGACCGGCTGCTCCCGTATCTCGCCGACCCCGGTGGCCGCGGCCGAGTTGAAGAACATGACCATCACCCCGAGTACGGAGCCGACTCCGAGGATGCCGACGAGAATGCTCGTCCTGGCGAGGGTGTTGGCGCTGTGATGGAAGATCTGAGCCATCGCGAAATCCTTGAGAGTGGATCACTGACCGAGCACGGCCGAGGTGGCCGCAGAAACATAGGAACGGTCGACTGCCATTGCGAGGAACAGCAGGAACAGATAGGTCATCGAGTACTTGAACAGCGAGCTCGCGTGAGGACGGTCGGGAGTCTGGAAAAGCTGCATGCTCCGAAGCAGGAGCATCGCGTTCAACGCGAAAGCCGCAAAAAGGTAGATCCGCCCCACTTCACCGAGCACCAGTGGCATCACTGAGATGGCGGCGGTCAGGATTGCGTAGAGCACGATCTGGATGACCGTGACCCGTTCTCCGTGCACGACCGGAAGCATCGGAACGCCGGCCTTGGCGTAATCGTCCTTGATCAGCAGGGCAAGCGCCCAGAAATGAACAGGTGTCCACAGGAAGATGATCCAGAAGAGACACCAGGCGAACCAGTTCAGGTCGCCCGTCACGGCCGCCCAGCCCACCAGTGGCGGGAAGGCGCCGGCGGCGCCGCCGATGACGATGTTGTTCCAGCTGCGACGCTTGAGGTAGAGCGTATAGACGATGACGTAACAGACGAGACCCGCAAGCGCGAGCATCGCAGTGAGCATGTTTGCAACGCCCCAGAGCAGCGCGAACGAGCCGCCGGCGAGCGAATAGGCGAACAGCAGTGCGCTTCGCGCCGAGATGCGCTCGGTTACCGTCGGCCGGAGCGCCGTGCGTTCCATCCGGACGTCGATGTCGCGGTCGATCACCATGTTTATGGCATTCGCCGCGCCTGCCGACATGTAGCCGCCGATGGCGACCGCGATGAAGAGCCAGGTACCGGGCCATCCACCGGCGGCGATGACCATTGCCATCAGCGTAGTGAAGAGCAGGAGGCTGATGACGCGCGGCTTGGTCAGCGCCAGGTAGTCTTTCCAGGTAGCCCGCTCGACAGCAGCGGCAGGCTCGGTTGCAACTGCGTAGCTTTGCTTTTCGACGTGCTCGACACCTACGGCGCAGGCTTCGGCGACGATGAGGACCAGCGCAATCCAGACGATGTCGGCGAGAAGCAGGTGGACGAGCTGCATCGAGACCGGTGCGAGCAGCAGCAGATTCACGACGCCGACGAGCATCTGAATGCCGAACAGCGTGATCATCACTCTTGCCATTCGCCGCACCTGCGGCGATGGCCGGAAGTGCGCCAGCAGCCCCGCGAACAGTAGAAGGTAGAGACCGACCGAGCCCGCCACGAGCGGGTGCAACGGGCGCAGACGAACAAGGAAGTGAGCCGTCGGGCTCAGATCCTGCAGGACTCCTTCTGTCAGGCTGGTCGCTGGAAACAACGTGTCGCCGAGTGCGGCGATTGCGCCCGTAGCCGCGAGGACCGCCGTCGCAACAATGGCAACACCGATCGCCCAACCCACGGCACCCTGGTTGCGCAGTCGGAACGTCCGACCCGTTGACGCGAGCCAGGCCGTCAGGGTCAGGGAGCCGAGCAGCAGGAACGTGTTGACCAGATGAAGCGGCATCATTACAGCGCGCGCTCCGGACCGGTCGCTTGCGACGAGTTCGAACAGAACCAGACCGGCGCCCAGGAGGGCTTCGGTCAGCGTGAAGACGAACGAGAGCAGCGCGAACTTGAAAACGGAGTGCGAGGAACCGTATTTGCGGAAGCCCCAGACGGCGAGTGCGATTGCGAGCAGGAAAGCGATGCCGCTGGTTGCGCGGTGTGTGAACTCGATGACGGTCTCGATGCGGGGCTCGAACGGAATCACCGTGCCGTTGCAGAGAGGCCAGTGGCTACCGCAGCCGGCGCCGGAGTGCGTCGCCCGAACGAACGCCCCCCAGAGAATCACGAGGACCATGAATCCAAGGACGCTCCAGGCGAACTTCTGATAGGTGAGCTTCGTCAACGGGCTTTTCGGCATGGGTCCGATGGGATTGTGGCTCTGACTCCGAAAATGCTGACCCAGGGCTCCTGCCGCAAAGGTCCGGGTTACCGGACGCACCTCGGGTCGCAGACTGCAAATGTAAGTTGAGAAAAGAGTTTTCCGCTACCGGGGTCGGATCGATGACGATCGAAAGCGCCGGGGGATCGACGTAACCCGGCTCAGGAAACGTAGCCGAAACTGCTGGCTGCGCTTCTTTTGATCCGACAGGACATCGTTGGGCGCGAACGTTATAGCGCAGTGTGCGCTGGATCACAAATCAAATATTGAGTTCTTTTTCACAATCTTGGTGGACGGGACTCGGCGCGTCCATATTGGCTATTTAGAGACTACGCCAATCCATCTTGAATCCTGTTAATCCTGTCCCTCTCTCGTCTCAGATCCTCGCGGGATCAAAGCCCGATTCGGCCTCGGACATCATGTAGGCCGCGAGCAGGTTCCAGCTTCCGAAGTTCGGCGACCAGAGCCCCACGCCCGTTTCGGCGTCGTAGTTCTCGTGCATGCCTCCTGAGCCCTCGACGTCGCGATCGAGCAGTCCCACGACTCGCCTCGCCAGTTCCTTCGCCGCATCCGAGTACCCGTACCTCAACAGGCCGTGCATCACCTGCCAGTTCGTGATGACCCACACCGGTCCCTGCCAGTTCGAGACCGTCCAGCGCCGCTCCTCCGCCGGGATGTACACGATGCCACGTCGCCCCTGGTTGTAGACGACCTCGGACCTTGCCAGGCTCGGCACGCCGTAAGGTCCCCAGTACTCCTTCTCGTTCAGGACGTGTTCCTCGATCAACCGCTTTGCCCGCTCACCGGTCGCGACCCCGGCCCATAGCGCCGTCAGACAGGTCCAGGTCTTCACGCGGATGCGAGAGATCGGCTCGTCCGAGACTGACGTGACGTCGTAGTACATCCCGTCGGCGTCGTCCCACAGCACCGCGTTCATCCGACGCGCCGTCTCGATCGCACGTGAAGCGAACCGTTCGGCGTCGTCCTCTCGCCCTAGCGTCTCGGCGATGCGCGACGCCGCCTGGAACTCGCGAACGAGGTAGGCATTCACGTCGACGGCCTCCACCGTCAGGTCCGGCAGGTTCACCGAAGAGGCATTGTTGTCGACGCCCGACTCGAGCGCCGAACGCCACATGTAGAGTCCGTGGCCTCCGACGCGATGCTCGTCCCAATAGTCCAGGCTCGCGATGAGACGCGCATAGCGATCACCCCGCAGCCACGAAACGTCATCGAGCGCCCGCGACGCCAGCAGGCACCCCTGCGCCAGAAACGGCTTCATCCGGTCCGGAAAGTCCCAGAACTTCTCGGGAGATAGCGTACGCGGCGTGTAACCAGCCGCCGTTGTGAAGTGCAGGCAGTTGCACATCGCATCCCGAAACGCCTCGGCACCGTCCGACCCGTCGTATGTCAGCGCCACTCCCTCGAAGAAGGCGTCCCAGTCGTACTGCTGCGCGTACACGCCAGCCTGCCGGCTCAGTCCTTCTCCAACTATCGCCGTCGGGACGATGTATCTATACGGCAGCAGTCCAGCCGGATCGCGAATGATGTGAGCCTTGATCTTCTCGATGTGATCGAACAGGCGCTTGGGAGTTGCAAGGGCGTTCACAGGTTTACCTCTTCGTTGTCCGTGACGAGAAAGACGGATGCGGCCGCCGCGAGCAGGCACGCCCCGCCGAGCATCACCACCGAGAGCGGATCGTTGCCGAACACATGCCGGACGAGCGGCTTGAAGGTCAACGCCGCGACGATCTCCGGCAACACGATGAAGAAATTGAAGATTCCCATGTAGAGCCCCATCCGCTCCGGCGGAAGGCACGACGACAGGATCGCGTACGGCATCGACAGGATCGACGCCCACGCGATGCCTACGCCGACCATCGAGAGCAGCAGCAGCGACGGATCCCGAATCACGCCGACGAGCAGCAGGCCGATGCCCCCGCACGCCAGCGCCACTGCGTGCACCGTCTTCCGGCTCGTCAGCGCGGCCACTCTTGGCAGCGCGAACGCGACGACGAACGTCACGATGGAGTAGACGGCGAAACATACGCCGCCCCACTCCGTGCCGCGATCGAACTCGGGAGTCTTCTCGTCGACCGCGCCGAAGACGTGACGCGCAACGGCGAGTCCGAAGAACATCCACATGCAGAACAGCCCGAGCCACGTCAGCGTCTGGACGACGGCCAGCTGCTTCATCGTCCTCGGCATGTGGCGCAGTCCGTCGAGGATCTCGCGAAGCACGGCGCCGGCGCCCGACTTCGACTTCGCCTCCTCGTGGAATCGCTCGAGATCCTCCGGCGGATCCTCGGTCGTCGAAACGAACGTCCACACGATGGCCAGCAGGAACACGGCGGCGCCAAGCTGGAACGCGTACTTCACCGTCAGCGGCACGCCGCTCGTCGTGCTTCCCGTGACTCCGAGTGCGTGAAAGAGATACGGCAGTGCGTTCGCCAGCGACGCGCCGACGCCGATGAAGAAGCTCTGCATTACAAATCCAAGAGTGCGCTGCGAATCGATGAGCTTGTCGCCGACGAATGCGCGGAACGGCTCCATCGACACGTTGATGCTCGCATCGAGAATCCAGAGGAGCGCTGCAGCGGCCCAGACCGCCGGCGAGTCGGGCATGAGGAACAGCGCGATGCTTGCGAATATCGCTCCGGTGACGAAGTACGGACGACGCCGACCGAATCGGTTCCACGTCCGGTCCGACATCGCTCCGATGATCGGCTGGACGAGCAGGCCCGTCACGGGGCCCGCGAGCCAGAGAAAAGGCACGTCGTCCGGCTGCGCGCCAAGCTTCGTGTAGATCGCGCTCATGTTCGCGAGCTGGAGTCCCCAGCCAAACTGAATGCCGAGGAACCCGAAGTTCATGTTGAAGATCTCGGGCAGGCTGAGACGGCGCTTCGCCATAGGATCGATCGTTCCTTTGGACTGACGAATGGAGTGCGGGATTCTTCGCGAGAGAACGCCGGACGCGAAGTGCTTCGCACCCTAGCACAGCGTCTTGCCGCCCGTCGCGGGCCGTGTGCTATATTCCGGATCTCTCACGCCGCGGCACATTCTCAATCGTTGGATACACATGGCAGAGGTTTCGCTTGCAGGTGTCAGCAAGGTCTACGATGGCGGTGTCCGCGCCGTCGACCTTGTCAATCTCACGGTTCCGGACCAGTCATTCACGGTTCTCGTTGGCCCGTCCGGCTGCGGCAAATCGACGCTGCTGCGGATGATCGCCGGTCTCGAGGAGATAAGTGAAGGCGAGATGTCCATCGACGGCGTGCGGGTCAACGAGACCGCTCCCCGGGACCGCGACATCGCGATGGTCTTCCAGAACTACGCGCTCTATCCGCACATGTCGGTCTACGACAACATGGCGTTCAGCCTGAAGATGCGCCGCGCCTCGACGAAAGAGATCGACGAGCGCGTCCGGGAGGCAGCCGACATGCTCGGCCTCGACAAGCTCCTCGACCGGCGGCCCAAAGCGCTTTCGGGCGGGCAGCGCCAGCGCGTCGCCGTCGGACGCGCCATCGTCCGAAAGCCGAAGGTCTTCCTCTTCGACGAGCCACTTTCGAACCTCGACGCCAAGATGCGCGTCCAGACGCGTGCGGAGTTAGTACGCCTTCATCGTCGGCTGAAGGCCACGATGATCTACGTGACCCACGATCAGGCGGAAGCCATGACGATGGGCGATCAGATCGTCGTCCTCCGCGACGGACGCGTGCAGCAGATCGCTCCGCCCATCACCGTCTACAACCAGCCGTCGAACGCATTCGTCGCTGGATTCATCGGCAGCCCGCCGATGAACTTCCTGAAGTGCACGCTGGTCGCCAGCGGCGGCCCGGCGAGACTGCGATGCGAGGAGAACGGCGTCGTAGCCATCGAGGCGGCGCTCTGGGACGGCGCCCGCGACGCCATCGGCTCACCGCAGGACGGCCGAGCAATCCTGCTCGGAATTCGTCCGGAGGACGTGCGACCGTCACCCCCGGCTGACGGCGCTCCGTATGCGCAGGTCGAGGCGACGGTCGAAGTAGTCGAGCAGATGGGCGCCGAGCAGTTCGTCTCATTGAGGATCGGGTCGGCCGCGTTCGTCGCCCGGCTCGAACCCGATGTCGAGGTGCGCGCCGACGACCGGCGCACCTTCTTCCTGAATCTCGCCAAGGCGCGGCTCTTCGATCCCGAAACCGAGGAGGCACTCGCGCCGCGCTGATTCCGACGTGACAGTCGCCTAGATTCGCGCAATTTCGCGAGTGGAACCATTACCATGGCCTCGGTCCGGAACCGCAACGAAACGCTGATCGCCTACCTGTTCCTGGCGCCGTTTCTGATCGCGTTCGTCGTGTTTCTCGGATACCCGATCGTCTATTCGCTGTACCTCAGCTTTCACCAGACGACTGTATTCACTGACTGGTTCAACATCTTCGGTGACATGCGCTGGGCGGGATTCGGCAACTACTCGGACCTTCTGTTCAACGACTTCGAGTTCTGGTGGAGCCTCTACCGGACGCTGATCTACGCGCTGCTGATGATCCCGGCCCAGATCGTCATCGGGTTCTTCCTCGCCGTGCTGCTGCGCGAGAAACTCCCCGGACGCGACTTCTTCCGCGGCGCCTTCTTCATGCCGCACGTCCTGGACGTGTTCGTCGTGGGCACGATCTGGGTGCTCATCTACAGCCCGAACTACGGCCTCCTCGACGTGCTGCTGACGCGCATCGGAATCGACTTCTTCTCGTCGACCGGTGTGCTCGGAAATCCGTGGACCGCCCTGCCGGCCATCGCGTTCGCGCTCGTCCTCAAGAGCGCGGGCTTCGGGATGATCCTCTTCCTCGCGGCCATGTCGAACATCCCGGAATCCGTCTACGAGGCGGCCGACATCGACGGCGCGAACTTCTGGCAGAAGCACCGGCACGTCACGTTTCCGCTCGTGAAACCGATCATCCTGTTCCTCATCATCACCGGTCTGATGGGCGCCCTCAACGCGTTCACCGAGATCTATGCGATGGCCGCGACGAAGTACGCGCAGGGCGGACCGTTCATCGATTCCTTCGGCCACACGGTCGGAGTCACCAAGGTCAGCGGCTTCTACCTCTACAAGACATTCGAGCAGGGCGATTACGGACGGGCTGCGGCCATGAGCTTCCTGCTGCTCATCGTGGCGTTCACCATCAGCGTGCTCAATGCGCGCCTGCTGCGGAGCGAGAAAGTCTAGGAGGGCGCATGGACTCGACCGACAACACTCCGCGGCGCTCGCCGTCTCGCCAGGCCCTGCTTCAGAGGATCCGGAAGATCTCGTTGCTCGTGCTGTCGATCCTGATGACCGTCATAGTCCTCCTCCCGATCGGCTGGATGGTCACGATCGCCTTCAAGCGCGAGGGACAGGCACTCAAGTTCCAGTTCCTGCCGGTGACGAATCAGCGCAGCGCCGCGTACCCGTTCGACGTCGGTGGCGCCCCGACGGTCACGCTCGAGTATCGCGACGAGACGGCGCAACAGGTCTCGGTAACCGGAAATCTGACGAACGACGAGCCGGTGCCGATGGTGCGCGATGGGGCGCTGTTCCGCGTCGTGCTGCGCGATGTCACGCCGGGCAAGCGCACGTACCACTTCGTCGTCGACAACACGTCGCGTCCCGATCCACGTTCCGCCGAGACGAACCCGCTCGGTGAGTCGATCATCGACGTGTCGGCAGACCAGAGCTCCTCGAACGGCCCGCTCGACGTGGCAATCACGACCCGGCTGGCCGAGCAGACGACATCGCTCTCGTTCCGGGCGCCGGATGCCACGAACGTGAGTGCGACGATCGATGGCGACGGCGGACGGGCCGTGGCGCTCTCGCCCGGAGCCGAGGGGACCTGGCAGACAAACGTCACGGGTCTTTCCGCCGGATCGCACTCGGTCGAGTTCCTCAAGGAGCGAACTTTCTGGACCGCGCTCGGCGACATCTACACGACGAACAACTTCAGCGAGGTCCTCTTCAACAAGGACTTCCCGTTCATCCGCTTCTTCCTCAACAGCCTCGTCGTCGCTACGTCGGCCGGGATCATCACCGTCATCCTGTGCACGTTTGCCGGATACGCCTTTGCGAAGAAGCAGTTTCCTGGCCGGGACACGATCTTCTACGTCCTGCTCGCTTCGATGCTCGTCCCGGGCCTGATCTTCGTGGTCCCGCAATTCGCGCTCGTGAGCGAGTTCGGATGGATCAACACCTACCAGGGCATGGTCCTCCCGCACGTGTCGAACATCTTCGGCCTGTTCCTGATGCGCCAGTACATCGAGACGATTCCGGATTCTCTGCTCGAGGCCGCGCGCATCGACGGCGCGAGCGAGTGGCAGGTCTTCCGTATCGCAATCGTTCCGCTGGCGATGCCGATCATAATCACGCTCTTCCTGATCACCTTCGTGTCGCAGTGGTCGAACTTCCTCTGGCAGTTCATCACGAACACGCCGGACTCGCCGCTTCGGACGCTCCCGGTCGGATTGAACCTCTTCAAGGGCCAGTACGACATAAAGTGGGAGCTGATCATGGCGGGCGCCTGCTTCTCGATCATTCCCGTCGCGATCATCTTCGCGCTCACCCAGCGCTACTTCATCCAGGGGATGACGAGCGGAGCGGTGAAGGAGTAGGTGACGATGCGAACCCGGGTCCTGACGGCCGTTCTCGTGGCGACACTCGTAACCGCCGGCATCGGCTGTTCGAAGCGCGCGCTGGTCGACCCGTCTGGCGTGCAGACCATAACGATCTGGGAGACCTACAACGCGCAGGAGCACGCCGTTTTCGATGCCCTCGCGCGCGATTACGAGCGCGAAGTGACGACGCGCACCGGCAAGACCGTGCGTCTCAAGGTCGAACGCGTCCCGTATGAGGGATTGCTTCCGAAACTGAAGTACGCGGCCATTACCGACACTGCTCCCGACATCTGCCGCGTAGACAATGCGTGGGTGCTCACGCTCGCCTACGGCAAGGCGGTGGTACCTCTCGACACGCTGCCGACGTTCGGCACCACGCTCGACGAGGAGGCCGCGAAGTACGTGCCTGCTGCGATCGCGACGAACGTCATCGAGGTGCCGGAGGCCAACGGCGCGTGGAATCGCCACCTGTTCGGGCTCCCCGATCAGACGAACTGCGTTGCGCTCTTCTGGAACAAGGCGCTTTTCGCCGCCAGCGCCGAGCAGTTGAGACGTGAGGGGCTCGACCCGGAACGCGCTCCGACGACGTGGGAGGAGTTCGTTCGTTACGCGAAGGTCCTGACGGTCCCCGAGAAGAAGCAGTTCGGTTTCGGCATGTTTGCGACGCTCTGGTGGGTCATGCCGTTTCTCAACTCGTTCGGCGCGCAGTTCACCCGGACGGACGCGAACGGGAAGGTCGCCTGCGGATTCGCGGACCCGGCGGCACTCGAAGCACTCCGCTTCATCGTCTCGCTCTACCGCGAGCACGGCGTCGAGGCCGGCGCATGGCAGACCGGCTCGATCAATCCGGAGCAGGGCTTCCTGAACGGAAAGTACGCGATGATCCTGACGGGTCCGTGGAACCTGAAGCGGTTCGAGGGAATCGACTTCGGCGTTTCGCTCGTGCCGGCCGGACCCGCAGGTACTTCATCGAACGTCGGCGGATCGAACATGGTGGTCTTCAAGTCGTCGGCGAATGCCGACGTGGCGCTCGACTTCCTCAGGTGGTTCACCTCGCACGACGTCCAGATGCGATGGGCGCGCGAGCTCGGGCAGATTCCGGTCAACCGCGATGCCTTCGAGGAATCGGCGAAGACGGCGGGGCCTCCGCTCGGCGTATTCCTCGAGCAGCTCAGGACGGCCAAGCCGCTCCAGCAGGTGCCCAAGATGGATCAGATCGAGGACCGGGTCATCAATCCCGCGCTCGAGCTGGCGCTCAAGGGCCAGTCGACGCCGGAGGAGATCATGCGCGAAGCCTGTCGCCGGATCGACGAGGACTACCTCTCCATCATCAACGATCGGTGAGAGTGAGTGGACAGGATTGCAGGATTCGCAGAGGATTGACTGGACGATACATGGTCCGTTCGGTAGAACGCGACTTCGTGACAAGTCCGATCAGTCAGGCTTCCTGTGAATCCTCTTCAAATCCTGAAATCCTGTCTACTCACATGTCTGCTCGTGTTCTCACTGGCCACGGTGCCCGCGCAGTCCGGGCAGGGCGCGCCGAGCATCGAGAGGGTAGATCCGCCAAGCTGGTTCGTCGGACATTCGCGCAACGCGATCACGCTTCTTGCGCGAGGCTCGAATCTCGGTGGCGCGACCGCCGTATCACGGACGGACGGCGTGACAGTGACGGACGTTCGAGCCAACTCCACTGGGAGATGGCTCTTCATCGACGTTGCGATCGCCGAGACCGCGACGGCCGGACCCGTCTCACTCGAGGTGACGGCTGGCGGCGCGACGGTCGAGACCGGCATCGAGCTGCTGCCCAGACTGGACCCGACGGGAAGGTTTGCGGGTATCTCTCCGGACGACGTTCTCTATCTGCTGATGCCGGACCGGTTTGCCGATGGCGATCTCGCAAACGATGCACCGCCCGGCTCGGTCCCGGTCAATCGCTCGGCGCCGTTCGCCTATCACGGCGGTGACCTGCAGGGCGTCATCGACCGGCTGCCGTATCTCGCCGACCTCGGCGTGACCGCCATCTGGATGAATCCCGTCTACGACAACAACGATCGCGGCAACGACTACCACGGCTACGGCGCAACGGACTACTACGACGTCGAGGAACACTTCGGGACCATCCAGAAAATGCGCGAGCTCGTCGACCGAGCGCATGCCGTCGGAATCAAGGTCGTCCAGGATCAGGTGGCAAACCACTGTGGGCCCGACCATCCGTGGCTTCCGGTCACGCCGACGCCGACGTGGTTCAACGGCACCGTGTCTTCGCACCTCAACAACGTGTACGACATTGCCTCGGTGGTCCAGCAGGGAGCTGATCCCGCGCGGCGAAAGGCCACCCTCGAAGGCTGGTTCGCGAACTTTCTGCCGGACCTGAACCAGAAGGACTCCGAAGTCGCGACCTACCTCACGCAGAACACGCTCTGGTGGATCGAGATGACCGGACTCGACGGCATCCGCCAGGACACATTTCCATACGTTCCCCGCACCTACTGGGCCGACTGGATGGATGCGATAAAGGCCGAGCACCCGAACTTCACCGTCGTCGGCGAGGTGTTCGACGGGAGCCCCGTGAACGTCGCGTTCTTCCAGGGGGGCGAGCCCCGCTACGACGGCGTGGACTCGAAGCTCGACACAGTCTTCGACTTCCCTCTCCACTTTCGAATCGTCTCGACGTTCGCCCAGGGTGACGAGGCCTTCGCATTGCGCGACATTCTTGGCGCCGACACGCTCTACGTGCGTCCCGAAGTGCTCGTCCCGTTTCTCGGCAACCACGACCTCCAGCGCTTCGCGACGATCGCCGGCGGCGACATGAAGAAGCTGCGCCTGGCGCAGACGTTCCTGCTTACGACTCGCGGAACGCCGCAGCTCTACTACGGCGACGAGATCGGAATGACGGGTGGCAGCGACCCCGACAATCGGCGTGACTTCCCCGGCGGTTTTCCGGGAGACCCGCGCGATGCCTTCAGCGCTGCCGGTCGATCGAAGAAGCAGGCCGCGGTTTTCGATCACGTCCGGAGGGTGCTCGCGGCGCGCGCCACTCACGCGGCGCTGCGGGGGCCGTCGACGAGTTTCGTGCTGGCGAACGAGACCGTGATCGCCTATGTCCGCGAGAACGGCTCAGAGCGCGCTCTCGTCGTCCTGAACAACGGCGCAGCCGGTACGAAGCTGTCCATTCCGGTGTCCGGATTCTTTGCCGAGGGAGTCGTGCTGTCCGACTCCCTCGGATCGGGGACGTCAGGAACCGTGGCATCGGGCAAGCTTCGCATCAAGGTCAAGCCGATGAGCAGTCTGATCCTCGTCCGATCCTGACGGCCGAAGTTGCAGCCTTACTTTCTGGGGCCGAGTGACTTTACGCTCCCGACCTTCGTGAGGCGTCCGCTCGCCGACAGGTCCGCCTCGAGCCCGGGAACATTGCAGCCTCCTTCGTAGTCCACCGTGCCCGTGACCTTCACCTGGTCGCGATCCTTGGCCGCCGCCAGAACGGCGCGCCCCGCCTCCGAATCGTTTGCAAAGCAGTAGGCGGCATAGTCGCCCGATTCCAGGCCGACATACAGGATCACCGACTCGCTCTTGCCAACCTGAAGCTCGCCCTCCACCTCATCGGTGCCTGCCTGGACGGGAGTTGCGGCCGACGCGTTCGAGAGCGGTGGCGTGTTTGTCGGCGTGCCCTTGTTGGCGTTCTGGGCGACTGGCGCGGGAGCCTTGTTCGCCGCCGCAACATTCGCATTCGTCTGCGTTGCATTTCCGCAGGACGAAACCAGAAATCCGGACAGGAGCAGAAGCGCTCCGGCGGACGCAGTCGGGTGTAGGTTTTTCATCGTCTCTCTTGAAGGATGCTGGTGTGACTTGGTCGCGACTGGAGGTTGCCACTTTAGGATCCGGACGAACGCCGGTCAAGGTGAGTGTCTCGAAGCACGACAATTTCAACCGTGATCCTTCGGTCACGATACCTCGAGCGGCCGCGCCGGCTTCCTTCAGGCGGAGCGCGACGGTCGCGAGAATTGACAATCGCGGTCGATTGCCGGATTGTGCTTCCGGTCGGCGGCGTCGGTCGATTCTCATCCCGGATTCTTGGCACATGCTCCAGAAAAAGATCTGCATGCTTGGCGCGTTCGCTGTTGGCAAGACCAGTCTCGTCAGCCGCTTCGTCACATCCATGTTTTCCGAGAAGTACCTCTCCACCGTCGGCGTGAAGATCGACAAGAAGACGGTCGAGGTCGGCGGCGAGTCCGTGATGCTCATGCTGTGGGACATCTACGGCGAGGACTCCATGCAGAAGGTGCAGATGTCGTATCTCAAGGGCGCCTCCGGCTACCTTCTCGTCGCCGATGCAACGCGCCGGGAAACGCTCGACAAGGCGGTGTCTCTGCACGAACGCGCTCGCGAAGTCACCGGCGACGTCCCCTTTCTCCTCGTGGTGAACAAGTCCGACCTGGTCGCCCAATGTGAGATCGACGACGCGGCGCTTCAACCGGTGATCGAAAGCGGCTGGAAGTTCCTGCGCGGCAGCGCCAAGACCGGCCAGGGCGTGGAAGAAGCGTTCACGATGATTACCCAGCAGATGGTCGGAGGCTGAATGGCCGAAACCCCTCGCGTCGTGCTCGACTATCTCGCGGCGCTCGTGCTCGAGACGCGGTCGCCGGCCTACATTCGCGTCGACGGTCTTGGCGGAATTCTCGGTTGGGGGGGCGACACGCCGGCCTACCGGCTTCCATCCCTCGCCGAGGGTGAGCCGATCGGCCTGGTGCTCTCCGCGGTCGACGGCCTGATACCTCATAGCGGCGAGCCGATCCGTTTGCCCGCCGTCGAGCTGAATTCCGGCCAGTTCGTCGACGTGCACGTTTTCTCGGGCGACGACCACACGTGGATACTGCTTACCGACGCGACCCTCGAGACCATGCAGCAGGCCATGCTCCAGCAGCGGCTCAACGAGGTGAATCTGATCCGCGGCTGGCACGCCAGGGCGGCCGACGACCGGATTTCGCGCCTCGATGCGGACGTGCTCGTTGAAGAGCTCCCGGCGTTCTCGGAGGAAGGGGAGCGCCTCGAGGTGGCTGCCGCGCAGATATCCCTCGTGATGCCGCGTCACCCGAAGCCGGAGCTCGCGCTCGACGATCTCGAACCGCTCGGACGCGCGCTTCGGGCTGCCGCCGAAGCAGTAACGCACGAGTCCGGCTACGTCTCGACTGTCACCCAGAATTCGATGACGGCGCTTTTTGGCGTGCTTCCGAGCGGCGCCACGCCGCAGACGCACGCGATCCGTGCCGTACGCGCCGCCGCCGAGGCACTTCGGAGCGTTTCCGGGAAGAACGGTGAAGTCGCGCCGGTGGCCGCAGGTATCGCGACCGGATTCGTATCGGCTGGAATCGTTTCCGTCGCGGGAGGGCGCATGTTCGTCGCGGTCGGCGAGTGCCTCGAGCGTGCCGAGCGGCTGGCCCGAGAGGCTGGCGCGGGTCGGGTGCTCGTGGACGTGGCGACCCTCAAGGTTGCCGGCGAGAACGGAGTGGGATTCGTGGCCGACGGCGACGCGCTCGCGCTCGATCTGAAGTAGTCAGCCTCGAAGCACGGCGCGAAGCGCCTTCGACCGCTCCCGTCGTACTTTCGACCGCGGAGCGGTCGAAGGAAATAGCCGTGGGTCGCGGGGGCGAGTGCA
>CAZQBW010000020.1:0-37134 GCA_964591515.1 uncultured Clostridia bacterium
CCGATGACGGTCATCGGAATGTCGCGGACGCGCAGCGTGCGTCCGATGGGATCGACGCCTGGGAAGAACTTCTCGCGCACATCGGCGCCGAGAACGCACACGAGGTCGGCAGTTTCGATTTCGTGATCCGCAAAGAAGCGTCCGTCCGAGATGGTCTTGTCCTCGATTATGGCCATGTTCGCCGTGACGCCTGCCATCTCGACGCCCTTCAGCTCGATGCCCTCCTGCTTGAGGTCGACCATCGTATCCATCTGGGCTCCGACCTCGGCGCAGCTGTCGCACTGGGCCTTGAGCCACTGGTAGTCCTCCCACGTCAGCCGCTTGTTGCGCTTGTTCATCTCCTCCCACTCTGCTTCGGTCATCTCGCCGTGGTGGGCGGTGCGGGCGATCATGAAGTGGTTGGCGCCGAGGACTTTCTCGACTTTCTTGACGACGTAGGAGTTGAGACCGCTGATCGAGGCGCCCACGACGACGACGGAGGCGACACCAATGATGATGCCGATGAGAGTCAGGAAAGAACGGAGCTTGTGCGCAAGGATGGACTGCAGCGCGATGCGCAGGGCGTCTGAGTAGAAGGAGACTGCGGGTTTCATTGGCGATCGACCGGACCCTGGTTGCTGGTGTGTCCGCGAGGTATACGCGACCGGACGGTGATGCGTTCAACTTGTTTCGGGACGTGAGTCCCCGATGCGTCTTTGCGTCTTTGCGAGTCCTTTGCGCCTTTGCGAGAAACTGTACTGGCGGAGCAACAGTTTCTCGCAAAGGCGCAAAGGACTCGCAAAGCCGCAAAGGCGCTATGCCACGGCGAGGGCGTTCACGGCGCGGCGGATTTCAGTCATTGGCGGCGACGCATACACGGGGTGCGTGCGATTTGTCATCAGCGAAACGACACGCGAGGCGTGCGGGTCCACCCAGATGCTCGTCCCCGTGAATCCCGTATGCCCGAACGCGTCCGACGGCATCCCGGGGCCCGCGCTGCAATCCGGAGTCGACGCCAGCATCCAGCCGACGGTTCGATGCTCCTCCAGTCCCGGCGTCAGATTCGTGCGCACGAGCTCGAACGTCTCGTCTCGTTCGAGCAGGCAGCTCCCGGGAAGGAACTGTTCCGCGATACGTGCCGCTTCTCCTGCGGTTCCGAAAAGACCGGCGTGTCCGGCGACGCCGCCCATGAAATGAGCGTTGCCGTCGTGGACCGCCCCCCAGATTACGCCCGTTCGCCAGCTGTCGTACCCGTCGGCCAGGTTGCCGGCGAGCTCGCGCTCGTACGCATTCCCGGTCTCGGAGGCGGCGATTCGGTGAAGCAACGACCCGTCGGGCCGATAACCGGTTGATTGCAGGCCAAGCGGCTCTGCAATCCGCGATTCGAACATCGCTTCGAGCGTTGACTCCCCGATTCGCTCGAGTGCAAACCCAAGCGCGATGAAGTTCGGATCGCTGTAGACCACGCACGCCCCGGTTGGATACGAGAGAGGGAGCTCCGCAATGGTCCTGACCACGCAGTCGCGGCGGTCGGCGTCGACGTACAGCGGCACCCACTTCGGCAATCCCGACGAGTGGGTCGCCAGGTGGCGGAAGGTGATCGCCCGCTTGTCTTCCCGATCGAATTCGGGGAGCACAGTCGAGACGGCTGTTTCGAGGCCGATTGCCCCGGACTCGATCGCCTGCAGCAGGAGCATGGCGGTTGCGAGCGGTTTCGTGAGCGATGCGAGATCGAAGATGGTCTCGCTGGTCGCGACTATCCGCTCGGGGACGACGACAGCGTCACCTGCGGCGACAGCCACGACCTCGCGCCCTCGCTCGCGAACGACAGCAACGGCGCCGGGAAAACAACCATCCGCAACGCGTTCCCGAAGGTACGACTCGATCCGCGCGGCCCGATCAGGCGTGTCCATCGACCGCACCGTGCCGGAGGCCGACCCGTCCGGCGTGCTCCGCGATCGATTCGAGAATCCGGACGGCGACGACGAGCGCCCGTCGTCCGTCTTCGCCCGTCACGACTGGCGCGTGCTCGCCACGGACGGCTTCGAGGAACGAGACAATCTCGGCCTTCAGCGGCTCGACGTCGTCGATCTCGAGCATCGACGCGGAGATTGCCGGACGGACGTCACCAGGCTGGGGCGGCAGCACGCTGATGCGTTGAACCTCCTTGGCGGCAGTATCGATAGACACGTAGTCTCGCGGCTGGAAGAGTCGCAACTTGCGGACTCGCTCGGCCGAAACCCGGCTTGCCGTGACATTCGCGATGCAGCCGTTCGTGAATTCGAGACGCGCGTTCGCGATGTCGATGCGCGGCGTAAGCACCCCGATTCCGGCGGCCCGAACGTCCTCGACGTCGGCGCCCACGAGCGACAGGATGATGTCGATGTCGTGGATCATCAGGTCCATGACGACGTCGATGTCGAGGCTGCGGGGCGTGAACTCGGCGAGGCGATGACACTCGATGAACCGGGGCGTCGTGATCACGCGCGCGGCGGCGACGACGGCCGGATTGAACCGCTCGATGTGGCCGACCTGCAGGACGGCGCTGCCGGTTCGCGCCGCCGCGATCAGTTGGTCGGCTTCTTCGAGCGACGATCCGATCGGCTTCTCGATCAGGCAGGCGATTCCGGATTCGAGCAGCATGGAACCGATCGGCGCGTGATCGACGGTCGGAGCTGCAACGCTGACCGCATCTACTCGGCCGACGAGTTCGCGCGGGTCGGTCATGGCCTCGCATCCGAACTGCGCGGCGTACTCGCGGGCGCGATCGAGGTCCGTGTCGACAACCGCCACGAGATTCGCTTCGGGCAACTCGTGGTGAATGCGGGCGTGATGCCGGCCAAGGCTGCCGACGCCGATGACGGCGGTTCTGAGCATCAGTGATTCTCCATCGCGGCAGCGCACTCGCCGCGTCTGTCGGTTTGTATCGCGCTCCAGTCCGGGCCGCCAAGCCTGAGAGCGATCGGAGCGGGACTTTACGACAGACGCCAGCCTGGGCTCTACTTCGTCACCTCGCATGGAATGGATTCGCAATTTGGACCGCCGCGAACGGTGGACGCTCGTGGGGCTCGTTGCCCTGATGGCCGTCTGTTTCTGCTTCCGCCTGGGAGGTGTGCCGCTGCTCGGCAAGGACGAGCCGCGCTATGCGGAGGTCGCTCGAGAGATGGTTGCGGCCGGCGACTGGATAACACCGAGGCTCGCGGGGAACACCTGGTTCGAGAAACCGGCGCTTCCATACTGGCTCATGGCCACGGGCTATTCGCTGCTCGGTGTCTCGGAGACGGCAGCCCGGCTCGGCTCGGCGTTGCTCGCCATCCTCACGGTCATCGCCGTCTATGCTACGGCCAGGCGAGCTGCCGGATCGCGATGCGCCGCCTACTCCGCGATGGTCCTGACGACGTCTGCATTGTGGCTGGCATTTGCACGCGGAGCGAGCTTCGACATGCCGCTCGCCGCCACGATGGGCATCGCGTTGTGCGCGTTCTTCGGGTACGAGTCGTCGGACACGCCTCGTTCGAGAGTCTGGTGGGCGGCGGCCGTCGGCGCTGCGACGGGCGCCGCGATGCTCGCAAAGGGACTCGCGGGCCCGCTGCTGCTGGGAATGATCGTCGTTGGTTACCTGCTGACGAGCGGAGCATGGCGCCGACTGCGAATGCTCGACGTCGCGGCCGCCTCGGTTTCGGGCGCACTCGTAGCGTCTACCTGGTACGTGCCCGTCCTGGCTGTAAACGGGTGGCCGTTCATTCAGGAGTTCTTCATCGATCACCACTTTCGTCGCTATCTGACGAATCGGTTCGCACACCCGCAGCCCGTTTACTTCTTCGCGCTTGTTCTTCTGGCGGGAGTCGTTCCCTGGACGTTCGTTTTCCTGCAGGGACTTAGAGGCGTGGCCGGGGTCATTCGGCGCCAGCCACAGAACGACGAAGCACGACTGGTCTGGATCGCCGCCTGGTCCGTAGCCGTGCCGCTTGTCTTCTTCTCGCTGTCGACGTCGAAGCTGCCTGGCTACATCCTGCCCGCCTTTCCGGGTCTGGCATTGCTTACCGGGTGGGCGGCCGACCGGATCGAACGCGAAGACCGCGGCGTCTGGGCAGTGGTGGCGTCGTCGGTGTCGCTCGTGGCCGTCGGCATAGCCCTCGGCGTTTACGGTGTGAACACGCTTCACGCTCCGGCGTGGGAGGTTGTCGTGCTGGCGGCGTTGCCGGCGTCGGCCGCGGTCGTGGCGACGGTGATGGCTGTGCGACGGCGATGGACAGCGGCGTTCTGGACGATCGCGACTGGTGGCGCGAGCATCGCCGCCTTGATAGTGGTGTTCCTGTTCGGCGAGCTCGGCGCTCGTGAGTCGCTGCCGGGATTGATGGCGCGCGCCGATGCATCGATGACCAGAGGCGAGCTCGTCCTGTGCTACGGCGTCGTCGAGTTCGCGCCGGCGTTCTACCTGCAGGGGCGCGTCGTCGTCGACTCGGCCGGAGACATCCTGATCGCATCCTCTCGCGACGAGGTCGCGGCGGCGCTCCGCGAATCCGGCACAGGATCGATCCTCGTGATCACGGACGACCAGCGGTTCCGGGAGCTTTCCCGGGACGGCGAGCTCACGGTCGAACCGCTAGGCACGGAACGCAATCGAGTTCTGGTTCGGGTTGCGACACGATCGGTCGCCGGTGCCCCGACTTCCTGACGCCTATTTGCCTGGTGACGCTGCAGCTGAGGCGGACCTGGCCGCCGTCGTTCCCGCTGCGGGCTCACCCGGGCGCGTGTACTTCGGACGGGCCGGAGGCGTGAAGTCGGTCGCCTGAGTGAAGAACGACACGATCGAGTCGTCGTAGACCATCGCGTCCTGCTTGATGAGCGATGCTCCGGACCGCGTACGGTCCAGCTCGAGGACCTTGGCGTTCGGCGCAAGCGCCGCGGCGGCACGGGAGTAGGTGCCAAGTTGCACCGACTTGCTCGTGACGATAAGGAGTGGGCGGTCGCCGATTTTCGAGAAAGCCTCTGCCGCGGGAATTGGCTTCGTTCCCTTGACCCCGTAGAAGCCAAGTGTAGTCGCGAGCAGACTCTGGAAAGCGCCGACCTCGACGAGCGACGAGCCTGGAGGGCTCGTCGAGCCGATCTGGGCCTTGGTCAGATACCGGTACCACTCTTCCTGTGAGGGGTAGATCGTGTCGACGGCAATAGCCTTGACCGCCGGATCGTCGGCCGCAGCGGTGAGCGAGATGAATCCGCCCATATCGACGCCATACAGTCCGATGCGTCCGTCAGAGAGTCCGACGCCGGCGTCGTTCTTCAGGTTCTTTGCGTAAGCGATCGTTGCGAGCAGGTCGTCGAGCTCCCCGAGTCCCAGCGTCGTGCGAGCGACGCTGCTGTTGCCGTGTCCCCGCAGGTCGTACACGATGACGTTGTAGCCCTGGTCCCACAGTCTGAAGCTCGTGCTGAGCAGCTCTTCACGATTGGACCCGAATGCGTGCGAGAGAATCACGGTCGGAGACGGCTGATCCTGGTAGATGAGCCAGCCCGACATCATCGTGCTTCCGCCTCCCGGCCACGTCTTCTCGTCCCAGATAGGTTTCTGGAGGATCTGCTCGTAACCCTGGGGCGTGTTGATGACAGCGCGGCGCTCCGGATTTACCATGCGATACGCGAGGTAGACGTCCGCTCCGACAATGCTGACCGTCAGGAAGACGATCAGAGGGACGAAGACTGCCATGGCGCGCTTCAGCAGGGCCTTCTGTCGACGATCCATCGTGCTCTATCTCGCTATGTGAGAGTCGTGAAACGGGGCCGGACGTGAGTGCTGGAAAGCGGCGCCATCATAAGACGTGGACCTTGCAAATGCAATATTCGCGTTCGCCGAAGCTATGACGAGCCAATCGGTTGCGCGAATCCGGACCTATCTCTGGGAGCGGCGGTAAATCGGAACGAGAACACGGGCGGCGTGGAGTGAATCTCTCTCTGCCGGACGCGCGACCAGCTCGCAGCAGCATGCCCCCGCCGCATATCCGCGGACCCGGTCAGCGAACACGGAGCCCTGTAGCGATGCGTTCCGCATCGGTCAGGTCCGCCGGGGTGTTCACGTTGCGCAGCAGCTCGGTTGCGCCCGCGAGGTGAGCGTAGTCGGCGAAGGGCACGAGGTCCGTAGGGAATCGTAAGAGCAGGGCTCGGGGAGTCCGCTCTCCGCGATCGAGCAACTCGGTCACGAGGGGAAGCGACGAACGGGGATAGACCGCACACAGAGGCGAGACGCGTCCGTCGGCGTCGAGCGGCACGACTGCCGTGTCGGGTTGCAGGGCACTGCGCTCCAGGAGCAATTCGAGCAGGGCCGTCGTCACGAACGGCAGATCACAGGCGACGACGAGGGCCTGTTCGGTCGCGCAAGCGGCCAGCGCTGACTCGATACCCGCGAGAGGACCGAGCCCGGGCCGAAGGTCTGGAATTGCCGCCACGTCGCCGACCTGTCCGCCGCGGCCCACGAGTGTCACCGACCGGGCGATTGGACGAATGGCGGCCGCAATCCGCTCGACGAAGGCCCGTCCCTCGAGCTCGAGCAGGGCCTTGTCGGTGCCCATCCTCGTGCTGCCTCCGCCTGCAAAAATGAAGGCATCGGGAGCGCTCACGGTACTTTAGACCCCTTCGGTCGCGGCCGAAGGTCCCCGCGACCGACTGTGGTACCATCCGCCCACACTAACGAGAAGCGCATGATGAGTCGTGCGGGATTGGAGCGTTCGAGCATGAACGAGGATGTTAGCAGCGTCGGCGGAATCGACCAAAACGCAGTAATGGAGCTGTTCGAGGAGACCGGTGCCCTTCTTCGTGGCCACTTCGTTCTGACCTCGGGACTCCACAGTCCGAACTATCTGCAGTGCGCGCGCGTCCTGCAGTTTCCGAAACTTGCGGAGCGTCTCGGCGCCGCGATCGCCGACCGTTTTCGCGATCGGCGCATCTCCTGCGTGGTGTCGCCGGCCATTGGCGGGATCGTCATCGGCCACGAGGTGGCGCGGGCACTCGGGGCGACATCGATCTTCACCGAGCGCGATTCGAACGGCGAGATGACTCTCCGGCGCGGGTTTTCGCTTTCGGAGGACGAGAGGGTGCTCGTCGTCGAGGATGTCATCACGACGGGCGGATCCACGCGCGAGACGATCGAGGCCTCGATCGCGGCGGGCGGAAAGGTCATTGGAGCGGCGTCGATCATCGATCGATCAGGCGGGACGGCGGATGTTGGTGTTCCGCGCGCGGCGCTGGCTACGCTTCAGGTCGAGACCTATGACCCTTCGGTGTGTCCGTTGTGCGCGAGCGGCACGACCGCGATGAAGCCCGGAAGCCGGAAGCGTTAACAGGTTTCCGCGACAGGGGCGTCACCGTGCGGCTGAAGCTCACGATCCAGTACGACGGGACCGACTTGAGCGGCTGGCAGTCGCAGCCCGGCGAATCGACCGTGCAGGGCTGGCTCGAGGATGCGCTCGAGACGTTCGGATGCGGTCGCATCGCCGTCCACGGCGCTGGCCGAACCGATGCGGGTGTCCACGCCCTCGGACAGGTGGCACACGTGGACATCGACAAGGAGCTCGAGCCCGAGACGTGGCTCCGGGCAATCAACGTCAAGCTGCCTGCAGACATTCGCGTCGTGCGGATCGAACCGGTGCCCGAGACTTTTCAGGCTCGCCGAAGCGCGAAAGGAAAAGTCTACTGCTACCGGGCATTCACGGGAGTTGTGCTCGGTCCCTTCGTTCGGCGCTACGTCGCACACGCGCCGTACGCGCACGACCTCGACCGGATGAACGAGGCAGCCGGCATGCTGATCGGACGGCACGACTTCGAAGCGTTCACCGTGACGGATCGGGACACGCTTACGACTACTAGAGATCTGCGACGACTCGACATTTCGGTCTGCGGCGACGAACTGCGGATCGAAGCCGAGGCAAACGGGTTTCTCAGGTCGATGGTCCGGACGATCGCGGGAACGCTCCTCTCGGTCGGCGACGGCCGGATGCCCGTCGAGCAGGTTCGCGAGGCCCTGGAAACCAGGCGTCGCGACAAGGCAGGTCCAACTGCTCCGGCGCGAGGGTTGACTCTCGTCCGCGTCGACTACTAACATCGGCCGTCACGTCGCAAGCCGCCTCGGAGGTTTCATGATCGACACGTTCGAGGGCCTCGTCGAGCGAGGCTCGCCGGAGGAGTTTCTGCTCAGGCAGATAGACCCTGGCCGGCTTCCGCGGCACATTGCCGTCATCATGGACGGGAACGGCCGTTGGGCGAACAAGCGGAACAAGCCGCGTGTGTCGGGTCACCGTGCGGGAGCGACTTCCGTGCGCGAAACGGTCGAGACGTCGGCGAGACTTGGAATCCGGAATCTCACGCTCTACGCCTTCTCGACCGAGAACTGGAAGCGGCCGCGGCTCGAGGTCGATACGCTCATGAGGCTCCTGCGCGAGTATCTCGGCAAGGAGCTCGAGACGCTCGTGCGCAATCGGATCCGATTTCGCGCAATGGGCCGTCGCGAGGAGCTGTCGCCTGGCGTGCGCCGCGACATCGAGCGGGCGGAGCAGGAGACGGCGCACCACGACGGCATGATCCTGACCGTGGCCCTGAACTACAGCGGCCGGAGCGAAATCGTTGACGCGTGCCGGCGCATCGCGGCCGAGATCGTTGCAGCCGGCGGTGATCCGTCGCGGATCTCGGAGGCGGACATCGAGAGAAACCTCTACGAGCCCGAGCTGCCGGATCCGGATCTGCTAATCCGTACGAGCGGCGAGATGCGGGTGAGCAATTTCATGCTCTGGCAGATCGCCTACACCGAGATTCATGTGACGGAGACGCTCTGGCCCGACTTCCGCCGGGCGCATCTCTTCGAGGCAATCGTCGAGTACCAGAAGCGGGAGCGGCGTTACGGCGGCGCGATCGATCGGGTCGCGGAGACGGATACGCCGTTGACCACGGCCGGCGGACGCCAGGGCGGTCGATGACACGCGTTCTGACGGCGCTCGTCGCCCTGCCGCTGCTCCTCTTTGCGACCTGGTGGTCGAGCCCGTACCTCTTTGTCGCCATCGCGGCGATCGCGCTGCTGGCGGCGCTGCACGAGCTCTACGAGATTGCCGATCGGGCGGGAGCGCCACCGTTTCGGATCGTGGGATTCGTTGCGAGCGCCTTGATTCTCGGCGTCGCAGCCGGTGTCGGACCTGAGTGGAACGCACTCGTGCTTGCGGCGGCGTCGATCGTCGTGATGATGGCGACGCTCGGCCGCGTCGACGACAAGGGACGGATTCTCGTCTCGGCGGCTGCCACGCTGATGGGCGTCCTTTACGTGGCCACGCTCGGCAGTTATCTAATTGCCGTGCGAACTCTCGTGACGCCTCCGCAGATCGCGGCAAAGCTCATCACGATGTTCTTCGCAATCGTGATGATGAGTGACACGGCTGCCTACTACTCGGGCCGGACGTTCGGGAAGCACAAGCTTGCACCTCGTGTGAGTCCAGCCAAGACGATCGAGGGCTCGATCGGCGGACTGATCGGAAGCACGGCCGGAGCCGTGGCTGCGAAGTACATCTTCTTTCCGGAGCTTCCGCTGACGCACGCGATCGCGCTCGGGGCGGGAATGGGAATCGTCGGGCAGATCGGGGATCTGGTCGAGTCGCTGCTGAAGCGCGGTTCCGATGTGAAGGACGCCGCGTCGATCCTCCCCGGTCACGGCGGGTTCCTGGACCGATTGGACAGCATGCTGCTCAACGCGCCGATTCTGTATGCCTATGCGGTGTACGTCGTCGGTGCGAGGCCGTAGCCGCGGCGGAAGACGCTTCGCACAGAAAGAAGAGGGCAACGCGGATTTTGGCGGATGAAGCGGATCGAGCGGATTTGACCGTCAATTCAGATCCGCTCGATCCGCTTCATCCGCCAGAATCCGCGTTGCTCTTCTCTCCGCGAGCCAAGTGCTCCTTCACGCCCTCGATCCCGGATCTGTTTGCTCCACCATGGGTTGACAGCCCCTAAGTCGGTGCGTATTCTGCTCGCTTGCGTTGAGCACACGTTTTGCGGAGATAGAGATATGAGCACGTTTATTCCGAGTGGAGCGAACCTCGAGGCGCAGCGCGCCTGGTACATCGTCGATGCGACCGGACAGACGGTCGGGCGGATGGCGACGCGTATCGCGATGGTTCTCAGAGGCAAGCACAAGCCCACCTACACGCCCTTCCTCGACATGGGTGATCACGTCGTGATCATCAATGCCGAGAAGATCGTCTTCACGGGCAACAAGCTTGAAGACAAGTTCTACCGTCACCACACCGGCTGGCCGGGCGGTCTGAAGGAAATCGCTGCACGCGACCTTCTGGCTCGTTACCCGGAGCGGATTCTCGAGCAGGCCATCCGAGGCATGCTTCCGAAGAACACGCTCGGTCGTGCGATGGGCAAGAAGTTGAAGGTGTACGCGGGCCCCGAGCATCCGCACTCGGCCCAGAAGCCGGAACCCCTGGCGGTCTAAAGAGAGGTCTGACTGGTGAGCAGCGACATGCAGTATTACGCAACGGGGCGCCGGAAGACATCCACGGCGCGCGTCTATCTTCGGCCCGGAACGGGCGAGATCACGGTCAACAAGCGGGCGTTCGAGAACTACTTTCCGAACGAGACGCTTCAGATGGTGATTCGTCAGCCGCTTCAGCTGACCGAGACGGCGAACAAGTTCAGCATTCACGTCAACGTCAAGGGCGGCGGCATCGCCGGCCAGGCGGGCGCGATTCGCCACGGCATCACGCGGGCTCTGATGGAGTTCAACACGGACCTGCGGTCGCGCCTCAAGCGCGCTGGTTTCGTGACGCGCGATCAGCGGCAGAAGGAGCGCAAGAAGTACGGACAGAAGGGCGCACGCGCGCGCTTCCAGTTCTCGAAGCGCTAGGTTTCTCCGGGTTTCGTTCCGATGGCCAGCGATCGACGCCACGTGCGATCGATGCTGGCCATCGCTCACGAACACCCTGCTTTCCAATCCATTGCCGTTCCTGAGTTGGTTGTCCGCGATGAGTCGCGGGCGTCGGGGCGGTGAGTACACAAACCGATTCAGCGAAGGAGAATTCTCTTGGTCAATGTCACGATGAAAGAGCTGCTCGAGGCTGGCGTCCACTTCGGGCATCAGGTTCGCCGGTGGAATCCGAAGATGAAGGAATACATCTTCGGCGAACGCAACGGGATCTACATCATCGACCTGCAGAAGACGCAGCGCCTCTTCAAGGAGGCCGTCAAGTTCGTCACGGCAGAGTCGGTAAACGGTCGCAAGTTCCTGTTCGTCGGCACGAAGCGCCAGGCGCAGGACGCCATTCAGGAAGAGGCCGAGCGCTGCGGAATGTTCTACGTCAACCAGCGCTGGCTCGGCGGCCTGTTGACGAACTTCCAGACGATTCAGAAGTCGATCGCGCGCTTGCGCGACCTCGAGGCGATGAAGACGGACGGCCGCTACGACTCGATGACCAAGAAGGAGCGCATCGGCCTCGACCGCGAGCAGGACGGGCTGGCGCGAAACCTCTCCGGGATCCGCAACATGGGCGGGCTCCCGGATGTCATGTTCGTCATCGACTCGAACAAGGAAGAGATTGCCGTCAAGGAAGCGAACCGCCTCGGCATTCCGATCGTCTCGATCGTCGACACAAATTGCGATCCGGACCTCATCGACTACGTCGTGCCCGGAAATGACGACGCGCTTCGTGCAATCCGGCTTTTCCTGCAGAAGATGGCCGATGCGATCATCGAAGGCCGCGAGTTGACGAAGGACGCAGCGACCGAGGAGGCCGAGGCATTGTCGGCCGATGGCGACAAGGATGGACGGGCGCGCCGCGACGACCGCGAGCGCCGTCCTCGCCGTGACGATCGCCCGCGCCGTGACGAGCGTGCGCCCCGCGTCGATGCTCCTGCCGGAGCGGGAGACGACATTCGCGCATATCGTTCTGCGGACGGCCGTCCGGAACCCGAGGAGCCCGAGGCCGAGGCGGGAGCCGAAGTTGCAGTCGAAGCTGGGACCGAGACGGCAGCGGCGCCTGCGGTCGAAGGTGCGGCAGCCGAAGCAGCACCGGCGGGCGACGCGCAGGTCTAGTCAGCGCAATATCAAACATGACGCCGGTCACGACGCCCCGATGTACGGAGCCGATGGCGGGCGCCCGCGAGAAGACAAAGATACGAGGGAGAGCATGGCAGCAATCACAGCAACCGCAGTGAAGGAACTGCGAGAGAAGACCGGCGCCGGAATGATGGAGTGCAAGAAGGCACTCACCGAGGCGGAAGGCGTCGAAGAGAAGGCAATCGAGATTCTGCGTACGCGCGGTCTCGCAGGCGCCGAGAAGAAGGCCGGCCGCATCGCTGCGGAGGGCGCCGTCGGCAGCTACATCCACATGGGCGGCAAGGTTGGCGTTCTCGTGGAAGTGAACTGCGAAACGGACTTCGTCGCGCGCGGCGAAGACTTCCAGACGTTCTTGAAGGACATCGCGATGCACATCGCCGCGATGTCGCCCCAGTACCTCTCGAAGGAAGACGTTCCGGAGAGCGAGCTTGCCAAGGAACGCGAGATCGAGCTCGAGCGGCTCAAGAACGACGAGGGAATGGCCAAGAAGCCTGCGGACGTTCTTGCGAAGATCGTCGACGGGCGACTGTCGAAGTACTACGAGACGGCCTGCCTTCTCGAGCAGCCGTTCGTGAAGGACCAGGCGTCGACGGTCGGGGAGCTCGTGAAGAGCCTGACGGCAAAAATCGGAGAAAAGGTCGCCATCCGGCGATTTACGCGGTACAAGATGGGTGAGGGGCTCGAGAAGAAGGAAGGCGACTTCGGAGCCGAAGTCGCTGAGATGCTCAACCGCTAGCAGAAAGAAAGGCCCCGGTGACGGGGCCTTTTGTTTGTCCGGTCCACCTGGCCGGACCGGGGAGGTTCGATCATGAGTACGGGAGGAGCCGTGGGCGAAGCGACGTCAGGCAAGCCGGTTTTCAACCGAATCATGCTCAAGATCAGCGGCGAGGCCTTGATGGGGTCCGGGAAGTTCGGAATCGACCCGGCCGTTGTCGTCGAGATCGCCGAAGAGATCAAGCAGGTTCACGACCTCGGCGTCGAGGTCGCGGTCGTCGTGGGCGGTGGCAACATCTTTCGGGGTATTGCCGTCAGCACGCAGGGAATGGACCGGTCCGCCGCCGATTACATGGGAATGCTCGCGACCGTGATGAACTCGGTTGCGGTGCAGGACGGACTGGAGAAGATCGGCGTTCCAACGCGCGTCCAGACCGCTATCGAAATGCGGCAGATCGCGGAGCCGTTCATCCTCCGACGCGCCATCCGGCATCTCGAGAAGGGCCGCGTCGTAATCTTTGCCGCCGGAACCGGGAACCCGTACTTCACGACCGATTCGGCGGCAGTGCTTCGGGCGCTCGAGATCGGGGCCGACTGTATCCTCAAGGCCACGAAGGTGAAGGGGATCTACACGGCCGATCCGATGACGGACACGACGGCCGAGTTCCTCGAGTCGATAACGTACGACGACGTCCTGAACCGAAGTTTGAAGGTGATGGATGCGTCGGCCATCTCGCTGAGCCGCGACAACTCGTTGCCGATTGTTGTTTTCAATCTGCGTACGCGCGGCAATATCCTTAAGGTCGTCACGGGCGAGAATGTGGGATCGCGCGTGCACGCGAGGCCCTAGGCAAGATCAGAGCCGGGAGCGGCCGCGACCGGATCGACGCAAGTTGAGATCAACATGGATGTCAATCAACTGAAAACGGACACCGAGGCCCACATGAAGGCTACGGTGGAAGACGCCCGGAGGAAGTTCCTGCACATTCGCACTGGCCGGGCGTCGGTTAATCTTCTCGACACGATAATGGTCGACTACTACGGCTCGATGACGCCGCTGTCGCAGGTTGCCGCGATCAGCGCCCCGGAGCCTTCGATGCTGACGGTTCAGCCGTGGGATCCGTCGGTGATCAAGGCCATCGAGAAGGCCATTCAGACGTCGGACCTCAACCTGAATCCTTCGAACGACGGCAAGATCGTGCGAATTCCGATACCTCAGCTCACGGAAGAACGGCGCAAGCACCTCGTGCGAGTCGTGCACGACATCACGGAGGAGCACCGTACGGCGATCCGGAACATCCGCCGCGATGCGAACGATCGTCTGAAGGGGATGCTCAAGGACAAGGCGATCTCCGAGGACGAGGAACGCAAGGCGCTCGAGGATGTCCAGAAGCTCACCGATGGCTACATCGCGAAGCTCAACGACCTCGGCAAGCAGCGCGAGACGGATGTGATGACCGTCTGAGTCTGGGTAAGAAGGCGTAGCCGTACAGAGCGCACAGAGTCACGGAGCGCACAGAGTCCTTCATTCAGGACTTTGAGCGCTCCGTGACTCGGTGCTCTCCGTACGGCTACGCCTCTCTCACTGAGCGGACTACGATCCTTCGTCGAGGAGGTCGGCCGCTGTCAGGTCAGGGGCGGCCCTTTCGGACTCCCACCGCAATAACCCGAGCTCGGCGTAGCGCGGCCGGATACGCTCCGAAAGCAATCCGGAGCGCTTCAGGTTCGGCACGATTCGCCTGAACATCGACTCGCGGTAGAAGGCCATCAGATAGGACTCGAGAATGATCCGATCCCAGGCCGCCCGCGAGAGCACGTGCCCGAAATGCTCGTCATAGATTTCGTGCATCAGGAAGCGATTGCGCAGGAGGATCGAGAGCTCGAAAGCGAGGTCTTCGCGATCGCGGCGTTCGCGCTCGTTGAGCTCCGAAGTGAAAAACCGCTCGAGCGACAGCACGCCGTAGTGAACGTGCCGGGCCTCGTCGGTGATTACGAACTTCAGGATGTCTCGCAGAGTCGGATCGCCCGTCAGTTTGCGTATGGTCCCGAAGGCGCCGAGTGCGAGTCCTTCGATCATTATCTGCATGCCGAGGAATTTCACGTCCCAGCGCGAATCCGACATCAGCGCATCGATGACTACGTAGAGGTTGTCGTTGATGTCGAAGATCTTCTCGAGCTTCTGCGTCAGATAGGCATGAAAGACCTCGACGTGCCTCCCTTCGTCGACGACCTGCGTCGAGCCGAAGAGCTTCGCGTCGAGCCAGGGGACGGACTCTGTCACCTGCGCGGCTGCAAATAGCGCACCCTGTTCGCCGTGAAGGAACTGGCTCAGAAACCACGAAAGCAACGCGTGTTGCTGGCCGGCGCGTTCCTTCGAAGACATTGTGCGCCATACGGGAAGAGTCGACGCAGGATGAAAGCTGTCCGGAAGAAGCGGGTGCGCAGGATCGAACGGATCGACCGTTCGCGACCAGTCGATGTCGACGGTTGCGTTCCACTGCGACGACTTGGCGGCCTCATAGAGCCTGGTGACGTCGGGAAACTCGCGTGTATACCGCCAGTCGAAGTAAGCGGCGTGATCGAGCGGCATCTCCGTACCGTCCGCGCCCTTCGCCAATCGGCGAACCAGTCCTCGATAGGCTGGACCGAGGAGCGTCGCGAGGACCCGGAAGTTCCTGGTGCTCCCAGCATCGGAGAGAATCGAAGGACCGTTCGCGCGAATCGAGTCGACGGCGTTTCCAATGTGCGTCCCAAGGTGCATCTGCATCGACGTGCTCCCTCTCCGGCAAGGCCGGATCACCCAGCAGGTTCGTCAGCGGCGTACGGGCTCGAGCGGACGCGCTCCGCCAAGGGCGACGAAGGCGCCGTCCTCATCACCCGGGCGACGATCCTCGGCAAAGACGCCGAGCGCCATGAAGGCCCAGAAGGCATCCGCGATCTGCTCCGGGGTCCGTCCGCCGGCGTGGTCTTCGTACCATTGGGCGACCCAGTTGATCGCGCCAAACCCGAAGAGTCTGAGCAGTTTCAGATCGATGCGTGGCCGTATCTGCCCGGAGCCGGCCGCCTCGTAGATCAGTCCGTCCCAGAAGGCTTCATACGTGTCACGCAGACGAATGATGGCGTCGCGGGCCGTGTCGCTCGAGACGGCCCGCCAATCGTAGAGCATCACGTAAACGGCGTCGTCATCCGAAAGAAGGATTCGAAGGTGCGCCCGCAGCGCCAGTCGAAGCCGTTCAGCAGGGTCGCGCGTGGTCGAGACTGCCTCGCGAATGCCGTCGGTCAGCCGGGCGATGGCCCGCTCCATCAGCGAGACCAGAAGCGCTTCCTTGCTCGCGTAGCGGTAGTGCAGGCTTCCCGGCAGCATTCCGGCCGCACTCGCAATCTCGCGCACCGTCGTGGCGGCGAAGCCCTTTCTGCGAAAAAGCCCGGCGGCCACGTCAAGCAGCTTGTCGATGGAAGCGGCGGCAGCGTCAAACGATTTGGTCATGCGGCCAAATTACTCTCCGATTGCTTTTCATGCAATGGAAAGTTCGTTCCTGTCATTGGTTGGTCGTCTGACCAATCAGCCGGGCAGTCGTGGTCGGGTCCCGTGACACGGGAATCGGGCGCCGGGTTGCGATCACTTTTTCCGAGAAGTTGTAAAAGAGTGCAAAAAGGCCACGGTTTCGGTTAACGAGTCGGCACTTAGTCGCGACTTGTGCGTATGAGTGAACACCTACGACTGTTGCAGACTCGAGCGGCGGAGACATCATGACCAAGAGATTCTGGAGACTGGCGATCTTCCTGGCGGTACTTTGCGCCGCGTTGCCCACTTTTGTCTCCGCCCGCACTGGCGACGGTGACGACGCCACGGCCCCGGCGGCTGTGGTCAAGAAGACGGATCCGGCTAAGCTGGGAAGATTCGACAGTGCGCCCGTCATCGACGGGAAACTCGACGAGGCAGTCTGGAATCAGGCCGTCGTCCTGAAGGACTTCCTGCAGGTGCAGCCAGGCGACAACATCGAGCCGTCGCAGCGCACGGAAGTGCTTCTTGGTCACGATGGCAAGACCCTGTTCATCGCCTTCCGGTGCTTCGACAACGAACCGGACAAGATCAGAGCGACGATTCCAAAGCGCGACCAGATATTTGACGACGACTATGTCGGCGTCTACCTCGACACGTTCAACGACCAGCGACGGGCGTACATCTTCTTCTTCAGTCCGCTCGGGGTCCAGGCCGACGGCATCTTCACCGAGTCGCAGGGCGAGGACTACAGCGTCGACGTCGTAATGGACTCGAAGGGTTCGACGTCGGCGGAGGGATACGTCGTAGAAGTGGCCGTGCCGTTCAAGTCGCTCCGCTATGAAGCTGGCGAGGGCAAGCAGTGGGGCGCGCACGTGTTCCGCAGGATCAAGCGGGGAGCGAACGAGCTCAACTCGTGGATGCCGCTGAAGCGCAACTCGCAGGGCACGCTCATCCAGGAGGGGAAGCTCTCGGGCTTCGAGGACATCGAGGCCGTACGAACCCTCGAGATCATCCCGAGTCTTACCATCTCGCAGAACGGCCTTCGTCTCCCGAGACCCGCGTTGCCCGGGGAGCCCTTCCTCGACACCACGAAGTTCGTGAACCGCCCGGTCGGATTCGAACCGGGACTAACACTCAAATATTCGATAACGCCAACGATAACGCTCGACTTCGCGGCTAATCCGGACTTTGCCCAGGTCGAGGCAGACCAGCTCGTCATTACGGCCAATCAACGATTCCCCATCTTCTTTCCCGAGAAGCGCCCGTTTTTCCTCGAAGGCATCGACATCTTCCAGACGCCGCTTCAGGTCGTGAACACGCGCCGCATCGTTGATCCGGACGTGGCCGTCAAGCTTTCGGGCAAGCAGGGAAGGACGGCGTTCGGACTGATGCTCGCGTCCGATGCGGCGCCGGGCAACTACTCGATCGAAGAGCGCGACGATCCGGCCCTTGCGCCGTTCATCGAGCCGTTTCTCGACAAGAACGCCTTCATCGGCGTGCTCCGTGCCAAACGCGACATCGGCAAGGAGTCGAATCTCGGTTTCTTTGCGACGACATACAATTTTCCGCAGCGACACAATGACCTGGCGGGATTCGACGGGCGTTTCAAGCTCGATTCGAAGACCGTGATGACCTTCCAGGCCGTCGGGACGACGACGCGGGGGTACTTCTTCGATCCGGACACGACCGAAACGTCCTACCAGACGGGGAATGGCTTCGGATACCTAGTGAACTACGACTACACGGACCGGAACTTCGGGTACTTCGTTCAAACGCAGGGTCGAACCGAGAAGTATCGTGCTGACGTTGGCTTCACGCGACGCGTAGGCACGAACAAGTCGGATCTATTCCTGCGCTGGAGCACGGATCCAAAACCGGATGGCGCGTTCACGAACTGGCGGATCTCGAACTTCTCGTCTGCGAGCTACGACTGGAAAGGCCGCATTCAGCAGACCGTCGACGAATTCCAGTGGCAGTTCAACTTCAAGAAAGAGACGTTCGTCTCGGTCGGATACTTCGGTGGCCACGAGCGACTCTTCGAGGAGGAGTTCGGTCCCAGGCGCAGCCTCCTGCACCCGGGAGCCTTTGCGGGAGACGGCGAGCGATCGACGAACATCAACCAGATCTTCGCGTACGGTGGATCGACGCCGAACAAGTTCATCTCGTTTTTCCAGTTCGTCGGCGTCACCCGAGGTGCGTTCGACTTCGATTTCGGCAACGGTCCCAAGTACCCGAGAGTCAGTCCGGCAGCGCTCGCGAATCCGTTCGCTCCGCTCGATCCCGGTCGCGGCACCGAGCTCTATCTCGAGACGAATGTGACGTTGCAGCCCACGGACGCACTCAGGACGAGCGTCAGCTATTTCAAGAGCCGGCTGCATCGATACGACACCGATCGCGTGGCGTACGACTCGAATCTCGTATCGCTCCGAGCGACCTACCAGTTCTCGCGGTTCACGTTCGTTCGGGCACGATTCGACTACGATTCGCTCGGCGCGCGAGCTTTCGGACAGTATCTGGTCGGTTGGACGCCGAGCCCCGGAACATCCTTCTACGTTGGCTACAACGATGACCTGAACGTGAACGGCTTCAACCCGATCAGTTCACGCATCGAGGATGGTATCCGACTCAACGGAAGGACGTTTTTCGTGAAGATGTCTTACCTGTTCAGGAAGAGCCTCTAGCGGAACCGGGAGGTGCGCGACTCTCGCCCGCGCCTGGATCCTGGGCTGCTTTCACCGGCGGAGTCGATCGCGTAGACTCCGCCGCGTGTCCGATGCTTCGCTCGACAGCATGCTTTCCCGGGAGTGGCTCGAGACGAACGGGCTCGGTTCGTATGCATCTGGAACGACGTCCGGCGCCGCAACCCGGCGGTATCACGGCTTGCTGGTTGCTGCGCTCGAGCCCCCGACGCGTCGCCACGTCCTGCTCTCACGCGTGGATGACGAGATCGTCGTCGGCGGGATGCCATTTCCCCTCTGCACCAATGTCTATCGCGACGTCGTCTACCCGGAAGGATACCGAAGCATCGATCATTTCGAGGCGCGTCCCGTTGCAACGTGGTTGTTCCGCGCGGGCGGCGTCGAGGTCGAGCGGCGCGTCTGGATGCCGCAAGGGCGGCAGACGACCGTAATCACGTACCGGATACGCGCAGGACGAGGATCTGGAGGAGAAGTTAAGCTGTCGCTTAGACCGATGGTCTCGTTCCGCAGCTTTCACGCGCTGTCCAGTGAACGGGAAGGGATAGATGCCGCAATGGCCGTAGGACTTGGCGTGGTAGTCGTTCAGCCGCGCCCCGGTCTGCCGCCTCTCGCCCTGCACCACAGTGCGGCGCGGTTCGAGCCGTCGCCGCTCTGGTGTCGGGAAGCCGAGCTTGGGGAGGAACTTGCACGCGGGTACGACGGTTACGAGGACCTCTTCTCGCACGGGGTGTTCACGTTCGAGGTCGAAAGAGGCGAGGAGTGCTTCCACTACTTCATTGCCTCGCTCGAAAAGCTTGAATCGTTCGGTGAGTCCGACGCCCGCGCGCTCGAGCGGAGCGAACTGAAGCGTCGCGATGATCGGTCGGCGAGAGCGCGAGCCTCGTGGCGCACCGGTCTGCCATCCACGTCTTCTCCGGAGCCCCTCGAACCTATCGATCGCTGGGGGGCAACTTTCGCGAGCCGGCTCGCCGAAGCGTCGGAGCAGTTTCTCGTTTCCAGGACGGACGGCTCTCGCAGCGTCATTGCCGGCTATCCCTGGTTTGGCGATTGGGGGAGGGATGCTTTCATCTCGCTGCCCGGACTCGCTCTTGCGACGGGCCGATGGCCGTTGACGCGCGAGGTTCTGCGTACCTTCGCCGGCTCGCTGTCGAAGGGAATGATTCCAAATCGGTTCTCGGACGACGGATTGTCCCCGGAATACAACTCGGTCGACGCGTCGCTGTGGTTCGTTGAGGCTGCCCGTCGCGCCGTGCATGAGTCCGGCGATCTGGAATTCGCCCGCTGGACGCTCTACCCCGCGATCGAGAGCATTCTCGATGCTTACGCTGCCGGTACCCGGTTCGGCATTGGCATCGATCCGGCGGACGGACTTCTCACGGCAGGCGGCGAAGGTGTTGCCCTGACGTGGATGGATGCCGTGGTGAACGGTCAGCCGGTCACTCCGAGGCGCGGCAAAGCCGTCGAGGTGAACGCGCTCTGGTACAACGCGCTGATGTCGGGTGCAGAGGTCGCCGATCTGCTCGGTCTCGATGCGCACGCCCGGGTGTGGCGACACGATGCGGCGGCCGTGCGAGCGTCGTTCAATGAGAAATTCTGGAATCCGGCCACAGGCTGGCTGCACGACGTCATCGACGGTCCGGACGGCTCAGATTCGGCGTGTCGCCCGAATCAGGTCTTCGCCATCGGCCTTCACCACGACGTTCTCGACGAGGCTCGTCGTACGTCGATCATGACCGCCGTCGAACAACGGTTGCTGACGCCCGTAGGACTGCGAACCCTCGATCCCCAGGATGATCGATACCGGGGCCAATGTGTCGGCGGCATCGAGGAGCGCGACGCTGCATACCACAACGGCACGGTTTGGCCCTGGCTGCTTGGCACCTTCTGTTCTGCTTACTTCAAGACAAATGGTCGATCGGGGACGGTCCGGTCAACGGTTCGCGACTGGATCGCACCGATGGCACGGCATCTCGGCACCGAAGGGGGACTCGGCTCGATAAGCGAGATCTTCGACGGAGACGCACCGCACACGCCTCGCGGATGCATCGCGCAGTCCTGGAGCGTGGCTGAGATTGCACGCGTGCTCCTCGACGAACTGCGGCGTCCGTAGCAACAGAGGCACGGAGTCCCGCAGAGCCTCCAACGAACGATCCGACTAATCGTCTCTATTGCCCGAACCGGAAGCCAGCCTGCTTGACCGTCCGTCGGTAGTCGTCGCCGGTCAGGACGATCATCTTGCACATCTCGTGCAGCCGCGAGCGCAGCCGGGCGCCGACCCGCTCCGTGAGCGTTTCGTCGTTCGGCGTGACCTTCGTATCAAGGTAGTTCGACGTGAAGATCGTCACCTTCCGGTCGTTGTACCTCTTGTTGATGATGTGAGTCATCGTGTCCTTGACCCACTCAGTCGGCTTCGATGCGCCAAGTTCATCCAGCACAAGCACTTCCGCCTCGTAGACCGGCGCGAGGATCTCCATCTCCGATGTCTGCGTCTGCGTGTTCCAACTCTCCTGAATCTCCTTGAGGAGATCCCGGAAGTCATAGAAAAGGCAGGGAATGTTCTTCTGGAGAAGGGCGTGGAGGATGGCCACCGAAAGGTGGGTCTTGCCGATACCGCACGTGCCCATGAACAACAGGCCAATGTCGAGGTTCGGAACCTCGTTGGCCACCCGCCGTGCGAACATGGCGGCGGCTTCCTGTGAGGGGTTCAGCGGGTAATAGGATTCGAAATCGCAATCCTCATAACGGCGCGGGATGCGGGCCGAGGCAACGAGCGACGTCGATCGACCGCTCGCGCGGCAATCGCATCGCCGGACTTTGGCGTCATCCATTCGCTCCCAGCCGGAACCGTCGCAGCGCGGACACGTCTCGGCAACGCGAAGACCGATCTTTTTTTCTGGGACCATGATGTTTCGAGCCCGACCAGGAAGTGTGCACGGCAGGCAGTTCCGCGCGACCAACCGGTTGCGCCATGGGGCGCACATGCCAGTCTGCTTGCCGTATCCGGCTCACAGTCTGCGCATGACGTACGCAACCTCGCCCTTCCGCAACCCGTCACCCTTATAGCAGACGGTCATGACGCAGTGCAAGCATCTCGTTCATGACGACGCAAATCATTTGTTTTCAATCATCATGAGGCTTGACACGTCCCCGGAACGGCCCGTCAAATGCCGCCGATGATCGAGCGCATGCGAGCCTACATTCTCTTCGCGGTCTGGGGCGGCGTGCTGGCCATTCTCGGTCCTATCTGCATTGCGTTGACGGCCCTGACGCGGATTCCCGAATTCGTCACTATTCCGACGATGGCGACGATCTGGCTCGGTCTCGCGCTCGCTGGAGTGAGGTACACGGTCGAGGGCCGCGATAGGGTCGATCCGGCCGGGACGTACGTGTACGTTGCGAACCATCAGAGCACGCTCGATCCTCCAATGATCTGGCTTTCGCTCGGAACCCCGCTGCACCGGATCGGATACCTGTTCAAGTCCCAGGTAGAGAAGGTGCCGTTGCTCGGAACGGGTGCAAAGATCATCGGGATGATCCCGGTCGACCGATCGAATCGGGATCGGGCCGTGGAAAGCGTTCGCCGAGCAACCGAGAGCCTCAGGAAAGGACAGCCGTTCGGCGTGTTTGCCGAGGGAACCCGTACGCGGAACGGGGAGCTCCTGCCATTCAAGAAGGGTGCGTTTCACATGGCGATTGAGGCGGGCGTTCCGATCGTTCCGGTGACGATCCATGGAGCATTCGAGGCAATGCCACCTGGCGCGGTTCGACTGAGAGGCGTGCCGATCCGGATCGTGATTCATGACCCTATCCCGACGTCAGGCATGTCCGAGGCGGATGTGGATTCGCTCCTCGAGTCTACCCGTGCGGTGATGGCGAGAGAGCTCGAAAAGTAGTAGGGATGCGGTGGGTGGCGGCAACCCAAAGACGGGACCGTGCATCCATGGGGCGCCTCGACAAGCGTGCCGCGTGCCTTGCGGATGCCGTCGAACCCCCTTAATTGACAGCCTTTGAACCCCGGCCTATAGTGGCCGAAGCAGTCGTGGACGGTTTCCGTTCCGTCCAAATCCGTGATTGATCGCATTTCGATGATCCCGCCACCTGCCACGGCCGTCCTCGCCAGCTCGATGGAAGCCGGTGGCAGCAGCACGTCGTAAAGGAGCCTTCGTTTTCCCATGAACAGGAGTAAGTACGCAGTTTCTCTTCTCGCGGTCCTTGTCCTGGCGTCCTCCGCCCTCGCGGCGACGCCGCAGCGCAAGACCGGTGGTGGCGTCGATGAAAAGGCGACACCCGCATCCGAGATGAAGGCCGGCGGCAAGCCGCGGCTCTTCGTCGCGACATCCGCGGAAACGAACGAGACGTGGGCGAACCCCGTGACGCGTCAGGCGCTCGAGAACGCGCTCGTCAACAGCGGCCGTTTCGAGGTCATCGCCGGTGCCCAGCGCGACAACCTGCTCAAGGAGCAGGGATTTGCGAACTCGGACGTCGTCAGTCCGACGGACAGCGTCAAGGTTGGCCAAATGCTCTCTGCAAAGTACGTCGTGTCTGGAACGTGCCAGAGCGTCACGACCGATTCGACTCGAACGGGAGGTATCGGCGGCGCAGTTGGCGGACGGTTCGGAATGGGCGGTGACAAGGAGCTGAGCTCGAAGGTTGTCGCCAAGGTCCAGATCCAATTGCTCGATCTCGAGAAGGGCACTGTCGTACTCTCCCGCGAGTATGAGGAGAAGGGCGGCGAAAGCTCGATGGGCACCAAGTCGTCGACCAACAAGGAAGAGGCTGC
Source organism: uncultured Clostridia bacterium (assembly GCA_964591515.1). GTDB lineage: Bacteria > Acidobacteriota > Blastocatellia > UBA7656 > JADIYM01 > JADIYM01. The sequence continues at coordinate 23,769 of CAZQBW010000020.1, forward strand.
CTATCGCGACATCATCACTCGGGTTGCGGCGAGGTTCGTGGCCGAGCTTGGCGATTCCGTGCCGATCGAGGCGCTCGTTGCGCTCGTTGAAGGCAACCGCGTGGCGCTCACGGCCGGTAGTGCAGCTGGAGTAAAGCCGGGAATGCGCTTCGAGGTGTTCGCCGAGGGCGAAGCCATCAAGCATCCGGTGACCGGCAAGGTCATCTCGCGCAAGACCTACAAGTACGCCGTACTCGTGGTCGAGTCTGTCGAAGACGAATTGGCGTGGGCATCCATCAAGCGGACATTCGATGACGCCGGCACTGAAGACGCAGTTCCGAATCCGGGGCGTGTTTCTGCAGAGATGTCGGCTCGTTCGATGGCCGGCGCGGCCGGTGCCGGTGCAGGCGACGCTGGTGGCGGCAAGAAGAAGAAAGACAAGCCGCAGGATTAGTGGCGACGATCAGGCTCCGACAGGTGTCCGGGGTGCGCTCCAGTGGCCGCGCACTCCGGATGTCTCGTCTCCGATTCGACGCACTCCAAGGAGACCCTCGTGAAGACATCCATGATTCGAGCGATGCTTGCCATCGCGATTCTCGCAGTCATCGCCGTGACGGCCCAGGCAGAGACGAAGCGGAAGCGTTACACCTTCGAACTGAACCCGCGACTGCGCGGTTCGTCGCTCCAGAAGGCGCGCAATCAGGCAAAGCTCGCTTTTCTGCGCGATTATCTCGGCTCCAAATTCTCTCCTGAGATCGTGAACCGGTACGCCGAGGACATCGATATTGCCCTCACACCGCCTGACCGGTTTCTCACCAAGTTCGACATCATCGCGGAAGACGAAGACTCACGTCCCGGCGAAGTGGTCCTGACCGTCGAGGGGCAGATCGACCTTGCTGCGATGGTCGCCGCGCTCGTGCAGGGCGAAGTGCTTTCCTTTGGCGACGACGCGCCGAAGATCATGTTGATGCCAAGCCCTCGCTTCACGAGCGACACGCCGATCGAGCCCGTTCGGGCGCTCATATACAACGACGTGAAGCAGGCGGGTCTGCGCCCGGTCGATTACACGCAGATCAAGGAAAACGTATCTGTCCAGATCACGAAGGGAGGGCAGCTAGCGCCCAACTCGATAAAGATCCTGGCCCGGCAGGCGGCGATCTACAACGCCGACTTCCTTATCTACGTCGACATCGATCCGCAGGTGAAGCCCTTCAGTCAGGGGGGCTACATTGCCGATCCCGACCTGCTCTATACGATAGTCCGGCCGAATGCGAACGAGATCCTCGGCGAGGGCGTCATCTCGGCCCGCGGGAACGGCTCGTCGCCTAAGCTCGCCTACAACTCGGCCATCGACGCAATAGCGCCGGTACTGTCGTCAGACATGGTCGGTCACCTGTACGAGTCGATCTATTCGCAGAGCAGCGTCATAACCGACACCGTGCAGCTCAAGAACCAGATCGAGCTGACGATTGACGAGGCCAAGCCGGAGCAGATCCAGGCCATCATGGACAAGCTCCGCGGAATGGGCGCCAACGTCGATCTGGCGGTCGGAAGCGGAAGTGGCATCGTGAGCCGGTTCAATCTCGAGATTGCCATGGACGACATGCAGCTCTACGAGATGTTCAACGGCATGCGGCTTTCTGCCGGTGGACGCGAGTTCAAGACGCCGGTCGTCTACTTTGCCGAGAACAAGGTCGAGATCGAAGTCGTGCCGATTTCCGGAGTTTCCCGAAAGACGGCGGCGCCGCGTCCGAAGCCGCGCCCGAACGGCGGGCTCGCGGGCAACAAGGGCGGATATGGTGGCGGTCGGGGCTCGTCGGGCGGCACCGGCGGAACGCAGCTAGCCGCGAAGGCGAAGATCACACTGCAGTTGAAGAGGGCTGGTTTCAGTCCGAATTAGCCTCTCGAAAACGTCCTTTTCAGGACGGCCGAAAATCACAAGACGGTTCGGAGAGGCGCGAAGGGCAGGGCCGTCGCGCCTCTCTCGCGTTTACCCGACGACGGGTTCTGGCCTACACTCAGGCCGCCTGCGATCGATTTCCTCACGGAGTTGACGAAAAACCCGATGAAACGCTGCTCGGCCTGCGCGACGGAATATCCCGACACTTTCAAGGTGTGCCCCAAGGACGGGTCGAAGCTCGATGACGAGACCGTCGTCGTCGCGGCACCGACGCTCTCGGAGATTGGCGGGACGGCTCCTGTCTCTGCCGACTTTCTCGCCGCGAACCGAGCCGGGAACCGCATTGGAACTACCATTGCGGGCAGGTTCCGCATCGAGACGAAGCTCGGCGAAGGTGGCATGGGTGCCGTGTACAAGGCCGAGCACATCAAGATGAACCGGCCGTGCGCGATAAAGATCCTGTCCGCCTCGGCGCTCAATGATCCCGAGGCGCTGCCGCGATTCACGCGCGAGGCGCAGATGTCGAGCCGCATCGATCATCCACACGCCGTGACGATCTATGACTACGGCGAGTCGGAGGACGGGCTCGTGTATCTCGCGATGGAGTACATCGAGGGAACGACGCTCACGAAGGTACTCGAGACTGATGGGATGTTCCCTCTCGAGCGGGTCATCGCCGTCGCGAAGCAGATCGGTGATGCGCTAGACGCGGCGCACGCGCTCGGCATCGTTCACAGGGATCTCAAGCCGGACAACATCATGTTGACGAAGAAGGCTTCGGGAGCCGACTTCGTCAAGGTGCTCGACTTCGGCATCGCGAAGATGGCCGAGAGCGAGGACAAGCGCAACGACCTGACGCAGGCCGGTCTCATCATCGGAACACCGTTCTACATGTCGCCTGAGCAGGTCTCGGGAGAGAAGCTCGACGCGCGATCGGATGTCTACAGCTTTGCGCTCATCGTCTACGAGATGCTCGCTGGCGCATTGCCTTTCGAGGGACAGAATACCCAGGCCGTCATGGTGTCGCGGCTCGTGTCCGCCCCGAAGCCGATACGCTGGATCAATCCCAACATCTCGCCGCTCATCGATTCCGCGGTGATGCGGGCGCTCGAGCGCGACCGGAATCTGCGTACGCCGTCGGCGGGACAGTTCGTTCAGGATCTCGTGGATGCGTTCGAGGGTCGCGTGCCGACGCAGCCTGGCGGTATGCAGGCTGTCGGCGGAAATCACACAGCGCCGCAGCCGAAGCCGGACACGGTGGCGATCGCAACGCCCCCTGTGCCATCGGCTCCTGCGCAGCCTTTCGGCCAGATGATTCCGCCGACAGACGCACATCAGCCGCCAGCCGGATATGCTCCGACTGCGGCCGAACCGGCGCCCTGGGGTGTAGCCACGCCACCTACTCCGGCTGGATTCGGACACCATCAGGCGTCGCCCGGCTTCGTGCAGCCGGCTCCGAAGAAGGGTGGAAAGGGGATCGGAATCATCCTCGGCGTGCTGGCACTCTTCGTCGTGGTCATTGGCGCCGCAGGCGTCGGAATTTTCGGCTACACCCAGGGCTGGTTCAGCCGCGGAACCACCGTTGTCGGACCGACCACGGGTCCGACGACCGGCCCGACGACGGGTCCGACGACAGGTCCCTCAACTGGAACGACGTCCGATCCGGCGACGAACGCCGAAGCGGAGAGGCTGTTCGACGAAGGTTACAAACTGCAGGTCGCCGGTAAAGATTCGGACGCCATCGAGAAATACGTCCAGGCGATCGCCAAGAATCCCAATCTGACAAAGGCCCACCGGAACCTCGGAGCTGCCTACGTGAACACGGGTCGGTTTCAGGAAGCGGTCAAATCGCTCGAGACCGCGCAGCAGCAGGATCCTAAGCCCGATGCGCAACTCCTGATGAATCTCGGACTGGCGCATTTCAAGCTCAAGGAATACCAGAAAGCGGCTGAAGAGTTCGAGAAGGCCGGACCGCTCGGAAAGGATGCCGAAGCATATGCCTATGCGGGATTCGCGTATGACAACGCCGGCAATCCTTCACTGGCGAGAGAGGCGTACACCAAGTACCTCTCCAAGGATCCCGGCGGGGCGCTGGCTCCGGTAGTCAAGGACGTCATGGCCGGCAAGTCAAAGGCGCCGTCGGCGGAGGACTTCGGAACCTAGCCGTATCGTGACGATCACTAAGACGAAGAAGCGTCGCGGATGACAAGGATCTTTGCTGATGATGCGGATCTGATCCGTTGAATCCGCCGAAGATCCGCGGCATCCGCGATGCTCTTGCTTCCTTACGGCTTGATCGGTGGCGGAGTCTGGATCGGCGGCGGCAGATCGTCCGGCACCGGCTTCGGCTCGGGTCCACCGTCGTCCGGCAGGACCGTGATATTGCCGGTGAACTGTCGGTAGTTCGTGTACTTCACGATCAGTCGCACTGGCACGTCATCGCGCTCGAAATGCAGAACGTCATCGGCATAGGTGTATGTCGGAAACCAGTACTTCCCGTCGATGTTCTCACGGTAGGTCTCGAATCGAGGATATCGGTTGTTGTCGATCTCAGGCCCCGCCTTGCCGGCGACCTTCACGATCATGAAGTCCTGGTCCTCAACCCAGACTCGTCCCGCGAAGTAACGTTCGCCTCGCTTGGCCATTCCGGACGGGTCGCGCGGCGCGACGTCGAAAACGTAGGTCTGGATCTCGTCGATCGTCTCGCGCCCTACCATCTGGACGTTGTATTTCGGCAACTCCTCCGCGGTCAGCGCAAACGGCTGGATGATCCCGAGGTCTTCCAGGTCCGTTTGCGTCACGACGAGCGTCTTCAGTGTCGACGGCGGGAAGAAAGTGATTCGTTCGGTACGGCGACCGTCGTCGGTGAAGATGATCTCGGATACTCGATGAAAGACGCCGGTCACCGATTGGCCGGCCATCGTCTGCATGAGCACGTCCTGCTTGAACGTGTAGCTAGTTCTGGCCTCACGCAGCCGCGATTCGGCCTCCGTGAATTTGCGGATGATGTCCGCTTCGTTCGGAGTGATCCCTCCGCGCACCTGCGCGCCGGCGAGGGCCGCCGTGACGCCGATGAACACGACGAGAATGAGAAGCTGGCAGATGCGGGTAGGCAAGCCCATTTGTCCGTTCCCCCTGATTTCGTAACGCCCAGACTGCGATGAACTTGCGCGCTGCTGGCGTTGCCGCTATGCGATCTCGGGCGGTCGCGGCGAAAGCAGGAAACTGCAGATCGCAATTTTCTGGCCCGGCCCGACCGCGGCCGATTCACCGGTGTTGACCTCGACGTCATCGACAAAAATGGAGTTGCGACCCTCGCAAGTCACGACGAACGTCTCGCCCTGTCGCTCGAGGGAAGCGTGATGACGGCTGACCTCGAGGTCCCCTTCCAGTCTGAGATCGACGGCGGTCTGCTTCGAGCCACGGCCAATGGTGATGCGGCTCTTGAAAAACTCGCGCTCGTCCTTCGGGTGCGGGGACGTTGCAGACTCTCGCGACACCGAGACCACGAACTGCGGTGTCTTCGTCGACGCCAGGGCGCGCGGTCGCACGATGGTCGAATCGTCTTCCGCCTCGGCGGTTGGGTGCGGAGCGGGTTCCGGCTTGGCGCTTCTCGGTTTCACCATAGTCCGGTCTGAGGTCTTGTCCCAGACAGGCTGGACGCGAAAGGCGTTCCGCTCGAGTGTGCCGTCGGTTCGCAGCTCGATGACGAAAGAGGACGTCTGGAACTCGGTCGTGCCCGAGAGCTGCGCGGCTCGGTGGCTAAGTACGTAGTGCAGTCCGCGCTCGAGTCCCTCGCGCTTCTCACCCTGCCAGTCGCCGTCGTCCTCGGGACTCAGGAAGACGATGTACTCGCGTGGGATGTATGTCGGACCGCCAGGAGGCGTGAACATCTCGCGTTGCATCACGCCCTCTACTTCACGAGCGATCTGCACCATGAAGTCTTCCCACTTGCTTCGCGGGCGTGGCTCTTCAGCTCCCTGGGTCGCTTCCTCGCCGTCCAACCATCGTCGAAATCCCTCGACGAGATCCTGAAGTCCCATGCCGCTCCTCCGTGACGAATGCGAGCCTGCGGGAGTATAACAGAGGCATTGGAGGCTCACCCGCCAGGGTGCGAGTTAACGTCGATGAAACACCGGCGTAACATCCGGGCGATATACACCTGCCAGTAGCGCTATGCCGAAACTCCAACGAAGCAAGTCGAAATCCAAGACAGGCGCCTTCCGTAAGCGAGCTCTCATCGACTACGAGGTCGAGGTCAAGCTCCCGTGCGACGACGTCAGCCGGCTGACCGAGGCGGGTCTGAAACTGGAGCGAACCAGAGCTCGTCACTTCGAGGACAACTGGGTCTTCAAGCTTCCGGATGGAAAGCTCAGAAAGGGGCAGTACCTCCGCGTTCGGCACACGGGCAACGGTTACGGGGCGGGCCGTCGACACGCTGGTGTGCTGACCTACAAGGGCAAGTCCCGGCGGACAGCCGCGGACTCGAAGGGAAAGTACAAGGGCAAGAAGGTCCGCGAAGAGGTCGAGACAGCCGTCGCGCAACCTGCGAAGACGGTGAAGATCCTGAAGCGTCTCGGCTTTCAGCGGAGCTTCAGGTACCAGAAGTTCCGCACGTGTTACGTAGTTCGACTCGACGACGGCCGGACGCTTCAGGCCACATTCGACGAGACGCCAATCGGGAACTACATCGAGCTCGAAGGGGATGCCGCCGCGATCGAGCTTGTTGCGAGTCAGATCGGCTACCCGACGTCCGCTTTCATCTCGGAGAGTTACGTAGAGATGCAGGTTGCACGATGCGCGGGCAAGGGCGAGCCGCTCTCGGACCTGGTGTTCCCAAAGCCGAAGAAGGCCAAGAAGCCGGCTGGACGAAGGGCGACTGCGGATGCGAAGTCTTCTTCGGAATCGCCGAAGTCCGCAGCCTCGGCGAAGGGCGGGGCGAAATCGGGTTCAGGACAACGCAAGGGAACCAGAAGATCGAAGGCGGAGAAGTCGCATCGCCGGACACGTCTCGAGCCCAAGCCGGAGTCCGAGATTTCAACGTTGCCGGCTGAAGCCGGGACCTCTGCGTGAAGGCTTTCTGAGCCGAGCCTCGTGTACGCGCGAGCCTTGCAACGAGGCGGTTGCGCCGTATCTTCGTGCCTCGGAATGCCCACCGGAAGGCCGGTTGACACTCCCCGAACCGTGAGATAGCTTAGCGTTCCTTTTCGCCCGAATGGCCGTCCGACTGTTCATCGGAGGACGGGAGCTCACACCAGTTTTCATACCTCGCGGAGGAGCAGCAATGGCAATCAAGGTCGGCATCAACGGGTTTGGCCGCATTGGACGGAACATCCTTCGGACCGCGCTTGGCGACAAGGACTTCGACTTCGTCGCCGTCAACGACATCACCGACACCAAGACCCTTGCACACCTGCTGAAGTACGACTCGATTCTCGGGAATCTCGACGCGGACATATCGGCGACAGAAGGTGGGATTTCGGTGAATGGCGACGAGTTCAAGGTGTTCTCTGAGCGCGACCCGTCGAAGATCGATTGGGAGTCCGTCGGAGCCGAGGTCGTCATCGAGTCGACCGGGCTCTTCACGAAGCGCGAGGACGCAGCCAAACACCTCCGTGGCCCGGTCAAGAAAGTGATCATCAGCGCACCGGCCAAGGGCGAGGACATCACGATCGTGCTCGGCGTCAATGAAGGCGAGTACGATCCTGCGGCGCACCACGTCATTTCGAATGCGTCGTGCACCACGAACTGCCTCGCGCCGTTCACGAAGGTCATCCACGAGTCGTTCGGAATCGTGAACGGCCAGATGACGACCATTCACTCCTACACGAACGACCAGAAGATCCTCGATCTGCCGCACAAGGATCTGCGACGCGCCCGGGCGGCTGCGCTGTCGATGATTCCGACAACGACGGGAGCCGCCAAGGCGATCGGACTCGTCATGCCCGCGCTGAAGGGCAAGATCGACGGCTACGCGATGCGCGTCCCGACGCCTAACGTGTCGGTCGTCGACTTCACGGCGACGGTGTCGAGAACGGTGACGGATGTCGAGGTCAACGATGCGCTGAGGGCGGCCGCCGCCGGTCCGCTCAAGGGGATTCTCGCTGTCGAGGATGCGCCGCTGGTTTCGATCGACTTCAGGGGAAATTCGAACTCGTCGATCGTGGATTCGGCATTCACGAAGGTCGTTGACGGAAACCTTGTGAAAGTACTCTCCTGGTATGACAACGAGTGGGGCTACAGCTGCCGCGTGCGTGACCTGATCAAGTACGTGGCGGGCAAGGGCCTCTAGTTCTCCGCGCGCGACGCAGGATCCAATCGCTCGAGCGCGTCGGCAGCCGTGGCTCCCGGCGCGCTCGCCCTTTCAGCCTCCGTTCTTCAGGACCCCGATCATGAATGTTCTCTCTATCCGCGACCTCGACCTCACGGGCAAGCGCGTGCTCATGCGCGTGGACTTCAACGTCCCGATCCTCGACGGACAGGTGACCGACGATACTCGAATCGAGGCTTCGTTGCCGTCGATCCGGTATGCGCTCGACAAGGGCGCCCGAGTCATCCTCTGCTCTCATCTGGGGCGACCGAAGGGCGAACGGAACGCCAAGTACTCGCTCTCGCCGGTAGCGGCGCGGCTCGGCGCGCTCCTCGGGCGAGACGTGCCGTTCGCGCACGATTGTGTGGGACCGGATGTCGAGGCGGCAGCTGGTGCACTCCTGAACGGCGACGTGCTGCTACTCGAGAACCTCAGGTTTCACGCAGAGGAAGAGAAGAACGACGAGGATTTTGCGCGTCAACTTGCGGTGCTGGCCGAAGTCTACGTCAACGACGCGTTCGGGTCTGCGCATCGAGCGCACGCGTCAACCGAGGGCGTCACCCGGTTCGTCGGGGCATCTGCCGCCGGCTTGCTCATGGAGAAGGAACTCGAGTACCTGGGGCGCGCGGTGACGGACCCCGAACGGCCGTTCGTCGTCGTGTTGGGCGGAGCCAAGGTGTCCGACAAGATCGAGGTCATCGACAATCTCCTCAAGAAGGCGGACACGATCCTGATCGGCGGGGCGATGGCCTACACGTTCTTGAAGTCAGAGGGAAAGAACGTCGGCAAGTCGCTCGTCGAGGACGAGAAACTCGATGTCGCGCGCGCCGTCGAGCGCGAAGCGTCCGCGAGTGGAGTCGGGCTGCTGCTGCCGGTCGATCACGTGTGCGTGAACCGCGCCGATGCGAACGAGCCTCCGAGAACGATCGGAGTGGACGAGACGCGTGACGATGACGCCGGTCTGGATATCGGGCCCGCTACGGTTGCCAGGTACGCCGAGTGCGTTTCCGGAGCCCGAACGATACTCTGGAATGGGCCGATGGGGATGTTCGAGACCAAGCCATTCGATGAAGGGACCGTGGCCATTGCAGAGGCCGTCGCCGCTTCCGGGGCCACGTCGATCGTCGGCGGAGGTGATTCCGTGGCGGCGATCGCCCAGGCCGGCCTTACGGATCGGATCACGCACATTTCGACGGGCGGCGGAGCGTCGCTCGAGTTTCTCTCCGGGCGCGTACTCCCGGGAGTGGCCGCGCTGACTCGAAAGGACGCCTGAATCACCTGGCGGGCTTAACGGAGAATCCACATGCGACGACCGGTCATCGCGGGAAACTGGAAGATGTTCAAGACCATCGACGAAGGCGTCGCGACCATCCGCGAGCTGGTCCGGCTCGTCGAGGGCGTGAACGATCGCGAGGTCCTCGTCGCACCGACATTCGTCGGACTCCGCTCGGTTGCCGAGGCGGCAAGAGGCTCGAATGTGGTTGTCTCGGCACAGGATTGCGCTCCGCATCCAGGTCAGGGAGCGTTCACAGGCGAGGTATCCGCTGAGATGGTGGCCGACGCCGGTGCTACCCACGTCATCATTGGCCACTCGGAGCGACGCCAGTACTTCCACGAGACCGATGCGTCGGTGAATCAGAAGATCCAGGCAGCACTTGGCGCCGGATTGACGCCAATCGTCTGCGTCGGGGAAAGGCTTTCGGACCGGGATGCGGGACACGCTGAGGGCGTGGCTGGAGGCCAGATACGCGGAGCTTTCGAGGGGTTGACAGCCGAGGAGGTCGTCCGTACTATCGTCGCTTACGAACCCGTCTGGGCTATCGGCACGGGCCGAAGCGCAACGCCGGAGATAGCGCAGCAGATGCACCGGCTGATTCGCGAAACGATCGCGAGTCTCGTCGGGACTGATGTTTCAGAAGCGATCCGGATTCTGTACGGGGGAAGCGTCAAGGCCGAGAACATCTCGGAATTGATGCGCGAACCCGACCTGGATGGGGCGCTCGTCGGTGGAGCCAGTCTCGACGCCGACAGCTTCTCGCGGATCGTGCGGTACGAATAACAGAAGGATACGGCAAGTCGCAGTGCTCAGTTACATTCTCTACACGCTCTTTATCATCTCGTGCTTCGTGCTCATCCTGGTCGTGCTGCTGCAGCCCGGCAAGGGTGACGTGGCATCGGCGCTCGGTGGTGGCGTCAGCGGCGCGGCATTCGGTCCGCGTGGCACGACTACACTCCTTGCTAAGATCACGATCGGCGCAGCCGCCACCTTCATGGGTATCGGATTTGCGCTTTCGGTTCCGGGACTCGTCTCCGATCGGTCGGTGACGTCGGGTGTCTCGACTCCTGCGATCCCGGATGACGGATCTTCCGTACCGGCCGAGGGCGGAGTGCCCGTGGCTCCGGACGGGACGGTTCCTGCGGGCCAGCTTTCGGTGGATCCGAGCGGACAGTTGACAACCGAAGCACCGGCCACTGCGCCAGCGGCACCGGCCGCCAGCACGCCGGCGGAGTCGAAGCCGGCTGACTCCAAGCCTGCTGCAGGAAAGCCTGCCGACGCGAAGCCGAAGGACGGCAAGGCTCCTGCCAAGGCGCCTAAGTAGCTCTTTTCAGTTTGCGGAAGTGGTGGAATTGGTAGACACGTACGTTTGAGGGGCGTATGCCGCAAGGCATGGGGGTTCGAGTCCCCCCTTCCGCACCAGATTCGAAAAAGCGGCGCCGGGAAGAGTTTCCTGGCGCCGCTTCTTTTTTGCGGCAGGGCCTACCGATAGAGGAATCACCGAGCGTACCGAAACTCAGTCGGCGATCGCAGTTGCGGCTCCGGAGCCAATTGACGATTTGAACTGACGGCAGAAATCCGTGAAGGTGCGCACCGACGACGTGTGGCGCTTCAGATAGATCATGTTGACGTCGCGCACGAGCCGGTGCGTCCCTAGCGTGAGCACGTGGAGGCGATTCGCGGCTGCCTCTCGTGCGACTGCCCAACGCGGAATGAGTGCGATTCCGAGTCCGATCTCGATCAGGCTCTTGACCATCTGCGGATCGTTGGTCTCTGAGACGATCCGCGGTGCCACGCCAATCTCCGCGAAGAGGGTGTCCATGGTTCGACGATGGCTCATTCCGCGCTCGAAGGCGACCATCGGCTGACCGTCGAGCTCGAGCGGATCGATTGACGTCCGCCCGGCCCACGGGTGTGCGGGTCCCACGACCAGGACGACTTCGTCGGTCGCGACAACCTCGACGACGAGCGACGTGTTCGAGACCGGGACGGCGATGAAGCCGACGTCTATCTCTCCCGAGACGACCTGTCGCAACGTTTCCTCGGTCGTGGCCGTGGATCGGACGAGCAGCTGGATGTTCGGGTGTGTCGCGATGAAGCGTTCGTAGAGCGGCGCGAACAGATACGCAGTCGCCATCGAGGCGGCGCCAACTCTCAGCCGGCCTCGGGATGGCCGGCCAGCCACCTTGAACGCCGCCGAGATCTCGTCGAGCGAATCGAGAATCAGGCGGGCTCCAGGTAGAAGGTGCTCGCCGGCATCCGTCAGACGAACGCCTCGGCCGCTTCGAACGAACAAAGCCTCACCAAGCTCTTCCTCGAGTGCCTTGATCTGCTGGCTTACCGTCGACTGTGTGAGGCTTACCCGCTCGGCCGCCGCAGTGAAACTGCCGGTCTCAACGATGGCGACAAATGCCTCAAACTGCCGAATCTCCATTGGTGACGCCTCGAGCAAGTCATTTGAAAATACGATTGTGCCTATTTGTACAAGTAATTTGACAAATAGTCCAGTCGATCGTACTCTCGCAAATCCGGAGCGTTGCTGCAGTTACAGGCGACCGCCGGAGATCTTTGACAGAAAAGTAGCGGACCCCAAAATCCGCCGCTCATGCCCGGAACGTGGAACCCAGCCTTTCTTATCCTACCGAGAACCCAGTGCAACTGACTCCGCTTCCGGGCTTTTCTGTCTCTGGAGTCCAAGGATCAGGCTTTGTCGCCTTCCAGATGGACCCACTTGCAGTCCCACGACGAGATGTGGGCAACTCCCCAGCGCGAGCCGCATTCCGGACATTCCCGGACATACTTCTTCGGGAAATGCGGGTTCGAGTCGCCGAGGCGTTTCTCCGGCGTCAAATGTTCGATCAGCGCATCGGCCGGAAGGCCGTCCTGTCGCTGTGGCAGTTGCCGGCACTTTTCACACAACTCCATCTGTTCCAGACCTCCCCTCATTGAATCGTGGCGAGTCTAACCGCTGGCGCTGGTGTCACCAAGAGAGACGCGTGACAGCCGTCCGCGGGAGCAGGTGTTACAAGAGTCTTGCATTTCTCCGCCGGGGTTGACACACCGTCAGGGCCTTCGTAGTATTAGCACTCGTTGAGGGAGAGTGCTAATTTCATGTCTCCCACAACCGCTTGTTTTGCAGACTTTAACTCAAGTGCCGAAAGGCACAAAGTACGGAGGGCAGTAGTTATGGCAGAGATTCGACCGTTGCACGACCGTGTCATCGTTCGCCGAATCGACTCGAACGAGACGAAGACATCGGGTGGGCTCTACATCCCCGATTCGGCCAAGGAGAAGCCCCAGGAGGGCGAGGTCGTAGCCGTTGGCAAGGGCAAGGTGCTCGAGAACGGATCGCGGCTCGATCCGGACGTCAAGGCTGGCGACCGCATCCTGTTCGGCAAGTACTCGGGTACGGAAGTGAAACTCGACGGCGAGGAGTACCTCATCATGCGCGAGGACGAGATCCTCGGCGTTATCGAGCGCGCTGGCAAATCGGCCAAGGGCAGCAAGTAGCGTAGGAGGAGATCAGACCAATGGCGAAGCAGATCATTCACGGTGAGAATTCGCGTCAGGCGATTCTGCGCGGCGTCAACACGCTCGCGGACGCAGTCAAGGTTACCCTCGGCCCCAAGGGCCGCAACGTCGTCATCGAAAAGAAGTTCGGCAGCCCCACGATCACGAAGGACGGTGTGACCGTCGCCAAGGAGATCGAGCTCGAGGATTCGCTCGAGAACATGGGCGCCCAGATGGTTCGCGAAGTCGCGTCGAAGACCTCGGACGTCGCCGGTGACGGCACGACGACCGCCACGGTCCTCGCCCAGGCGATTCTCCGCGAAGGCATCCGCATGGTCGCGGCCGGCGCCAATCCGATGGCGCTCAAGCGCGGCATCGAGAAGGCAGTCGT
>CAZQBW010000021.1:0-36713 GCA_964591515.1 uncultured Clostridia bacterium
GCGCGAACAGCGCCTGGAAGCCGTTCGTCATGCTCCGCATGTTGAACTGCCCGTGGATGAACCCGAGATCGAGCACCGTGTGCACCACCACCTGGACGAGCGACACGACGAGCGCGGCGGCGAGGTGCACGCCAGCGAAGGCCAGCCATCCCCGATCACGCAGTGGAAATCGCCCGGCGAGGAGCAGGACGGCCGGCGTCAGCGCCGCCCACACTCCGAAGTTCGCGAAAGCCTCGGCTACCTGGAGCTGCCACGTCGTCGGCTCGCCGAGAAGGTTGTGGTAGACGTACAGGTGGCTCGAATACGCGAACGCGAAGACGATCCAGCAGCCGGCGATCACCGCCCATGTCGTCCATCGCCGCGCCGTCTCCATTTCGCGAGGATAGCACGCAGGGAAGAAGGGCCTCGGATTTCACGGATTTTACGGATAGACACAGATGTGAGAAGAGATTCAGATCTGTGTCTATCCGTAAGATCCGTGTGATCCGAGGCCCTTCTTCTCTTTTCGCAATGGCGGATCATGACGCCAGGAGTTGCGCGGTGTCAGGGGGAACTTCCGCAGCTTGTTGGGGGAAGCTCCCGTCTCACGCGAATCGATCGGGCAAAAAGCCGCGATTTGGCCGGTCAGGCCTGCTGGCACCGGGTTTGCACCATGAAAGCTGCATATGATGTACCAACCCGAACCCGAGAGCATCCGGAGCCTTCTGGCCGCGGCGAAACAGCGGGGCGAGACGTCCCTCGCCGAGACGGACGCGATGCGTGTATTCGAGGCGCTGGGCGTCGAAACTCCGCGGCGCTACTTCGTGACCGACGCCGCCGGAGCTCGCGCCGTTGACCTCGCAGGTCTTCCCGGAGACCGCGTCGTCGTCAAGGCCGTCGCCCCGGGCCTTCTTCACAAGACGGAAGTCGGCGGCGTCGCCTTCGTGGCGAAGGACGCCGAGAGCATTGCGGCGGCGATCAAGTCCATGTCGGCGCGCGTGCCCGAAGCGACGGGCTTCTCCGTGTCCGAGATGGTCATCCACGAGACGGGATTCGGCGGCGAACTGCTCGTCGGACTTCGCTGGACTGACGATTTCGGACCCGTGGCGAATGTCGGCGCAGGCGGCGTGTACGCGGAAGCGCTTGCCGCCTCTCTCGCGGACGGACAGGCCACCGCAATGGTGACGGCCGACATGTCCGACGACGAAACGTGGCGAGCGCTGCGCCGTTCCGCCGCGGTCCGCCTCCTCGTCGAGCCCCACCGAGGACGGCCGCCCCGAATCGAGCCAGACCTTCTCCTGAATCTGCTTCGGCGACTGCTCTCGCTCGGCGACCAGATGCCCGGACTGATCTCGGAATGCGAGGTCAATCCACTCGTCGCATCTCACGGCCGGCTCGTTGCGCTCGACGCCCTCGTAAAGACCGGCACGGCCGCACGGCGCGCCGCGCCGCCGAGGCCGATCCGGAAGATCCGGAGCCTTCTCGAGCCGCGCTCCATGGCCGTCGTCGGCGTCTCGCAGAAGCTCAATCCCGGGCACGTCATCGTCAACAACATGCTGCGATCCGGGTTCGATCGAAACCGGCTGTACGTCGTGAAGCCCGGAGCCGACACACTCGAAGGCTGCCGGTGCGTGGCGAGCATCTCGGACCTGCCCGAGCCCGTCGACACGCTAGTCGTCAGCGTCGACGCCGCTCACACGCCCGAGGTGCTTCGAGAGGCGATCGCTACACGCGCGGCCGAAGGGCTCGTCGTCATTCCCGGCGGGCTCGACGAGAAGCGGGGCGGCGAGGGCGCCGCTGTCGAGATGCGCGCCGTGCTCGACGAGGCCCGCCGCCAGGACTGGGAGGGGCCTGTCGTCAACGGGGGAAACTGCCTCGGGATCCGGTCCGCGCCCGGTCGCGTCGACACGATGTTCATCCCCGAGGCGAAACTGCCCGTTCCGTCCGCGCCGGTTTCTCCAGTGGCCTTCATCGCGCAGAGCGGCGCTTTCGCCATTGCGAAGATGAGCAAGCTCGAGCGCCTGAATCCGAAGTACGCGATCACGGTCGGCAATCAGCTCGACCTCACGATCGGCGACTATCTGACCTATCTGAAGGATGACGACGTGCGGGTCTTCGCCGTGTACGTCGAGGGCTTCAAGCCGCTCGACGGCCGACGGCTCATCGAGGCCGCGCGCGAGATCGCGCGCAGCGGACGCGTGGTGATCCTCTACCGCGCCGGCCGCACGCGAGCCGGCGCCGCCGCCACGTCGAGCCATACGGCGTCGATCGCGGGCGACTATGCCGTCACGCGCGAGCTCGCGACGGCTGCTGGAATCGTCGTGGCCGAGACGCTCGGGGACTTCGACGACCTCGTGAGCCTCTTCACGCTGCTCGACCAGACGCGAGTCGACGGTGCGAGGCTCGGCGCCATGTCGAACGCCGGCTTCGAGTGCGTGGCAATGGCGGATGCAATCGGGACCATGTCGCTCCCGCGATTTGGCGAGCGGTCGTCGGAGCGAATCCGGACGGTCTTCGAGCGGTGCCGGATCACGTCGGTCGTCGATATGCACAACCCGCTCGACCTCACGCCGATGGTGGACGACGCCGGCTACGAGGAGATTGCGCGGGCGATCCTCGAGGACGAGTCGCTCGATGGTGGCGTGATCGGGTGTGTTCCGCTCTCGGGGTCGCTCGAGACGTTTCCCGGAGAGGACCGTGAATTCAGCGAGGGATCGGTCGTCGCGCGGCTTGCGAGATTGCGTGCCGGGAATGACAAGCCGTGGGTGGCGGTGGTGGACAGCGGGAGACTGTTTGACCCGATGGCCCGGGCGCTCGAGCAGGGCGGCGTGCCGACGTTCCGCTCGGCCGACCGCGCGCTCCGGCTCTTCGGCACGTTCATCCGCAGGAGACTCGAGGGGTGAAGAAGACGACCACGGATTGTTACGGATCTTACGGATGAAGACGGATCTGAACAAAGGACTCAGATCCGTGCTCATCCGTAAGATCCGTGTGAATCCGTGGCCCTTCTTCTCTTCCTCGCGCCTCGCGAAAAACGGTTGAACGCGGGCGCGCCGTCAGGCGTATCGTTGCCAATGGAGGGGCGCCTCACATAGGGAGGAGCCATGAATAGAGGGAGTCTTCGTACTTTCGCACTGCGGTCATTGATCGCTTCGGTCATCGCCACGGCAGTGCTCGGTATCATCGCAGTACTTGGAAGCCGGTTCGACGAACTGACGGTCAGGATACTGCTCTCGTCCGTCGTCGTCTCGGTCGCGAGTCTCGCGTCGCTGACCTGCGCGACGCTTCTCGAGCGACGCCCGCGGCATCCGCTCGCCGTTGCCGGAATCGCGCTCGCGGTCGCTGCCGCCGGATTGATCCTCGTCGGCCTGTGGGCCCGCATCGAGGCGACGGACTACTGGAGGGTAGCGGGCTCGACTGGCGTCGTCGCCATCGCGTCGGCGCAGATCTGCCTGTTGTGGCTTGCGCGTCCGGCCAAACGATTCGAGTGGGTGCAATGGGCGGCGTTCGCCGTGTGGTACGGGCTGGCCGGCATCATCGTGTGGGTGATCTTCGGCGAGCCACCCGAGGAAATGATCTGGCGTCCGCTGTCGGTGCTCGCGATTCTGTCCGGTGCCGTGACGATCGTCGTCCCCGTGCTGCACAAGCTCAACTCCGGAGCGGACGAGGCTGCGGCCAGGCCCGCGTCGAACCGGATGACCTGTCCCCATTGCGGCAAGGAATTGACGCTCGAGACAGAAGAAGGGCCACGGATCTTGCGGATCGTTACGGATGAACACAGATCTGAAGAAGAACCTCTGATCAGTGTTCATTCATCCCAATCTGTGTGATCTGTGGACATGTGACGTTCGTCATCGACACGGGACGGCCCGGTCGTGCAGATTGACGGCATGCGCACGATCATCGAGCCCTTCCGCGTCAAAGTCGTCGAGCCCATCCGCCTCACCTCCGCCGAGGAGCGTGAGGCGGCGCTCGTCGAGGCCGGCTACAACCTCTTCAAGCTCCACTCGCGCGACGTCATCATCGACCTGCTGACCGACTCTGGAACGTCTGCGATGAGCGCCGAACAGTGGGCCGCGATCATGCGCGGCGACGAGTCGTACGCCGGCAGCCCGAGCTTCGACCGCTTCGAAGAGAGCGTCCGCGACATCTTCGGCTTCAAGCACATCATCCCGACGCACCAGGGCCGCGCCGCCGAGCGCATCCTCTTCACCACGCTCTGCCAGCGCGGACACGTAGTGCCCAACAACACGCACTTCGACACGACGCGGGCCAACCTCGAATACGTCGGCGCCGAAGCCGTCGACATCCCGTGCGCCGAGGGCCACGTCCTCGCCGAGCCCCATCCGTTCAAGGGCAACATGGACGTCGAGGCGCTCGAACATCTCATTGAAAGCCGCGGCGCCAGGCGCATCCCGCTCGTGATGATCACGATCACGAACAACTCCGGCGGCGGGCAGCCAGTGTCGATGGCGAACGTCCGCGCCGTGAAGGCGGTCTGCGCGAAGCACGGAATCCCGCTCTACATCGACGCGTGCCGGTTTGCCGAGAACGCGTGGTTCATTCGCGAGCGCGAGCCCGGATACTCCGACCGGTCCGTGAAGTCGATCGCGCAGGAACTCTTCGCGCTCGCCGACGGCTGCACGATGTCGGCGAAGAAGGACGGACTCGCGAACATCGGCGGGTTCCTGTGCACGAACGACGACAAGCTCGCGCGCCAGGAGAAGGACCTGCTCATCCTGACCGAGGGCTTTCCGACCTACGGCGGTCTTGCAGGACGCGACCTCGACGCGATCGCGGTGGGGCTGCAGGAGGCGCTGCACGAGGACTACCTCGCGTACCGTGCTGCGTCGACTGCGTACCTGGGCGACCACATCTCGAATGCTGGGGTCCCGATCGTGCAGCCGCCGGGCGGGCACGCGATCTACGTCGATGCGGCGTCGATGCTGCCGCACATTCCGAGGCTCGAGTATCCGGCGCAGGCACTTTCGGTCGAGTTATACCGCGAGGCGGGCATCCGGACCGTCGAGATCGGCTCGGTGATGTTCGCGCGCCACGACCCGATCACGGGCGCGGAGCTGCCGGCGCCGAACGAGCTCGTGCGGCTGGCGATCCCGAGAAGGGCGTACTCGCAGAGTCACATCGACTACGTGATCGAGGCAGTGTTAGGGGTATTCGAGCGACGCGAGGCGATCCGGGGGTTCAAGATCGTCGAGCAGGCGCCCTTCCTGCGCCATTTCTCGGCACGCTTCGCGCACTGTTGAAGGGGACAAGAAGGGCCACGGATTGACACGGATCTTACGGATGAGCACGGATCTGAGAAGGAGATTCAGATCCGTGTCTATCCGTAAGATCCGTCTGATCCGTGGCTCTTCTACCGAGGGAGACGAGCGGAATCGTCATCGCGAGGTTGCTGTTGAAGAGGTTGACGCTATCGAAGTCGCTTCCGCCGTCTGCCGGGACGCTCTCGCATCGAGCCTGGCAGGATCGCTGAAATCGACAATATGGACGCGGACTGCGCTTTCGCTCTCAAGCGGACCGTGTGGTCTGACCGTCAGAGAGGCGAGACACTAACTTTCATTTGAACAACACGTCAACGGAAAAGTTCCTGTAGCCTTACGTGAATCTCGAGAACAGCTCCGTTCCTTGAACGGCATTCCGGACTGGTACCGCCGTGCGACGACTCGGATCGACGGGCCAAATGAAAAACTCCCTCACTATGTAGAGCGTCGTTTCGACCGAAATCGTGTCAAGAAATCGGTGGAGTACGCTTCTTGTCATAACGATGCTGCTGACTACGCTCGGTCTCGCGCCCAATGCGAGCGCTCAAGGCGGCGATGCGACTGCAGTCGATAGGGGACAGACGTCTTTCAAGTCGATAGGGGACAGACGTCTTTCAGAGGGGCGGACTCGGTATGGTTGTTGGCCGCCGATCGGCGGGAAACGAACGCACTGATGATGTTTGGATGGTGAAGGCCGTCGAGGATCGTCGCTTGGCTAGCAAACCGCGGGATCCGGACACGGGGTTGCCGACGTCGGCGAGGGAACGGGTTTACGGAGCCGGACGGAGCACGGTGGCGTTGATTCGGCGACGACAATCACGGTCGCTGGGCCTCATTCCCGCCAGGGCGCGGCGCAGAGGCTCCAGCGCAGCGACCACTCGGCGCTCCAGATCGCGCGCCACCACGCCCTCTCCTTCAACCGCAACGCCCGAACCCGGCGTAGCGCCCTGTCCACCTCATCGGCCGTCACCCTCGCGATCTTCGCGATCTTGCGTACGGAGTGGCTGGTGAAGCGCCATAGCACCCAGATCTCCGCGTCGCGGAGCTCTCGACGATTCTTGCCACCGACCGGCAGCCACTCGCGCACCGACGACACGATTCGATCGACCGCTGCCTTTCTCGCGAGTCCCTTGAATGACTCGAGCAGTCGGGGAATCCCGTTTGCGTCCACTGATGAAACAGACGAAACAGACTGAGGAGAGCCGAGTGTCTGAGCCGGGCGATGCCGGACTTCTTCATCCGTTTCGTACCCCGCCGCTTCACTCGCCTCGTGCAGCTCCGCCTTCTCGACGCCGACCTTCGCAAGCAGATGCGCCAGGTATTCGTCCCGCGTCCGATGGCCAAGCACCGCCTCGGTCACAAACTCCTTGCCCGACAGCAGGATATCAAACCGTCGCCGTCGATTCTCGCCACTCGCCTTCGTCGCTGGCTTCGGCATAGAGTCGAGGATTGCGTCGACCCCGCCCGCCTTCTCGACGTGATGGCGGAAGTAATCCGCCGGTGTGACCCCGTCTACCACCGTCATCGCACAGCTCGACCACGGGTAGCGCTCCGGACTCTCCACCATCGGCTTCTTCGTCCTCATCGGATTGAGCTGGACGTACGCCGCCGAAGCGTCGAAGTAGCGCTTCGAGTCGATCACTTCCGCGTTGAACCTCTCCGCCCACAGCGCGCCGTGCCTCCGACCTCCCTCTCGCGTTCCGTTGTAGTAGCGCGCGTAGAGACTCTTGACTATCGACATCGCCTGCGAGATCTGGCCGCGTCGATCCTCGAGCTGGAGATGAACATGCGTCGTCATGCAGCAGAACGCGTGAACGAGCAGCTCACGCACCCGGCACTGCTCGGCGAGCTGCGAAAGAAACGTCAGGTAGTCGCGCGGGGTCTCGAACAGTGCCGTGTTCGCGACAGCTCGCGTAGTGACGTGATAGACAGAACCCGGACGCATTGCGACAGGACTGGACAGGTGGCGTGGAATCCTCGGCATCAACTGCGAACCCCGTCCCATGATCGAGAGGAGCGAGTGCGAGGTTGCGTCGGTCGATGGTCCGTTAGGGATATACAGTTCGACAAGACGATCCGACAGGCGGTCTCAGAGAGAACAAGCGACGACCCAGGCCCCGATCCTGAAACCAAGGGCCAGCATTGCTCAGAAGAGAAGAAGGGCCACGGAAATTGCGGATCTTACGGATGAATACAGATCTGAATCCTCGTTCAGATCCGTGCTCATCCGTAGGATCCGTCTGATCCGTGGCCCTTCTTCAGTGGTCTGCCTCGCTGCCGATGACCGCCGGCAGTCCCCGCCGGGCACGCATCTCCTGGCCGACGGCGAGCACCTCGTCCGGCGACAGGATCCTGACGGCCTCCGGATAAATGATCTCGTTCTCCATCTGGATATGCGGCCGGTAGATCCCCAGCAGTTCACCTACCGTCAGTTCGAGTTCGTCAATGTCGAGCTGTCCCGGTTCCGGCTCGGCTCCGGCGACATCGATGAGCTCATCGAATTTCGCATGAACCGTGTCGAGGTACCGATGCTGGCCCTCGAGCTCGCGCAGCGCCGCGATCAGCCCGCTGTCGGCGTCGCCTGCGAACTTTCGCAATCGAGGGAAGAGCGACTCCTCCTCGTCCGCCGTGTGCCGGACTGCCGGCCCGCTGAAATGGGCACGGGCCGCCGCGATGATCGCCATCGCGAACGGGGTCGCATCTCCGTCATCGTTCGCAAGCATCCGGACGGCCTTCTCGAGCGCCTCGAGCTGGAGCTCGATCTTGACGTGGCAGTGCACGAGCAAGCCGAGCGGATCGGTGAAGTCGGGTGCGTGCGCAACCCTGGACTGCGATGGTCGGCCGATCTGCAACATCAGTATTCTCCTTGTGGCACGACTACTCCGGCACTCGCTGGCGCATCAGGCGCTGCTTTCTACTCGCGAACTTCATGCAGCAGAACCGTGTGTGAGGTATGTGTTACCGGGGATCTCATCGTCGCGATACCTCCATGGCCTCTTCGGCAGAAGCAACCGGCGACTTGAGCGGCAATTCGTCGCGATGTCCGAGGCCGAGGCTCGAGTCGATGAAGTAGGCCCGGGCCGGCACGAATCGGTAGAGACGCGACGACGCGAACGCCTTGACCGCCGAAAGCAGCGGGAGCGAGTCGTCGCCGCCAGGCGGGAACTTGTCGAGGTACAGGCGCATGATGCGAGTTTCGGCCGCCGGAACGATCGGTCCCGCGACGACGCCCTCCATCTGGATGCCCTGAACCACGCCCGGACGGTGGTAGTCCTCCTGAATCGTCACCGCCGCGCGAGGGTCGCTCGACAGGTTCACCGAGTGGCGAGTGCTCGGTTTCGACAGCCACCAGAAATCGAATCCGTCGTTGACATAGAACACGGTTGCCGACCACGGACCGTCCGGTCCGATCGTTGCGACCGTCATCGTGCAGTGCCCGCGAAGATAGGCCCGGACTCGCGCCTCGAGTGATTCGTTCATGGGTGTCGCAGTTCCTTCCGGACCCGCTCGAGCTGCCGGTTGGGTCCATTGCCGCCACGCCAACCTACGGCGTGCCCGACGCTCCGTCAGTGACTCATGTCACGCGGGGAGACTGCGTTCGGCTCACTGCGCGAAGCGCCTTGGAGTGCGGCGTGAATAACCGCTTTGGATCGATCCAAAGCGGCGCTGCTTCCGCACTCCAATGCGCTTCGCGCAATGTTTGTGACGCCGATCACATGGGCAATGTGACGGATGTACATGTCGAACGTGACGCGACACCCGAATCGGCCCTTTTTCGAAAAAGACCGTTGACAGCCGAATTTCCGTTCTGTACTTGTGCATCCAGAGGTCGACAATGCTGTCAGCGACGTGTGAATACGCCTTGAGAGCGCTCGTGCTGCTGGCCCGCGAAGAAGCGGGACGGCCGATGCTCGGCAAGGATCTGGCGCGACTGGCAGAGGTGCCTCCGAACTATCTTTCGAAGATCCTGAACACACTGAAACGAGTGGGAATACTTGAAGCGACACGCGGTACAGGCGGAGGCTATCGTTTGTTGAAGACTCCAGACGAGATTCGACTGCTCGACGTCGTCGAGGTTTTCGACTCGCCGATGGCGAAGCCGATGTGCGTCCTCGGCAGCACGCGGGAATGTGACGACGGCTCGCAGTGCTCAGCGCACACGCGCTGGAGCGAAGTCCGGAGAGTCTATGTCGCATTTCTCGAGTCGACGACGCTCGGATCGATCGCCAACTCCTCGGCGCCGGTGATCGCCGGACAATCAACCACGATGGAATCACCCGCTCGCGCGGTGGTTCCGGAAGACTCAGTTCGAAGCTAGCCCGGGCGCCCTCTCTCGGGCGCTCACACACAACCCGACAGCCGCGATGCGGGCCGCAATGGCCGGCGTTGACGGTACCGAATCTTTCTGCCTCCGTCGCACGTCGCGCACGGTACGGAGGAGGTGCGCCCAGAGGCGTCGCTGAGGATGCGAACCATGAAGAGCAGGAGCGAAACACACGAGTACGGGAATCCGGCGATTCGCGGCCCTGAGCTGAGTTGGCGGCTCGCGTGCCTCCTTCGGGCAGCGCTCGTCCCGGCTCTGGTACTGACGCTGCAGTCAATGGCCAGCGCCCAGGAGGCGGCGCAGTTCTTCCGGCAGAACTGCATGAGCTGCCACACGATCGGCGGCGGGCGGCTCACCGGACCCGATCTCAAAGATGTGCTGCAGCGACGGGACCGCGTCTGGCTGGGAAGATTCCTGCTCGACCCGAAGGGCATGATCGCGAGCGGTGACCCCTACGCCGCTCAGCTCCAGCAGGAGGCGCGCGGAGTCGTGATGCCGACCGTGTCGGGAATGTCGAAAGAACGAGCCGATGCGCTGCTTGACCTGATCGAGGCTGAGTCGAAGCTCGAGAAGTCGCAGTTCATTGGCCTGCAGATCCCGGACGGGCCGTTCTCGGAAGCCGACATCGCCCTCGGTCGCGACATCTTCCTCGGTCGCGCCAGGCTGAAGAACGGCGGACCGTCGTGCGTCGGGTGCCACACGGCGATCGGCCTCCCAGGACTCGGCGGCGGCCGGCTCGGACCCGACCTGAGCAAGGTATTCGAGCGGCTGGAGAGCCGCAAGACGCTCGGCTCGTGGCTCCTCGCGCCGCCGACCACGACCATGCAGCCCGTATGGCGGGGCCATCCGCTCGAGGCCGAGGAGATCCTTCCCCTCGTTGCCTACTTCGAGGACGTATCGCGCCGTGGCGGTGAAGACACTTCGCCCGGGCGAATGAACTTCTTTCTGATCGGTCTCGCTGGAGCGGTCGCCGCTCTCGTCGGCTTCGACCTGGCGTGGCGCAAGCGATTCCGGGCCGTGAGACGGCCGATGGTGCGGGCAGCAGGTCTGAAACGAGGTCAACTACGATGAAACCCACAAACCCGATCCGATGGGTCAAGGACGAAGTCAATCCCAAGGCCCGAAGCTGGGAAGAGTTCTACCGGAACCGCTGGCAGCACGACAAAATCGTCCGCAGCACGCACGGCGTGAACTGCACGGGCGGCTGCACGTGGCAGATCTACGTCAAGGACGGCATCGTCACGTGGGAAATGCAGGGGCTCGACTACCCGATGCTCGAGAACGGCCTGCCGCCCTACGAACCGCGCGGCTGCCAGCGGGGCATCTCGTACTCCTGGTACCTCTACAGCCCGCTTCGCGTGAAGTACCCGTACGCCCGCGGCTGCCTGATCGACCTCTGGAAGGACGCACGCTCCCGTCACGAGGACCCGGTCGAAGCGTGGGCGTCGCTCGTCGAGAATCCCGAGTCGCGTGCCCGCTGGCAGCGCGCCCGCGGGAAGGGCGGATTCCGCCGCGCCTCGTGGTCGATGGTGACTGAACTCATCGCCGCCGCGAACCTCTACACCATCAAGAAATACGGGCCCGACCGCATCGCCGGCTTCTCGCCGATTCCGGCGATGTCGATGATCAGCTACGCATCGGGCGCCCGCTACCTGCAGCTGATCGGCGGACTTGCGCTCTCGTTCTACGACTGGTACTGCGACCTGCCGCCGGCTTCGCCCGAGATCTGGGGCGAACAGACCGACGTCCACGAATCGGCCGACTGGTACAACGCGAAACTGCTCGCGGTGATGGGCGCGAACCTGAACATGACGCGCACGCCCGACTGCCACTTCGCGGCCGAGTCGCGTCACAACGGCACGAAGATGTGGGTATTCGCGCCCGATTTCAACCAAGTCGCGAAATACGCCGACGAATACGTCTGCATCAACGCCGGCCAGGACGGCGCCTGGTGGATGGCCGTCAACCACGTGCTGCTGACCGAAGCCCACCACGAGAAGCAGACTCCCTACTTCATCGACTACTGCAAGAAGTTCACGGACGCGCCGTATCTCGTCGAGCTCCACGAGGAGGAAGGCGCCTACCGGCCCGGGCAGCTCCTGCGGTCCGGCCGGCTGAAGGGTTACGAAGACGTCGAGCATCCGGAATGGAAATTCCTGATGTGGGACGCGGCCGAGAACCGGCCGAAGATGCCGATGGGCAGCTCCGGCTATCGCTGGGCGAACAAGGACAAGGGCAAGTGGAACCTGCTGCTGCAGGACGGCAAGGACGGATCGGCCATCGATCCGGCCCTGACGATGCTCGGCGCCGCCGATGGAGTCGCGCAGGTCTGGTTCGACGACTTCGGTGAGGGCCGCTACGTCTGCCGCGGCGTTCCGGTGAAGCGTATCGAGACAGCCGACGGAAAGACGGTCCTCGTCGCGACATGCTACGACCTGCTGATGGCGCAATACGGTGTCGGGCGAGGGCTCGAGGGCGACTACCCCACGAGCTACGACGACGAGACGCAGCCCTACACGCCGGCCTGGTCCGAGCGCTACACGGGCATGGACCGCAAGCTCGTCATCCGATTCGCACGCGAATGGGCGTCGACGGCCGAGCACACGAACGGCAAGTGCACGATCATCATCGGCGCCGGCATCAATCACTGGTACCACGGGAACCTGATGTACCGGGCCGGCATCAACGCACTGATGCTGTGCGGCTGCGTCGGCGTTAACGGCGGCGGGCTCGCCCACTACGTCGGGCAGGAAAAGCTGGCGCCGGGCGAGCCGTGGGGCGCAATAGCCTTCGCCAAGGACTGGGTCCCGGCGTCGAGACTGCAGAACGCGCCGAGCTGGCACTACGTCAACACGGACCAGTGGCGGTACGAGAAGGACTTCACGGACTACCACACCGTTCCGATCCGGCAGCCCGAAGACTCGATCGCGAAAGGCCACACGATCGACATCCAGGCGCGCGCCGTCCGCAGCGGCTGGCTGCCGTTCTATCCTCAGTTCAACAAGAGCTCGATCGACCTCGTGACCGAAGCCGAGGCTGCGGGCGCCGAATCACCCGAGGCCGTCGTCCGTTACGCCGTCGACGAACTGAAGTCTGGCGGGCTGAAGTTCTCGGTCGACGATCCCGACGCGCCCGAAAACTGGCCGCGAGTCTGGTTCATCTGGCGCGGCAACGCGCTGATGGCGAGCTCGAAGGGCCACGAGTATTTCCTGAATCACTACCTCGGCACGCACACGAACGCGATCGCCCAGGAAGTCGCCAAGGAATCCGTCAAGGAAGTCACGTGGCACGACAAGGTGCCGACCGGGAAGATGGACCTCGTCATCGACCTGAACTTCCGGATGGACACGTCGGCGCTCTACTCCGACATCGTCCTGCCGGCGGCGACCTGGTACGAAAAGGCAGATCTCAACTCGACCGACCTGCACAGCTTCATCCATCCGCTCTCCGCGGCCGTTCCGCCGTGCTGGGAGTCGAAGAGCGACTGGCAGATTTTCTCGTCGCTCGCGAAGAAGCTCTCTGAGCTTGCGCCGAAGCACTTCCCCGAGCCCGTCAAGGACCTCGTCGCGACGCCGCTCGCACACGACACCGCCGCCGAGATCGCGCAGCCGAACATGAAGGACTGGCGGAAGGGTGAAGTCGAGGCGATACCCGGCAAGACCATGCCCGCGCTCAAGGTCGTCACCCGCGATTACCGCAACGTGCATCACCAGTACAACTCGTTCGGGCCACTCGTCCGGACGGGCGGACTCGGTGCGCACGGGACGCACTACGACATCCAGGACGAGTACGATGACGCACTTTGTTCGATGCCGACGTACACCTTCGACGGCAAGACGTATCCTTCACTCAAGGAAGACGTCGAGGTCTGCGAGACCATCCTGCGCTTCGCCTCGGTCACGAACGGCGAGCTCGCATACCGCTCCTACAAGGACATGGAAGAGCGCGTCGGACTGCCGCTCGCCCACCTCGTTGAAAAGGATCGCGGAGTACGCGCGACCTACAAGGGACTGCAGGCGCGGCCGCACCGGTTCGTCAACAGTCCGATGTGGTCGGGCCTGACCGAAAACGGCCGCGCATACTCGCCGTTCACTTACAACGTCGAATGTCTGGTGCCGTGGCGGACTCTGACGGGAAGGCAGCACTTCTACCTCGATCATCCGGGCTACATCCAGTTCGGCGAGCACCTGCCGACCTATAAGCCGAAGCCGACGCCGACTCAGTACTCCGACGTCAAGTTCAGCACCGAGGTCGGACCGACCCTGATGCTCAACTACCTGACGCCGCACGGAAAGTGGCACATCCACTCGACGTACGGCGACAACCAGCGGATGACGACGCTCTCACGCGGCGTCGAGCCTTTCTGGATGAACCACCACGACGCCGATTCGATAGGCATCGTCGACAACGACTGGGTCGAAGTCCA
The DNA here is from genome assembly GCA_964591515.1 of uncultured Clostridia bacterium. GTDB lineage: Bacteria > Acidobacteriota > Blastocatellia > UBA7656 > JADIYM01 > JADIYM01. The sequence goes on from CAZQBW010000021.1 coordinate 14,012, forward strand.
CAACGATCACGGCGTCGTCGTGACGCGCGCCGCCGTAAGTGCGCGGATCCCCCGCGGTATCTGCATCCAGTATCACTCGCCGGAGCGCACCTACTCGGTACCGAAGTCGCCGATTCGCGGAGATCGCCGGGCCGGCGGTCACAACAGCCTGACGCGAACGCGGCTCAAGCCCAGCTTCATGGTCGGCGGGTATGGGCAGTTCACCTTCCACTTCAACTACTGGGGTCCGGTGGGACCCAACCGAGACACCCACATCCTCGTGCGAAGACTGCCCGAGCTGAAGTGGTAGCAGAGAGGTCACCACAATGGACGTACGCTCACAGATTTCCATGGTCTTCCACCTGGACAAGTGCATCGGGTGCCACACGTGCAGCATTGCCTGCAAGAACATCTGGACCGACCGCACCGGCGCCGACTACATGTGGTGGAACAATGTTGAAACGAAGCCCGGTACGGGGTACCCGACCGCCTGGGAGGACCAGAAAAAGTACTCGGGCGGCTGGGAAGTCAACGGCGACAAGCTCGAGCTGAAGTCGACGGGCAAGCGGCGGACGATCACGAACATCTTCCACCACCCGCACCAGCCCAGCATGGACGACTACTACGAGCCCTGGACCTACGACTACCAGAACCTATTCAACGCGCCCGAAGGCCCGGACCAGCCGACGGCAAAGCCCATCTCGATGGTCACCGGCGAGTACATCGACATCGAGGCGGGCCCGAACTGGGACGATGACCTCGGCGGCTCGCCGGTCTATGCCGAGAACGACCCGAACCTCGAGGGATTGACGGCCGAACAGCGCGAGCAGCTGAACGCCGTCGAGCGGCTCGTCTTCTTCTACTTCCCGCGGATCTGCAACCACTGCCTGAACCCGGGATGCGTCGCCGCCTGTCCGTCAGGCGCGCTCTACAAGCGCGGCGAGGACGGCATCGTGCTCGTCGACCAGAACCGGTGCCGCGCCTGGCGGTCGTGTATCGCGGCGTGCCCGTACAAGAAGGTTTTCTATAACTGGTTCACCGGGAAGTCCGAGAAGTGCATTCTCTGCTTCCCGCGTCTCGAGACGGGCCAGGCGCCGGCGTGTTTCCACTCGTGCGTCGGCCGGATCCGATACCTCGGCGTCCTTCTATACGATGCCGAGCAGATCGAGTCGGTCGCGAAACGGCCAAACGAGGAGTTGATCGACGCACATCGCGACATGGTCCTTGATCCTTTCGATCCGGCAGTCATCGATGCAGCGATGCGCAACGGCATCCACGAGTCGGTGATCGATTCGGCGCAGAAGTCGCCCGTCTACAAGTACGTGAAGACGTGGAAGATCGCGCTGCCGCCACACATCGAGTTCCGCACGCTGCCCATGCTCTTCTACGTGCCGCCGATGTCGCCGGTGATGGCCAGCCGCGACGGTTCGACGGTCGACCACGTCTCCGAGAACCTCTTCCACGACATCGACGACTCGCGCGTGCCGATCCAGTTCCTCTCGAACCTGTTCGGCGCGGGGCACGAGGCGAAGGTCCGTTACGCACTGCGCAAGCAGAAGGCCGTGAGGTGGTACCGGCGCTCCCTGACGGTTGGCGACGTGCCGATGGAGGTCGCCATGCGGATGCTCGCCGAGGCGGACTGCACGCCGGAGGAGGCCGAGTCGATCTACAAGCTGACATCGCTCTGTACTTTCGAGGACCGGTTCGTGATTCCGCCGGCACACCGCGAGGAAGCAATCCAGATGCTCGAAGATCCGATGGAGCACAAGCAGAGCGTGGGCTTCGGCTTCCTCTCGAAGCCGAGGAGGGGCATGTGATCGGCGCGGCACAGAGCATCCACGAGCATCTCGCGAGACTCGTGGTGTATCCGAAGGAGACGTTCCACGAAGACGTGGCCGGCTGCCGCGCCGCGCTTCAGTCTGACTACCCCGAAGCGGGAACGGCGGTTCTTTGCTTCGAGGAGGCGATCCGCGACGACACGGTCGAGGAAGTGGACGAACTGTTCACCCGGACGTTTGACATCAATCCAGTCTGCTCGCTGGAGGTTGGCTGGCAGCTCTTCGGCGAGAACTATGGCCGCGGCGAGTTCCTCGTCACGATGCGGCAGGTGATGCGCGACGCCGGGCTGCCCGAGTCCAGCGAACTGCCTGATCACCTGATGCACGTGCTGCTGATCCTCGGCCGCGCTCCACGCGAATGGGCGGACGAGTTTGCGGCTATGTGCGTGATTCCGGCCATCGACAAGATGTTGAAGGGGCTGCAGGGGAAGTCGAATCCCTACGCAAACGTGCTGCAGGCGATTAGGGACGTGATTGCGGTGCGCCACGCGACCGCGGCGTCGGAAAGCAACCTGCTTGAAGGAGAGCCATGGACACCTCAATTGCATTCCTGAACCTGCTGCTCTTCGGCATCCTGCCGTACGTCGCGCTGTTCACTTTCTTCCTGGTCACGATCCAGCGCTACCGGATGCAACGGTTCACGTATTCGAGCCTCTCGTCGCAACTGCTGGAAAACCAGGACCACTTCTGGGGGCTGGTGCCGTTTCACTACGGCATTCTCACGGTGCTCGGCGGGCACATCATCGGGTTTCTCATTCCGGCGCAGGTGCTGGCCTGGAACCGCGTATCGCTCCGGCTGTACGTGGTCGAGATCACGATGCTCATCGGTGGCGTTCTTACACTCGTGGGGCTCGTGTCGCTCATCCTGCGGCGTTTTCGAAACAGCAAGGTACGGCGAGTGACCACAGTGCCTGACTGGATCCTGTATGCGCTGCTCGTCGTCCAGGTCGCGAGCGGACTGACCGTGGCTCTGGTCTATCCGTGGGGATCGTCGTGGTTTGCGGCAACTGCGGCGCAGTACCTGCGCTCGATCGCGATGCTCAATCCCGACCTCTCGTACGTCTCCGCCGTTCCGTTCTTCGTGAAGCTGCACATCGTAAACGCGTGGCTCGTGATCGGGTTCTTCCCGTTCACGCGGCTCGTCCACATCCTCGTCGTGCCGAACCCGTACCTCTGGCGCAAACCGCAGGTCGTGCGGTGGAACTGGAACCGGAGCGGCATCCGCAATGTGGATTGACGTGACGCCATCGGGAGGGAGGCTCGCATGACAGAAGTTCCTGAAACCGGATGGCTGGGCAGTCGTCGACTGACGACGATCCTCGTTATTGCGCTCGTTTTCGGAGCCGCGCTGCTCGTTGTCGGATTCGGCCCGGTGCGGCTGGCCGGCAACCAGCAGGGCTACGAGCCCACGCAGCCGATCGCGTTCTCGCATCGCCTGCACGCCGGCGAGCTTGCAATCGACTGCATGTACTGCCACAGCGGCGCCGATAAGAGCCGTCATGCAGGCATTCCCGCGGCGAGCACGTGCATGAACTGCCACAAGAACGTGACGTCGACGTTTGGCGCGTTCCGGGCTGAGGACGACCTGGCGAAGAAGGAGAAGCGGCCGCCGCGTCCGATCATCTCGCCCGAGCTGCGCAAGCTCTACGACGCGCTCGGTTTGGACGATGCACGGAAGCCCGACCCGACGCGGACGCGGCGTCCGATCGAATGGGTGAAGGTCCACAACGTGCCGGACTTCGTATATTTCGACCACAGCGCGCATGTGAACGTCGGCGTCACGTGCCAGCAGTGCCACGGCACGGTCCAGGCGATGGATCGCCTGCGTCAGGATGCGGACCTCGGAATGGGGTGGTGCGTGAACTGCCACCGGACGTCGAACCAGACGGGAATTGCCGGTCAGCCCGTTCACGCGTCAATCGACTGCGCCACGTGCCACCACTGAGGGAGTGGAAAAGACCATGTCCGAATCCGATCCAAATCAAATCAGCCGCCCCACCGACGACTGGTCGACGTCTCGGCGAACTTTCCTGCGCGCGGCCGGGTTCACGTTTGCGAGCGCGATGCTCACGGGCTGCCAGTCGACGCCAATCCGCCACGCCATTCCGTACCTGGTCCAGCCGGAAGACATCGTCCCCGGCAGATCGGTCTACTACGCAGGGATGTGCGGCGGCTGCACTGCGGGCTGCGGCGTGCTGGTCAAGAACCGCGACGGCCGCCCGATCAAGATCGAGGGGTACCGTGACCACGCGCTGTCGCAGGGCGGCGTCTGCGCGGTCGGCCAGGCACACCTGCTTGGGCTCTACGACAGTCTGCGTTTCTCGAGTGCGCAGCGCGACGGGCAGCCCGTGAACTGGTCCGAAGCGGACTCGGAGATCACGGCTCAGCTGGCGAAGATCCGGGGCGAGGGCGGCGCCGTACGATACCTGTCCGGTACCGTGAACGGTCCGACCGCGCGGACGGTCGTCGAGAAGTTCCTCGGCGGGTTCGCAGACGCCCGCTGGGTGATGTACGACCCGATCTCGTCGTCGGCCATCCTGGACGCTCACGAGCGAACGCACGGGGTGCGCATCCTTCCGCGATACCGATTCGAGAAGGCGGACGTAGTCGCGTCGTTCGACGCCGATTTTCTCGGCACGTGGACCTCATCGGTCGAGCACACGGCCGGATACCGCTCTCGGCGCAATCCCGACGACGCTGCCGTCCCGATGTCGTATCACGTCCAGTTCGAGTCGAGACTCTCGACGACGGGCGGGAAGGCCGACCGCCGCGTCCGCATCGGTCCTTCACAGGTTGCCGAGTTGGTGACGAGCCTCGCCAATCTCATCGCCAAGCGGGCCGCGACCGAATTCGCCCCGGGCGCGGTCTCGGCGGTCGAGAACGCGGGGCTCGACGATCTCGCCGACCGGCTCTGGGCGGCACGCGGCCGCTCGCTCGTGGTCAGCGGAAGTCAGGAGATGCAGGTGCAGGTTGTCTGCAACTACATCAATCACCTGCTCGGCAATTACGGCCAGGCCCTCGACGTCGCAGGCGCCTCGAATCAGCGTCTCGGCTCCGACGCGGCTTTGGCGGCATTGCTCGAAGAATTGCGAACTGGCCGCGTCCGCGCGCTGCTCATCGACGGCGTCAATCCCGTCTTCGATCTTGGCGCCCCGGCCGAGCTTGCCGATCTGATCAGGCGCGTGCCGCTCGTCGTCAACTTCACATCACGAAACGATGAGACCGCCGCGGTCTCGCGGTACATCTGCCCCGACCATCATCCGCTGGAGACGTGGACGGACGCCGAGCCGGTACGCGGTCTCGTGAATCTGTCACAGCCGGCAACGCGACCGCTCCTGAACACAAGGTCCGTCGTCGAGTCGCTGTCGACGTGGATGGGCGAAGCCCGCCCGGGCCTCGACATCATGCGGGCGACTTGGGAGGCGAAGGTGTTCCCGCGGCAGACTGCGCAGCCGTCGTTTCTCGCCTTCTGGGAGCGGACCGTGCAGGACGGATTCTGCATCGTCACTCCCGAGCCGGTCGCCGCCACCCCTTTCAACGCCGCGGCTGTGAAGCCCGCGACCGGTGTCGCTGCTGTCGCCGGGCAACTCGAGATCGTCGTCTATCCGACTGTCGGAATGCTCGACGGACGCCATGCCTACAATGCCTGGCTGCAGGAACTGCCGGACCCGATGACACGGGTGACCTGGGACAGCTGCGCGTGCCTCGCGCCTGCAACCGCGAAGCGGCTGGGACTGGCGGAAGGCGACGTCGTACGCGTGACAGCAGGAACGGCTGACTCGCCGGGCCCGAGCCTGGAGTGTCCGGTGGTGTTCCAGCCCGGACAGCACGAGAACGTGGTTGCCCTGCCGATGGGATTTGGCAGCCGGCTCAGCGAACGCTTCGCGAACGTCGGTCCCCAGTGGCTCCAGAGCAGGTCGGCCGTTGGCGACGACGGCCGCGTCGGCCACAACGCGGCGCCGTTCGTGGTTCTTCGGGATGGCGCGCGACGGTTCGACGGCCATCCGGTACAGATCTCGGCAACCGGGCGCAGCCGGCCGCTTGCCGCAACACAGATGCACCATACGCTGAGCGCTCCCGAAGAGCTGAGCGGCCTCGGGTTCGAGCGGCGGGACATCGTGCGCCAGACTACGTTCGCCGAATTGCACCAGGAAACGGGTCACGACGGGCACGGCGCGCACCACGGGCCGAGCGAGCTATGGTCGGCCGACCACCCCGTCACTGGCCCGAAGTGGGGGATGTCGATCGACTTGTCGGCCTGCACGGGCTGTTCGGCCTGCGTCATCGCGTGCCAGGTCGAGAACAACGTGCCGGTGGTCGGTCGTGACGAAGTGATGCGCCAGCGCGAGATGCACTGGATCCGGATCGACCGGTACTACGAAGGAGATGGCGACGACGTCGCGTTCCAGCCGATGATGTGCCAGCAATGCGCGGTCGCGGGCTGCGAGACCGTGTGTCCGGCGCTCGCGACGCTGCACAGCGAGGACGGCCTCAACCAGCAGGTCTACAACCGCTGCGTCGGCACGCGCTACTGCGCGAACAACTGCGCATACAAGGTGCGGCGCTTCAACTGGTTCGACTATCCGCACGCCGACCGTTTCCAGAACCTCGTCCTCAATCCGGACGTGACAGTTCGGTCTCGCGGCGTGATGGAGAAGTGCACGTTCTGCGTGCAGCGCATTCAGGAGGCGCGCATCGCGGCCAGGGCGCGCGGCGAGGCAATCGCCGACGGAGCGATCGAACCGGCGTGCCAGCAGACGTGCCCGGCGAGGGCGATTACTTTCGGCGACCTAAACGACCCGAACAGTGCTCTGTCAAAGGCAAACGGGACCAGCCGGCGGTATCGCGTCCTCGAGGAAATCGGCACTGAGCCGTCGGTGTCGTACCTGGCGGTCGTTCGGAATCGTGAAGGAGAGGGAGGCCGTCATGGCTGAGGTTGCTTCCGTATTCAGGCTGCCGCTCGTCTCGCGCGACACGTCGCTCGGTCAGGTGACGCGCGACGTCTGCGCCCCGATGGAGGGCAAGCCGACATGGATGTGGTGGGCGGCGCTGATGGTGTCCTCGTCGGCGATGCTCGTGGGCGCGACGGCCGTGACCTACCAGGTGGCCACTGGAATCGGCACCTGGGGACTCAATCGGACCGTAGGCTGGGCGTTCGACATCACGAACTTCGTCTTCTGGATCGGCATCGGCCACGCCGGAACGCTCATCTCGGCAATCCTGTTCCTGTTCCGGCAGCGCTGGCGCACGGCAGTGAACCGCGCAGCCGAGGCCATGACGCTCTTCGCCGTAATGTGCGCCGGGATATTCCCGATCATTCACATGGGCCGGCCGTGGCTGGCGTTCTTCGTGATCCCGTATCCGAACACCCGCGGGCCTCTCTGGGTCAACTTCCGGTCGCCGCTCGTTTGGGACTTCTTCGCCATCAGTACCTATTTCCTGATCTCGGCAGTGTTCTGGTACATCGGCCTCATCCCCGACCTCGCGACGATCCGCGATCGCGAGAAGCCCGGCCTCCGGAAGACGGTCTTCGGGATCTTGAGTTTCGGGTGGAACGGATCCTTCCGGACCTGGCACCACTACGAGCTCGTGTACCTGCTGCTCGCAGGGCTTGCGACGCCGCTCGTCCTGTCGGTGCACAGCATCGTCAGCACGGACTTCGCGACGTCGGTGATTCCGGGCTGGCACACGACGATCTTCCCGCCCTACTTCGTCGCCGGCGCCATCTTCTCGGGCATGGCGATGGTGCTCACGCTGATGATCATCGTGCGCAAGGTTATGCGGCTCGAGAACTACCTGACGATGCGGCACATCGACGCAATGTGCAAACTCGTCATCGCCACCGGGGGCATCGTGGCGATCGCCTACTCCACGGAGTTCTTCATCGCAATGTACTCGGCAAATCCCTACGAGCAATTCGTCTTCATGAACCGCGCGCTCGGTCCGATGAACTGGGCGTACTGGACGATGGTCGGTTGCAACGTGATCACGCCGCAGTTCCTGTGGTTCAAGAAAATCCGGTCGAATCTCGTCGCCGTCTTCATCCTGATGATCTTCGTGAACATCGGCATGTGGTTCGAGCGCTTCGTCATCATCGTGACGTCGCTGCACCGCGACTTCCTGCCGTCTAGCTGGGCATCGTACACGCCGACGCCGATCGAAATCGCGACGCTCATCGGCAGCTTCGGACTGTTCTTCACGGCGTTCCTGATCTTCTGCCGTGTGCTGCCGGTCATCGCGATGGGTGAAGTGAAAGGCGTGCTGACGTTCGGCCGGAGCGCCAGGGGAGAGGCGAAATGAGCAATCGATACGTCGTGAGCCTCTTCGAGAACGAGCACGACCTGCTCGAGGCCGTCCGCACGGCGCGCGAGCGCAGATATACAATCGTGGACGTGTACACGCCGTATGCGGTGCACGGACTGGACTCTGCGTTGGGCGTGCGGCCGTCGTGGATGTCGTGGGCCTGTGCGGCGTTCGGATTCACGGGCGTGACGACGATGATGGCCTTCCAGTACTGGGCCGCGGCGGTCGACTGGCCCGTGAACGTCGGCGGCAAGCCATGGAATTCGGTGCCGGCCTACGTGCCGGTCACGTTCGAGGCCATGGTGTTCGCCGGCGGACTCGGGATGGTGCTGACTTTTCTCCTGGCCTGCCGCCTCTATCCGGGGCGGCGTGTGCGCGTTCCCGATCCGCGCGTGACCGACGACCGGTTCGCCATCGTTCTCGAGGAAGCGGACGCGGCCTTCGATCTCGACGACGTGCGCCGGCTGTTCGGGCGACTGGGAGCAATCGAAGTGCGAGAGCACGTTTCGGAGGTGGCACCGTGATCGGACGAAAAGCCGTCAATCTGATTCTGCTCCTCGCGGTGTGCGCAATCGCGGCCATCGGTTGGACCGTCCAGAGCGATCCCACGAAACCGAACGACTCGTTCTTGCCGAACATGGTCGAGTCGGTGCCGTACGACAGCTTCTCGGACAACCCGAACTTCGCGGACGGAAAAACGCTCCAGCCGCCGCCCGACGGCTCGATTCCGCGCGGGGCCGTCCGCCTGCACTACAGCACCGGCACCGAAGAGGCCAAGCGCGCCGGGCAGGAGCTTCGCAATCCCTTCCAGTTGACCGACACGGAAGCTGTTCGCCGCGGCTCGGTCATCTTCAGCCGCTACTGCGGAGTATGCCACGGCGGCACTGGAAAGGGTGACGGACCGGTCGCAATGCGCGGATTCCCGCCGCCGCCGGCGTTCACGGACGCCAAGTCCCTGGCCATGACCGACGGAGAGATGTTCCACCTGCTCACCTACGGCGGCGAGAACATGCCTTCCTACGCGACGCAGGTAACCCAGGAGGATCGATGGAAAGCCATCCTGTTCGTTCACATCATCCAGCAGAAGGAACTGGCGGCGGCGGCAGCGGCGGCGCAGGCGCCGGCTCCATCGCCATCTCAGGCAGCGGCGCCGCCGGCGCAGTGATGAACCCCGGACTCGGACTGGCGGCGCCTGTTGTGTCGTCGGTTGCCTCCCGGCTCTGCGCGGCCATCGGTGTCCTGTCGCTGGTTGCGGGTGCAATCGTGTCACCAGCATCGGTTTGGCCGTATCTCCTACTGCTGAGCTACGCGATGGTCGGGCTGGGCCTCGGCGCCACCGCATTCATCGCCCTGCAGTACATCGTAGGAAGCGGCTGGTCGGCAGCCTTCCGGCGAGTTCCGGAGGCCATGATCGCCGCCCTGCCGATCGGGTTCGTGGGGCTCTGGATCGTTTTTCTCGCGCACCCGTCCGTGTATTCGTGGCAGGGTGCGGCGCACGAGGCGGTACAGGGTATCGCTTGGTTCAAACACGCGTGGCTGTCGTGGCCGTTCTTTCTGGCGCGCGCCGCGGTTTACATGGCGCTCTGGGGAGCGTTCGCGTACGCCATCCTCCGGCACTCGCGCCGGCAGGACGCGACTGGCGACGTGTCGCACACGAAGTCGAACATCCATCTGTCGGCGGGGTTTCTCGCCGTGTTCGGAATCACGTCCTTCCTGGCCAGCGTCGACTGGATCATGTCGCTCGAGCCCAACTGGTACAGCACGATGTTCGGCTGGTACAACTTCGCGGGGATGTTCGAGAGCGCGCTTGCGGTGATCATCCTGATGACGGTCTGGCTCGAGCGGCGCGGGCAGTTCCGGGGAGTGGTCAACGAGGCGCATCTGTACGACCTCGGCAAGCTGCTGTTCGCTTTCAGCACGTTCTGGATGTACCTGTGGTTCAGCCAGTACATGCTGATCTGGTACAGCAACATCCCGGAAGAGACGGTCTACTTCACGACGAGGCTGCGCGGCTGGTGGCTGCCGCTCTCGATCGCGAGCATCCTCCTGAACTGGATCGTGCCGTTCGTGGCCCTGATGTCGCAGCCGGTCAAGAGGAATGCCGGCGCGCTCGCGAAGGTCGCCATCGTCGTGCTCGTGGGACGATGGCTCGATCTCTACGTGATGATCTTCCCGTCGCAGTCGCCCGCGGGGCCGGCGCTCGGCGTCTGGGAGGCGGGCATGACGATCGGGGCAGTCGCGGCGTTCCTGATCGTCGTGTTCGCAGCGCTCGGCCGCGCGCCGCTCGTCCCGATGGGAGACCCGTACATTCGCGAAAGCCTGCATCACCATTGATTCGGAGCCATGGGCGAAGTGCTTTGGATTGGCTCACGGCACAGCGTCCTGACGGGTACGAGTACATCCGTGCTTTCGTGGATAGGGAGAGGCCGTCGACGAATCGGACGAGGTCCGCAACATCATCGCTGGCCGGATTCCGCCCAGACGAACCCGGGAGTACGGCCGCCACCGGCCGACATCGAGGGCCAGAGACTTCTGGATTGGAGAAGAAGCCTGATTGCCCTGGAACCGTGGTGCTCGAAGTCGACTATGCGCTTCGGCACCACGGATTGAGGTGGCCGGCCCGGAACCACCGGGCCGCTCTGCGTTCGGCGTCGACCGTTTGGAGAGCAACGGCGCCGTACGGTCCCGGGCCTCGAGGGTGTGATCGGAATCACCGCTCGAAGGTCGAGAGGTCTGTTACGGTCTAGCCCGTTCTCGAACCGACGAGCTCCGGAATCGCCATGCGCGCGACATGCAGCATCACTGCGCAACGAGATCCGTCGGTACCAAGGTCGCCGGTGCCCCCCAGGCGGAGGTCCCGAATGAACGCCATTGCTTCCCTGCTCATCATCGTCACGGTGTGTCTTCAGACGGTTGCGGCTTCCTCGACCGGAGTCAGCGGCGAGGACCGGAGGGACGCGGCGCAGCCGCAACCGTTGTCCTCGGCATGCGAAGTCCCCCGGAAGCTGCAATCCGGATTCGAGGCGAATACCGGCCAGATGGATCCAAGGGTCCGCTTCGTGGCTCGCCTTGGCGATCGCACCGCCTTCGTGACGGCGACAGCCCTCGTCGTAACGTCGGCGGCCGGAACGGATCGCACCGCGTTTTCCGGCCCAGGAGGGCCGGGCCGGGTCGAGCCGGCTGGCCGTCGTATCGGCACCGCGAACTGGTTCCTGGGAGACGACCCCGCGCTCTGGAGGCGTGGCGCGGCTGTTTACGAGGCGGTGGCACTGCGAGACGTCGCGCCGGGCGTCGACGTTGTCGTCTCGGCGACGAAGGCGGGCGTTCGTTGGGAACTGGTGGCGCAATCCGGCGCCGATGTGCTGGCGCTTCGAGTACGGCACGACGGCAGACCGATTCGCGCTGCCGCTGTCCAGCAAGGCCCTTCGGGCTCGCGACCACTTCCCGCCGGACTGGTTCAGGGCGAGGATGGGGCCTGGTTCGTGCGTCACGGCGCCGTGGAACCCGGAGCCGCGCTGCATGTGGTTGCCGACACGGCCGAAGTTGACCTGGATGCAACATCGGCGGCACGTGGAGGGCTCGTAGTCAGGCCCACCATGTCGACGTTCCTCGGTGGAACGGAGTCGGACGTCATCCTCGACGTGGCTGTCGATCCGGAGGGGGCTCCGTGGGTGGCAGGGTACACATACTCGGCCGATTTCCCGACCGAGTCGCCCTTGCAGGGTTTTCAGGCCGGGTTCGGTGATGCGATGGTGGCGAAGCTGGCTGTCGGCGGCCTGGGGCTGTTCGAGTCGACGTACTTCGGCGGCTCGGACTACGACGCGGCGTACGCGGTTGCGTTCGACGTTTACGGTGGAGTCGTGATCGCCGGATACTCGGCATCGCTTGACCTGCCAACGATTTCTGCATTTCAGCCCTCCTATCATGGATCCGGAGACGGGTTCGTGGCGCGGATGCGCGGCGATGGCTCGCAGATCGAGTTCTCGACTTATGTGGGGGGCAGCAGCACCGATGTCATCTGGGGCATGGCGACCGGCCCCCTCGGAGAGATTGCGCTCGTGGGGACCACCGCATCCGTCGATTATCCGATCGTGGCCCCTGGCAGCGGGCCTTCCGGAGATTGGGACGGGACGCTCAGCGTGCTGACGCCTGGTGGCGGACTGGCGCACTCCACTCTTGTGGGCGGCCCGCTTTCGGACTCACTGGTAGACGTAGTGTTCGATGGCCGGGGATCGATGTACGTGACAGACAAGCGCGGTACGCCTGGCGGCGCTAGTTGGTCGATCGACCGGTTGAGTACTTCGCTGGTCCCGGGGCCCTCGCTCAACCTGGGTCTGGATCCGGCGCTGCTTCCAGAGCTGTACGGATTGGCGAGAGGTCCCAACGGAATCGTGGCTGTTGGCACCGTCGCTCAGGCGGGGGCCCGAAAAGACCGGGGCGGCGGCCCGATTACGGACGTCCTCATCGTCCAGGTGCCCTATGACCTTTCGAGTGTGATGCACCGCACGCACGGCGGCAGTGGAACGGACGCGGCGTCCGACGTGGCCGTGGATCTGGAAGGACGAGTCTTCGTGGCCGGATCCACGACATCCGCGGCCGACTTCCCGATCGCGGATCCGTTTCAGCCCGGTTATGGAGGCGGAGAGCGGGACGCCTTCTTCATGGAGGTCTCAGCCGTCGACCTCTCCATCGTGCAGTCTACGTTCGTGGGGGGCGAGAGCTTCGACATCGCGCTGGGGCTGGACGTCGACTTGCTCGGTAACATCGTGATGGGCGGGGATACGGAATCGAGCGCGTTTCCCGTGACGCCGAATGCGTACCAGTCGATCAAGGCGGGTAGCTTCGACGGCTTCCTCGTGCGGTTGAGTTCGCGGGTCGAGCAGCCGAAAGGCCAGCTCGACTGGTTCTCGCCCGCTGTGCCGAGCGGTACTGAACTGACGCCGCCTCGCGGCCTGACAGCAGGACGCGGTACGCCGCCGATTCCGCCTCCGCAGAACCGCGGCGGTATCGGGACCATTGGAGCGTACAACATCTACCGTTCCACCACTCCCGGGGTGGAGCCGTCCGCCAAGACCTATTACATGACGGTGCCTTCTTACGTGACGTCGACCGGCCCGATCGTGGCTGGCGGTGCCCACTTCGTGGTGACGGCCGTGTACTCCACCGGTGAGAGCCTGCCGACCAACGAGGCCTCGGTCGACGCCGGCGAGGGCACAATCGACACCGCCCTCTACCGCCCGACGAAGTTCGTGATCCGAGGCAGCGGGTTCACTTCCGCCGCGACGGTGACGCTCGACGGGATCGCGTTTTCACTGCCGTGCAAGGTCAAGGCTGGGGGCACGAAGGTGGTCCAGAAAGGCCGACTCGTGACCGGTCAGACACCGATCGAATACCTGCTCGCAGTCGGTGGGGCGGGGGTCTTGACAGTGCGCAATGCAAACGGCGCGACGGCGACGCGCCGGATCGCGGTGGGGAAGAGCGGCTGAGTCATTCCGCGGCGGTTCGTACCGCCTTCTGCCGGGCATATCGAAGCCACAAATCAGTGCGCGAAGCGCCGCTTTGGGTCGATCCGAAGCGGCGCTTCACTCCGCACTTCGAAGCGCTTCGCGCTACGAACTACTGGGCGCCTGCCTTGTCGATGGCTTCTCGCACGAGCTCCATATCGCCTGTCGTCAGTATGCTCGAAAGCTCTCCGCTGCCTTTGTAGACGTGGAAGGTCGGCGTCGCCGTGACGCCGTACTGCCGCGCGACGTCCGTCCGTCCATTGCCTATGTTGATTCGCCGCAGCGCGGCGCCCGTGTCGCCGATGAGACCGCCGAGCGCAGGCTCGATGCTCCGGCAGACGTGGCACCAGTCGGCGTAGAACTCGAAGACGGTCACGGTCCCCGGGACTACGTGCGCCTTCAAGTCCACCTCTTCACCGCGCGAAATCACCGGCGACTGCGAAACCGGCACGGCCGCGGGCTTCCCGGCTGCACCCGATGAGGACTCGACCCTGTTCGGACGAGTCAGGTCGAACGAGACGCCCGTCGTGAATGCATTGTTCGAGACGAGTTGTCCGCCGCTGACCCGCTGGTGCAGCGGCACTTGCAGTTGCACGAAATATGAAGTCCCGTGCCGCGTCGTCAATGAGATCGATGGAATCACGTACAGCCACTGTCCGCCGGTGTTCGACACGCGCACACCGCGATCCTCGTCATGCCCGCTCAATACGCCGTGCAGTCGCGCCCCGACCGCGAGCACGTCGACGGCCTTCTTGAGGAAACCCGGCGTCGGGACTGCCTTCGAGATGCTGACTCCCGCCTGCACCTCGTTTGCATAGCGATAGCCGTACTCGTTCTTGCCACCTGTTACCCTTCCCAGCGCGTCAGCCGACAGAGTGAATTTCGGGAACGACTGGACGTACCGGAATCCGCCGATCGGATCGAAAGTTCCGTGGCCGGCCTGAAGGACCGGATCGCGCGACAGTTCGCCCGAGAACTCGTGGTCGGGCTCCGCGTTACCCGTCGGCAGGCGAAGACCCCCAATAAACGAGAACTGGGGAGACCTGGCCGACTTCGGCAGATTAAGCTTCACCGTGGCCAGGGCGATGATGTCGCTGAGGCCCTTGAAGGACCTGAGTCGACGGTCGCCGGGGTGAAAGTCTTTCGGCGCCTCGACCATCCGGATGGGCGCGATCGCCTGTAGCGACAACCTGCGATTTACCTGGTAGTCGAGCGTAAAGAGTAGCGTCCGAACCATCGTCTGCTCGTTCTTCGGATTTGAAGTGGGCTCTGTGCCCTGCTGAGCTTCGTTGAAATACTGATAGTCGAAGGCGAAGCCGATCGAGAGATCGTTCGATCCTCGATTCAGGTCACTGTGAGTGAAGCTCCCGACCGGGAGCGTAGACGGCGCTCACTTGACCTGGGCCGAAGCCGCGCTCGAAAACGCGATGACCGCAAGGACGGGTGCGAGCGTCGGCACTATCCGATGTGAACGCCGCATGAAGAGTGAAAAGCGAATCATGAATGATGTCTCCTTGCCTATGGTCGAGAGCCGCCCCGGACGGAGCGTTTGGAAAAGACGCCACATGGTATGGAAGTTCCGCGTCTGAAGGCTGTGGGGCCCGTCACCGATCAGCGTGCGCTCAGTCACGGGACGCGCGGTAGGGAGGACATGAACGTGTTCGGGGAAGGGCGCAAGAAAGGATCGAGGGATGGAGTCATCTAGCGACGACTTGCCGTTCCGCGTGTACGAACCCCGAGCAAGTGCAAAAAATTGCCAGGGGAGGGGACCCACTCCCAACCCCTGGCTTCCAGGGTTCCGAGGAAGAACCTATCTATCGTTTGTCCTCGACCTCCGTGCAGACATTGTTGTTGAGGTTGCGATCCCTCAGGACGAAGTTGCGTCCGGTCGGAATGTCGCGAACCTGAACGCGGCACTTGTTGCGCGGGAAGTCGATTTCGGCGTGGCAGAAGGCCACAGGATCGTCGCTGTCTTCAAGGACGATGCTCAGCCCAGGCCGGTAGGCGACGCGGTTGGCGATCCCGGAGAAAACCTCGCCAGTCGCAGCCACCTCGTATTCCCAATAGCCGTAGAGCGGGTCGGTCGACGGAACGCTGGCAACGACGTGGCGGAAGATGTCCCCGGAATAGTCGTCGATGCAGCAGCCGTCGAATGGAATCGTGACATTGACGTTGAACTGGCACGTGGAAGATCCGCCGTTGCCCGTGTCACGCGTGATGACGATCTCGTAACAGAAGAGCGACCCGGAGTCGACGCCGAGATCGTCGGCGATGTTGAGCGTCCAGTTGCCGGCGGCGGGAATTCCGTCAAACGCCGACAACGCCATTTCTGGACTGTAGGAACCCGCGAACGGCGCCGTGCCCGACGCGACGGGGGTCCCCGCCTCGTCGTCGAAGACCGTCGGCGTGCCCGAACAGTCCGCGTTTCCGGATCCGTAGTTGTCGCTGCCGCCGCCGTTGTCGCTCGACAGGTCGATCGTCACCGCATTGGGCCCGGTCAACGAGATGTCGACGTCACTGTCCCAGGTATGGTTGATTCTGACGCGCACGTCGACGTCGGTGACGGTACCTGCGTCGGCGACGCTGATGACCTGCGGCGGCATCGATCCGGGGTCCGGAATCGGCACGGCAAGGTTGCCGCTAGAGTAGGTCGACGTGATGATCGCACCCGGCCTGCTCGGGACGTCGTCCTCTCCGGTGCACGTCACGACGGTCGTGCCAACGGGGAAGGTCGAGCCGGACGGCGGCACACAGACGACGTTGATGCAGTTGCTGGCCGTCGGCGCGAACGTCACTACAGCGCCGTTGAGGTCGGTCGCTTGGGTCGTTATGTCGCCGGGGCACGTCAGGTTGCACAGCGATACCTGCGTGCACGCGCACGTGTCGATGTCGAGCGACCAGCTGACGAGCGTTCCACTGTCGGAGCCGGTATCGTCGGTCGCCCGCAGCGTCCAGGTGCCGTTGGGATCTTCGCCGATGAAAGCGCCGAGTGGCTCTTCCGGCGTCAAAGGCGTGGCGACAGTCAGGTTGACGTAGGCGTGGTCGGTGGCCATGCCATTGTTAGTCGTGTAAGGCAACGCCCCACCCGGGTTCGCGTCATCGTCGAATGTCGTCGCGGTGTATACGTTGTCAAGTGAGCTGCCGTTGTCGGTCGTTAGCGTCACCACCGTACCGGACGGCGACGTCAACGTGATGTCGAGGTCGTTGCTCCAGGTATGCGGTACGTTGATCGTCACATCGACGTCGCACGTGTAGGTTCCGGCTCCGCCGATGGCGATCGTCGAGACGGCGGGCACCCCGGTACCGTCCGGTATCGGCAGGTTCACCGTGCCGCTCGATCCCGTGAAGTTCAACACTCCCGGTGGCGCCGTCAACGTAGTCATCGCGAGTGACCAGCTGACGATGGTTCCAGTGTCTCCGCCGAGATCGTCGACGGCGAACAGAGTCCAAGTCCCATTCGGGTTCTCACCGACGAAAGCTGCCAGCGGCTCCTCCGGCGTGAGCGGCGTCGCGACCGTCAGGTTGACGTACGCATGGTCGGTAACCATGCCGTTGTTCGTTGTGTAGGGCACCTGTCCCGCCGGGTTGGCGTCGTCGTCGAACGTCGTCCCGGCGAACACGTTGTCATTATCGGAGCCATTGTCGGTCGTGAGCGTCACTACCGTTCCGGAGGGCGACATCAAGGTCATGTCGACATCGCTGGGAAAGGTATGCGGCACGTTGATAGTCACATCCACGTCGAGCAGCCACGGTCCGACCCCGGCGACGGAGACCGTAGAGCTCGCTCCTGCGACGCTGTTGTCCGGGATCGGAACGTTGGCCGTACCGCTGGAAAAAGTGCCCGACAGGGAACTGCAGTTTGGCGGGGGCGGAAAGTTCGTGCCCAACGGCACTTCGGCCGGGGCCGCCGGATGCGTCGCCAGTAACGGCGCCCGGTCGCCGCCGAGCCGGGCTGAGACCGCGTCGTACTCGGAGACTGCTGCCGCAAGATTCGCCTGGATGCGGGTGCTAGTCGGATTTGCGGCAAGCTTGCCACGAAGCGTCGTGATGGCTGCGTCGAGCTCGACAAGCCTTGCGGAGTCGGTCTCCTTGGTTGACGTCTGCAGCGCCGAACGCCGCGCGTGAACGGCGGCGTCGCCTTCGACCGTCCACGCGCCCGCCAATGTCAGCAAAAGACAACACAAGGCGAGTGCCCGGCGACCGGGCATTCTGGTTCGTGAATACATCGGAACGTAACCCTCCAAATCCGGATTTCGAATCGGGCGCAGACCCGGGTGATTCGCCACGTGACTTCGAGGGCCACCCGAACGGGCGAATGGGAAATGCCCCGCATCGTAGGTCAACGAGTCGCCCGGATTCAGTGGGCCGCGTCACCGATCAAAGTGCCGCGTGTCACTTGCTGATTGGCAGCCATCACGGTTGCCTGACGGTCGCCGGAGGGTGCGTTTCCAAGCGCTAGTCCGGCACCGGCACAGGCTCGACTTCTGCAGGAGCCATCGGGGACCAGCCTTGCCTCTCTTGATCCGACGGCATTCGGAACGAACGCCGGATGAGCTTCGGATGCTGGAATAGCCCGAGCCTCAGCGTGATTCCCGTCCAGATGGCGAGCCCGACGGCCGCGACCGACATAATCCGCTGACCGATCGTGGGCGATCCCAATTCTCGATGGAGCTGCATCTCTAGGCCCGAAATACGCTTTCGAGTCTCACTGGTGGGGCCGAGCAACCTTCCAGCGAGCAGGATCGGGTAAGCCTCACGGATATCGGCCGCGAACTTCCGTGCTTTCGCGCGCAACACATGGTTCGGGGAATCCCTCAGTGCAAGGTAGCCGAGCAGCCACGTCTCCAGCGTGCGGTAGATCGACGGTCCTAGCCGTCTGTAATCCTCGTCGAAGCAACGCGACTGCGCCGCCTCGATCGCCTCTGCACTCATCGTCGGATGTTCGACCATCGCCGAGAATCCGGTGCACGTGCGGTAGTAGAGCTCGCGATCGTCGGTGAGATCCCTGTGAAGCAATCCCTTCTCGAGCGTTTCCTCGTAGAACGGAGTCCCGGGCGTTGGCCCGTAGATGAGGAACTGGGCGAAATCCGGCTCGAGGGCGAGCAGCCCGGCCAGCTCCTCCTCGATGATCTCGGGCGTTTGATACGGGAATCCGACAATCATCGATGTCAGGATGCTGATCCCGTTTTGCCTCAGCTCACGAAACAGCTCGTCGATAGGGCGGCCCGACTGCTTCGCATACCCGGATCGCGTTCCTTCGTAACCGATCCACAGGCCATCGATTCCCATCTCGAGAATCTGTGTGACGGAATACTGGCTCAGGGCGCGCACGCTGGCGAACGCGAAGATGGAGAGCGGCTTTCCGCCTTCCTGTACGCAGTCGCGAAATTCGAGGGCGCGCTTCTTGTTCAGCAGGAAGTCTTCGTCGAGGACCACGATCGACATGCCGGGCTCCATCGCGAGGTACCGGTCGATGACGCCGTAGATGTCGCGGCCGGTCGGAAGCAGCCGGATGTGCTTCCGCTTGAAGAAGTGCGATGTGCAGCAGAAATCGCAGCCGTTCGGACATCCGAGGCCGGCGAACACCGTGCCAGTTCGCGAGACTTCCTTGCCGAAGAGCCGTAGACGGCTCACGACGAGCGGGTGGTGATATGGCATCGGCAGCTCGGGCTCGCCAAGTACTCGCCGCATGAACCCGACACCCTCCTCGCGGCATATGTGGTCGGCGAACGGATTGAGCACTTCGTCGGAGAGCACTGTGCCGTAGCCGCCGAGCACGATCTTGGACGACGGTGAATACTTGCGCACGAGTTCGACGAGCTCCTTCATCCGATGAAACGTCGCGAGGATGAACGACACGCCGACGACGTCGTAGCCCTGCTTGAGCTCTCGGATCAGCTCTTTGCGGCTTGGGTATTGAAGGACTGTTGTTGGCGCATCGAGATTCGCCGCTACGTACTCGAGCGAGTAATGGACGTGAACGGAACGCGGGCTGAAGAGCCCCTGAGCGCGCGTAACCTGGCCGAAAAGGAGCTCGTAACCGACGCTCGGACCGTCACCGTGGGCTTCACCGAGTGGGCGGCAGACGCTGGTCAACAGAACTCGCTTCGTGGACATGTCGATCTCCTCGTTTGGGCAAAGGGGTCTTTGTATCCCACGAGGACGACGTCGGTCGGTGACGGCGGTCACGGGCATTGCGCGAAGCGCCTTGGAGTGCGGCGTGAATCGCCGCTTTGGATCGATCCAAAGCGGCGATTCACGCCGCACTCCAAGGCGCTTCGCATATTGCCCGTGGCCGCGGGCCGTTAGTCCGGCACGCTCCTAGATCGTAATCGTCGTGCCGTCGAATCTCGTCAGCGTGAAGCCGCTGAACGACTCGCTGTAACAGATGCTGATGTCACGAAGGATGCTGATCGCAACGTCCTCACCGAGCTTGTTCGCCTCCGTTGCATCCGTGCGCCAGTGGACGCCGGCGATGTTTCGCCCCTGCGAGACGTTGGACGCGATTTTGTTGAGCTCTCCGCCGACCGTCAGTGGTTCGCCAACGTACGCAACGAGCGACTGCCCGTCCGCGCTCGGGACGACCGGGTTGTTCACGACAGCCGACTCGTCGAAGAACGCCTTCAACATGGTGACGCAAGCTCCGGCAACCGTTGCGTGACCCGAACCGAACGACGTGTGCATTGGGCTGCCTTCGGGGAAGGCGAGCGGCAGCAGGTGTGAACTGCGCCTTTCCTCGACCTCATCGAGGACAGGCGACCCAGTCAGGTCCGTATGGAACGGATAGGTCGCCCGGCCAAGGCGCGAGACCTCGACGCGACCGCCGAACTCCTCAGGACGCAGGCGTCGATGAACGAACCACTTCTGGAACCACTGCGCCTTGAGAGCGCGAGACGAAGGCTCAGTCACGAACGTCGCGATGCCCGGAGCGCCAAACGTCCCGAATCCGGTCTGTGAAATCGAGCCGCTCGCACCCGGCGGGAGTGGTTTGCCACTTCCGCCATCCAGGATCGTCCCGTATGGGTTCGAGGAATCGAGCGGATACCCGCCTCCTGCGAGGATTAGAAACGCCACGAAATACGCCTGGAAGAGCACGTCCACGTGCACGTACTGGCCGAGATCCCGTCCGTTGCGGCAGAAGACCAAATCACCCGGCGTGATGGACGCGGTTGGCTGGAAGCCATTCTGCAAGTCGAGCCAATCCGCAAACGTCGTGTTGTAGTCGATGCCGGGAGCGCTCGTCCGAATCCGCTGGTCGACCGACTGCGAGCCGAAGCCGACAGGCTGAAGAAGGAATTGCGAAATGTACGGCCCGGTCGTACATCCGGGATAGGTGTCCCGGAACAGCGTCTGCGGCGTTACCTGGCCACCGGCCTTCGGACCACGGAAGTCGAGCATGCGGGACAGATCATCGCACGCATCCCGAGCCGTCGGATTCGAATCGTAGTCCTCGAAGTTGACGTCGCGCAGAAGCGACATCCAGTAGAGCTCGACCATCTCGCCCGCTTCCTCGGCGCTCGCAAATGCGGGCGCCGACCGCATGGAAAGCGCCTGTGAATCAGCCCCTTCCATCTCGAAGGCGAGCCCGGACAGGGGATTCACGAGGCGTCGCCTGCGAGACTGGTCCGACGTTCCGAAGTGGCCCGCCGTTACCAGCGCGTCGATTTGCGATCCGTCTCCACTTTCGAGCGCCGAGACGAATGCGTCATAGGCATCGGGATCTACTTCGCCCGTGCTTGAATCGTGCGCGAGGCCTTTTGAATAGCTGCCGATCTTGTTGGCGTAGAGCGCTTCGTCGCCGTTGTCCGGATGGGCAGGAAGCGGCCGCGCCAGCTCGGCCGTCGCTGCCTGTACCCGCAGCTTGTACGCGCGCTTCGCGCGCTTCTTACCGGTGAGCGCTCCCGCGAGCACCTCTGCCGTCTCGGCATTCGCCTGCGGAGCGCAAATCGGCAGGCCGATGGCACCAATCGTTGCCGCCGCCGCAGCGCCCGCCCCCGCGCGCTGTAGGAACGACCTCCTGTCCAGTTCCGGCTTTGCGTTCGTCTGATTGTCGAGGGTTTCCATCGTTGCGAGTTCTCCTTTGGGTCGCGGTGATATGGACGACCGCCGCTGTTAGTGGGGGCGGCTTTTCGCAGGCCCGCGCATTGTCCTGACGCTAGTTTGAAATCGGGCAGGCCGCCGGTACGAACGACCGAGGCTCAACTCACTGAGAGAAGGCAGCCTGCAGCAATGCGTCGTTTTAACGCACGTTGGCCGCCGAGTTCCGTGACGCGCGTCACAGACGGCGGCACCAGGCGCACCCTACGATGGTTAGAGTCAGCCGTTCATCGAGCGAGATGTGAGCCTATCCCAGTCACTCAACCGCGGCTCCCGCCGCTTCCTTGAGTTCGTCGCGAACGCGGCGCCGAGGCGGGCGGCTTACGGGCTTGCGTCGCGGTTAGCGCCCGTGCTGCTGCGGCGGAAGGGTCAGCGGCTGTGCCGCGATACGCAGTCGGTCTTTCCCGATCGCTCGCCCGACTGGATCGCCGACGTCGTGCGCCGCCAGCAGATTCACCGCGCGTGGGTCGCGCTCGACAAGATCGTGCTGGCGAGACTCTCCGACGACGATGTGTTCGGCCTCGTAGACAGCGACGACATTGCCGCCGCGCGCTCGACGGTCGACAGGGCACGCGAGGCCGGCAAGGGGTGCGTTGTGGTCACGCTTCACTATGGCCGTCCGCTGCTCGGTCCGCGCCTCTTTCCGCTGCTCGGCTATCCGTGCACCGTGATCCACGCCGGGATGACGCGCTCGCTATTCCAAGGCAGCGGCAAGTCGGCCGGCGGAGACGTCGAGTTCGTCGAAGCCGGCGACGCCGCATGCGCCCTGCGGGCCGTTCGGGCTCTGGCGCGCAACCGGCTCGTTTTCGTGCTCCCCGATGGAGGCATCGCTCTTCGGCGCTGCAACGTCAGGTTCCTCGACCGTGAGCTCTCGATTCCCGACGCGATACCCCGCCTCGTCCAACTGACGGGAGCTTCCACCGTTGCCGGAGTGATCCTCTCCGAGCAGGCGCTGCGCTTCCGGGTCCGACTCGAGACAGT
>CAZQBW010000022.1:0-34721 GCA_964591515.1 uncultured Clostridia bacterium
GCACCCTCAAACTGTTGATTCCATTGACTCTCGCTGCTGGCACGTCATTCGCATTAGCCTTGGCGACTTTGGAATTGCGTTTGGACCCGGCCCGCGAGGCCGTACCAGCGCGACGTTGAAGCGGCCACGGCCGATTTGCCGGGCAGTTTTCGAATGAAGGAGAGCAGTCATGAAGTCGAATACGTTCAACCGACTTGTAGTCGCGGTGATGATTGGTGCGGTGGCGCTTACGGGTGTGAGCACGCCGGCCATGGCGCAGGGTGGCGGCAAGGCACAGCGAGAGGCGAAGGCCGAGAAGATCCAGCGAACCGGTGTCGCTCCGAAGGCCGCCAAGGTCGATCGAAGCGCCAACCGTGTCGAGAAGAACAGGGTCCCCGCCGCTGAACCAGTTCCGATCCGTCGGGCGCAGCCCAAGCCGATCAACGATCGCCAGGTTGACCGTACTGCGCGCCCCGTCACGAGAGAGCCGAAGCGCAACGTCCGCGTTGTCGAGAACAATGGGCCGGTCGTCGTCCAGCGTGCCGACAAGCCGATCAAGGTCCGCAAGCCCGCGACGGTGATCTCGACGGATGACAACGTCGTCGTCCGCAACCCGCGCAATCCGCGCAATGTGAATCCGACTGTGCGTCCGTCCGATCCGGTTCGACCCGTCAAGGTCCAGCCGAACAATCGTGACAACCGCGACTATCGCGCGGCACGTGTGCCGGTGCAGATTCAGAGGAACCGGATCGCCGAGAATCGCTCGCGCGTCTCGAGCTACAACCAGTACCTCATCAACCAGCAGCGGATTGCCGACCAGCGTCGTCGGGAACTCGAGTTGCAGCGACGTCTCGCGCAGGCCCGCTACATGCAGGATTACTGGCGTCGTCTGGCCATCCAGCAGCAGCAGGTGAACTCGTGGCAGTCGTACAACTACAACAACGATCCGTACTTCTACACGCCGGCGAGCTACCGGTACGGATACGGCGGCAACTATTACGAGACGAACCAGTACGGCCGGAACCTGCTCGAGCAGGCCGTCAACGCTGGCTACCGTGAGGGCTTCTACGCGGGACAGGCGGACCGTGAGGACAGCTGGCGCTACAACTACCAGAACTCCTACGCCTACCAGGACGCGAACTGTGGCTACAACGGAATGTACGTGCCGCAGTCGAATTACAACTACTACTTCCGCCAGGGCTTCCAGCGGGGGTACGAGGACGGCTACTACAGCCGGAGCAACTACGGCAGGCACACGGGCACAACCATTGCCATCCTGGCAGGCGTGCTCGGGACGATCCTGGTGCTCGACGCGATAAACGACTAGCTCGTACATCGATCAGTGCATCGAGCAAAGCCCCCGCGGACCAGCATCCGCGGGGGCTTCGTGCTTTTGCGTTGTGGCCAATCCTTTGCGTCTTTGCGAGTCCTTGGCGTCTTTGCGAGAAACTCGTCTTGAGCACGCGTTTCTCGCAAAGGCGCAAAGGACTCGCAAAGACGCAAAGACGCAGAGTTGCAGAGACAGTGGTATCTTGCACGAACCTTCGAGGTTCCCGATGGCCACTCGACGAACCGTCCTCAAAGCCGCCGCCGCACTCGCGCTACCCATTGCCGGACCACCGGTCGGCCGCAGGCGCCTGCGCCATCTCGGCCTTCGGCCAGGACTGCTCGCCCCCGGAACGCTCAACGCCATCACCGACGTCGCCGGCATCACCGTTGGCCAGACCACCGTCATCGACACAGCGAAGAAAGCCCGCACCGGTGTGACGTCCATTCTTCCGCGAGGTACGTTCGGGTCCGCCCCCTGCGTAGCGGGCACCGCCGTGCTCAACGGCAACGGCGAGATGACCGGCGTCATGTCGATCCGCCGAACGGGACTCGTCGACGTGCCGATCCTGCTCACTGGCACTGCCAACATAGGAATCGCCTACGAAGCGGCGCTGACGGCGATCTTCCCGACACGCGGCAGCGAAGTCCCCCCGAACCCCGTCGTCGCCGAGTGCTGGGACGCCCTCGGGGACATCCGGGCTCGCCACCTCACCGCCGCGCACGTCCTCCAGTCTCTCAAGTCCGCCACGACCGGACCGGTCGCCGAGGGCGGCGTCGGAGGCGGCGCAGGCATGACGTCGTACGGCTTCAAGGGCGGCATCGGCACGTCGTCACGCGTCGTCGCCAGGGATCACGGCGGCTATACGGTCGGCGTTCTCGTGAACGCGAACCACGGAACTCGCGAGCAGCTCACGATCGCCGGAGTGCCGGTCGGCCGGGAGCTGCGAGGCTACCCGGCAGAGCGCACGCGATCGGCGAGCTCGATCGTGATGATCGCCGCGACGGACGCTCCGCTTTCGGCGCGCCAGCTCGAACGGCTCGCCCTGCGCATGGCGATGGGCCTCGCCCGCACGGGCGCGACGGCCAATACGTCGTCGGGCGACCTGATGCTCGCCTTCTCGACGGCGAAGTTCGGAAGTGCTCCGCTCGACGACGAGCGGGTGTCGCCGCTCTACCAGGCCGCGGTCGAGGCGACGGAAGAGTCCGTCCTCAACGCGCTCGCTCTGGGAACCGATGTGGTTGGTGTCGACGGAACGGTCTGTCCTGCGCTGCCGCTCGATCGCGTAGTCGCCCTGCTCAAGGCGCGGGGAGTCATCCAGTGATTGCGACGATCACCGAGATCCGAACGGCCGAGGGACGAGTTGCCGGCATCGGTGTCTTTCCGCGTGGCGACAAGCTGACCGCACTGGAGCTCAATAGAGTTGCCTACGCCGGTGACGGCGCCGAGATGACGGGCGTTCAGGTGATCGACGAGTTCGAAACGATGTCGGGTCCGGTACTGCTGTCAGACACGACGTCGCTCGGCGAGATCTACGACGCGGCACTCACGATGGCATTCGCGCGCAGCGCCGAGCTCGAGATCGGATCTGGTTGGCCGCCCGTCGCCATCGGACTCGACATGGGAATTCCAGTCGTGCTCTCGAGCGTCTCCCGCGCGGAGTCGGGCGACGTCGAGGCAATCGTTTCGGGCGGCTCGATGCAGTCCATCGCGATCGTCGTCACCTCGCGCGACGTCAATGCGGCCGCGCTTCGCCGAGTCGCTGAATCGGCGCGAAGCGTGCTCCGGTCGTCGAAATCGCTCGTCGTTGCCGTCTCGACGGCCGCGCCACCGTCCGGAGGTGGCCGATGGACGCTCGAATTCGACAACGCCGTCCGGAAAGTGCTCACCGAGGCGCTCGATCGCGATAGCGCATCGCCGCCGTCGACTTAGATCGGTACTTCCTGTTTCGCCATCCCATCCCGCACCCGAGAATACGGAGGCCCATCGTGCGCACCTTCCTGCGACTCGTTCTCGCTCTCCTCGCGGCATCGACGTGCGCGAACGCCGCACCGCCGCGTGCAGTCGCAGATCTAGTCCTGCGCAACGGGACCATTGCCACGATGGACGCCTCGCGAAGCTGGGCACAGGCAATCGGAGTGCGCGCAGGCCGCATCGTTTTCGTCGGAACCGACAGCGAGGCGACGAAGTGGATCGGTCCGCGCACGCGGGTGACCGATCTCGGCGGTCGGCTCGTCCTGCCGTCGTTTCATGATTCGCACGTCCACCCGGTGACGTCGGGAATGGAACTGCTCACGTGCAATCTGAACGAGGCGGATACCGCCGATGACGTTTACGCGGCCATCCGGCAGTACGCCACCGCTCACCCGGCCGAGAAGTGGATACGAGGCGGCGGCTGGCAGCTCCCGATCTTCCCCGGCGCAAGTCCTACGAAGGCGCAACTCGACGCAATCGTCGCCGATCGGCCGGCCCTGCTCTATGCGGCGGATGGGCACAGCTCGTGGGCGAACTCGCGCGCGCTCGCGATTGCGGGAGTCACGAAGGCGACCCCCGATCCGCCGAACGGCCGCATCGAACGCGACGCGAATGGCGAACCTACCGGAACGCTTCGCGAGGACGCGTCGGCTCTCGTGTCCCGCTTCGCGCCTGAGCCTTCTCACGCCGACCATGTCGAAGGGCTGAGGCTGGCGCTGAAGAAGGCCAACGGCTTCGGCATCACGTCGCTGTACGAGGCGAATGCCGACGAAGAGGTCCTCGCGGCCTACAAGGAGCTCGATGACGGCGGCGAGCTGACGGCTCGCGTGCACGTTGCACTCGAGATGGACCTGGCGAAGGGGGTCGCGGAGATTCCGCGTCTAGTCGAGCTGCGCCGGAGATTTGCCGGAAAGCGGCTGTCGGTCGACGCCGTCAAGATCTTTGCCGACGGCGTCATCGAAGCGCAGACGGCGGCTCTTCTCGAGCCGTACGTCAATCGGCCCGGCGATAGCGGCAAGCCGAACATCGAGCCCGATGCCCTCAGGACGCTCGTTGCAGCGCTCGATCGGGCGGGATTCCAGGTGCACGTTCACGCGATCGGCGACCGTGCCATCCGGATGTCGCTCGACGCGTTCGAGCACGCCCGATCGGTGAACGGCGTTCGCGATTCACGCCATCACATCGGACATCTCGAGCTCATCGATCCCGCCGACATTCCACGCTTTCGCCGGCTCGGCGTGATCGCCAACTTCCAGCCGCTCTGGGCCTACGCGGATCCCTACATCACGGACCTGACCGAGCCCGTCCTCGGACCGGCGCGCTCGCGTTGGCTCTATCCGATCCGAAGCGTCCTCGCCACGGGAGCCGTAGTCGTCTGCGGCAGCGACTGGTCGGTGTCGTCGCTCAATCCGCTCGACGCGATTCAGGTTGCCATCACCCGCCGTGGGCTCGAAGACAGTGGCGGAAAGACCTGGATTCCTGAGGAAGTGGCCGACCTGCCGTCGATAATTGCCGGTTACACGATCAACGGCGCGTACCTTACGCGCTCGGAGCGCGAGACCGGAAGCATCGAGGTCGGCAAGTCGGCGGACCTCGTCGTTCTCGATCGCAACATCTTCGACTGTCCGCCGGGCGAGATTCACAGAGCGAACGTGGAGCAGTTGTACTTCGAAGGTCGACTGCTGGCGGAGCGGTCTCAAAGCCGCAATCAATAGCGCCGCGGCCTCGCTCGGTGACCGCACCGGTGGAGCTCCCCGGACCGCCGGCGGAGCCGGCAGGCGCCGCGCTGCTGGCTCGTAAAACCCACACATGAGGAGTAGCCTTCAATTAGCCGCGGTCGGGCCGGTCACGCACGCTTCGTGTGGCCCCAAGACTCGAACTCCTTTCCCCCGGAGGTAATCATGACTCGGCACAGATTCATAACATTCGCCACCTGTATAGTGCTCGCGACCACCGTAGTCCTCAGCGCCGCGGCAGCATCCGCCGGGTCCCAACGTGAGAAGCGCTGGCCACCTCCCGAACGCGAGAAGGCCGCGGGTTCCTCGGTTGTCACTCTGACCAACGGCACGGGCGACCGCTCGCTTTCGGTGAACGTTGATGGATACGGAGCGTTCGGTACGGATCTCGATGGAACCGGCGCGGTATTCGATCCGACCGGGCCGATCGGGCCGTCGACAACGACCTACAATTCCGGGATCTACTTTTCCCCAGCCGACGATTTTCTGGCCACGGGCGGGCTCTCGGGCCGGCCGGTTGTCGCTTTCACGGCGACAACGTCTTCGAGCGCGACCAGCACCTTCGACGCCGGAAACTTTCGCGTCGTCCTGACACAGTCCGTCCGTCGCACTGAGAACGGCTCGACGCTCACCCAGACCTATCAGATCACGAACCTCCTGACGTCGACGCGCTCCTTCAGCATCGTTCGCTTCATTGACGGTGACCTCAGGTTCGACGCGTCGATCAGCGACTTCGGCTCGGCCTCGGCCGACGGCCGGACGCTCTCGGAATTCGACGCCGGCGACAATCCCCAATCCGCATCGACCTATGTCGGCATCACTGATTCGGGCGGCTCGCCTTACGGATTCACGATTCAGGAGTACCCGTACGACGGAATCATTCGTGAATTCGGCGGCATTCCGGCCTCTGACGACGGCCACGTCTTCAACGACAACAACGGCGACAGGATCACGGACTTCGGGTACGACGTCACGCTCTCACTTGCAAGCGTCTTCATGGCCGCGAGCAACGAAACGGTCACCTACACTTCGACGACCCGCTTCGGCGATCAGACGCTCGTGCCGCGGGCCACGTTGATGTGGGATCCGCCCGATCCGGCTTCTCCACTGGCCGAGCCGCCGCCGCAGCATCTCGTTGCGATTCCGATCGGATCGGCCAGCGCCGAACCGGCAGCAGCCCCTCTCGAGCCCCGGGCTCCCGTGACTGGCTACAACGTGTATTCGTCCAACTCCACGCCGGTCGTCCAGTCACCGGACACGTTCTTCATGTCGGTGCCAGCCACCCAGACTACGGCACCCGTACCAACGAGCGCCGGAGGCTCGTTCTTCGTCGTGAGCGCGACATACGCCACTGGCGAGAGCGGCCCATCGAACGAGGCAAGCGCCGACGTGCCGGCGGCGACGCTGACGTCGGTCAAGGTCACGAACGTCAAGATCGTCGCCAAGGGCTCGGCCTTCACGAGCACTGTGGCGGTCTTCCTGGACGGCATTCCGTTCACGTCACCGGCGAAGGTCAAGGGTAACGCCAAGGTCGTCCAGAAGGGCACGCTTGTTACCGGACAGAGCATTCCGGCCTACATTGCCAGCCGCGGCGGAACGGTGCTGATCCAGTACCGCAACAGCAACGGCGGCATCGTGGCGAGACGTTACCCGCAGTAGCCGTCCGCGGCTCCGTCGCAATGCGCGGAGTGCATTGGAGTGCGCCGTGAAGCGCCGCTTTGGATCGTCAAGCAACGGTTGCGAGACAGCATTCCAAAGCGGCGCTTCGCGCCGCACTCCAAGGCGCTTCGCGCAACGACTACTGAGCCGGTTTGGCAGCAGGCTCCTGCTTGGCGACCTCGAGACGGAGCATCACGTGCACGTCAGCACCGATCGCGAGTGACCCGCTCTCCATCTTCTGTGCGCCGTACACGATTCCGTAATCCTGGCGATCCAGCGTGACGTCTCCCTCGACTCCGAATCGCAGCTTTCCTCCGGGCCCGTTGATCGGACCACGAATGCGGAACGGAATCTCGATCGCCTTCGTGACGCCGTGCATCGTGAGGTTGCCGTGGGCGACGAAAGTGCCGTCCGCCTTCTTCTCGATCTTGGTGCTCGCAAAGTCGATCGTCGGGAATTTCTCGACGTCGAAGAAATCGGGGCTTCGCAAATGTCCATCGCGCTTCGCGACTCCGGTATCGATGCTCGTGGCCTTCGCCGAGAACGTCACACTCGACTTCGTCACATCCGCCGAGTCGAACGCCACCACGCCCGAGAACTCGTTGAAGCGGCCGTGCACCATGTTGATTCCGAGGTGTTCAACCGCGAATCCTATCGTCGAATGGGCGCCGTCGATGGCATAGGCACCGGAAGCGTCCTTTACAGCCGCCCCCGCGCCCTGACGGGCGAACCCCGCCGGCGCCAGAAGAATGACGGCCGCCGCGGCGACCGCAAGATGTCGAGTCCAGTGCGTCATTGTCGTCTCCCCTTCATCTGTCTCGTGTCGTGGTGTCTGACCAGACCAGGTCGGTCATGGCGCACGCAGCCGGCGTGCGGGCCAGCCACATAGTTCGGTGCACCGCCGTTGATGGTTTCACGATTGTGCGGCTGCCTTCCGTTCCGGCTTGCCCGATCGCGGGCTTCGAGTACACTCGCGAACCATGCGCGCCGCGGTAATCACCCGCCCAGGCGGACCCGAGGTCCTCGAAATACGTGAGGTGCCGACACCCGAACCGTCATCAGGCGAGTTGCTCGTGCGCGTCGTCGCGTCGGCCCTGAATCGGGCCGATCTGCTGCAGCGCCGCGGAAAGTATCCGGCTCCCGCTGGAGTTGCTTCGGACGTCCCGGGCATCGAGTTTGCCGGAGAAGTCGTCGGAGTCGGGTCCGGTGTCGCGCCTGCTCGAATCGGAAGCCGGGTCTTCGGGATCGCCGGCGGAGGCGCCCACGCCGAATACCTCGTCGCGCACGAGCGAACCGTCGCCGACATCCCGCCAAGACTCTCGTGGATCGAGGCCGCCGCCGTTCCCGAGGCCTTCATTACCGCGCACGATGCGATGTGGATCCAGGCGAAACTGCGGCCCTGCGAGCGCGTTCTGATTCACGCGGTGGGCAGCGGCGTTGGACTTGCCGCAGTGCAGCTCGCGCGAGCGATCGGAGCGATTCCATTTGGTTCTGCGCGTACTCCTGACAAGCTCGAGCGTGCGCGACGGCTCGGTCTCGAGAACGGCGTTGCGATTGCCGACGACCTGTCGGTGCTCGGGCCGGCAGTCGAGTCGTGGACGGACGGTCGCGGCGTCGACGTCGTGCTCGATCTCGCCGGCGGTCCCTATGTGGGCGCGAGTCTCGGCGTGCTCGCTGTGCGCGGACGCCTCCTGCTCGTTGGAACCGTCGCCGGTCGTCGAGCCGACATCGATCTGGGCATCACGCTCGGCAAGCGACTGCGGATTACCGGGACGGTGCTGCGCGCGCGGCCCCTCGAGGAGAAGATCTCCGCAACACGGGCTTTCGCCGCGGAAGTTGTTCCGCTGCTCGCGGCCGGCACCGTCGTGCCGGTAGTCGACTACGTCTTCGACCTCGACGATATCGCCCGTGCGCACGAGCGTCTCGAGTCGAACGCGACGTTCGGAAAGGTCGTGATCCGCGTGGCTCCCGACGCATCCGCCGCGGACGCCGAATGACGGAGGCGAGTCCGAGCCCGCTCTTCGCCAGACTCTTCGCGGTCTATGCCGGATGGACGGTTCGCCGGCACTTTCGCGCCGTGTACGTTCGCGGCAACCTGCCCGACACGCGTTCGCCGTTGCTGGTCTGCGTGCATCACGCCGGTTGGTGGGATCCGATACTTCTCTTCCATCTGTCGCGACGCCGTTTCCCCGGCCGCCACTTCACCGTGATGGACGAAGCGAACCTGCGCCGATACCGCTTCTTCCGCAAGCTCGGGGCGTTCGGCATCGACCGCGCCTCGCCCGGTGGACCGCTCGCGTCACTCCGCTATGCGCTTGCAAGACTCTCCGAGCCTGCGTCGCGGGTCTGGATCTTTCCACAGGGAGCGATCGCTCCCGTTGATCGGCGGCCACTCGAGGTGGATCCCGGAGCAACATGGCTCGCGGCGAGGGCGCGCGTGCCCGTGGTTGCCGTCGCGATTCGCTACGAGTTTCGCGAGGACCAGCTTCCGGAAGCGTTCGTCTCGTTTTCGTCGGTCTCGCTGGTGCGTGGCGAGCGGACCTCGTCCGGCTCGGATCCAGTTCTCGAGCTTCTCACGGCGGAAGCGGACAGTCTGCGCGACGCGGTCTGGAGCGGCAGTCTCGAAGGCTTCGACCGGGTCGTGTCAGGGCGTCGCTCGATAAGCGAGCTCTACCGCAGCAACTGAGAGATCGGCTCGACTAGCTCTCCGACGCCGTGCCGGACTTCACCTGCGCG
Organism: uncultured Clostridia bacterium; assembly: GCA_964591515.1. Lineage (GTDB taxonomy): Bacteria > Acidobacteriota > Blastocatellia > UBA7656 > JADIYM01 > JADIYM01. The sequence goes on from CAZQBW010000022.1 coordinate 9,412, forward strand.
TCCCACAGGTTCTGGCGCTTCGTTGCCTCGCCCTTGCGGCCGATGCGCTCGTTGAGCTTCGCTAGATAGAGATTCGTCTGTCGATACCCGGGCTGCAGCTTGTCGACCTCTTCGAACGCAGAAAGGGCCTCCAGCACCTTGCCCCGCCGCGCATAGACGCCGGCCATCTGGTAGCGAGGATCGATCGCGCGCGGGTTGGCCGATATCGCCCGCTGGAACGCCTGCATCGCATCCTCGAAATCACCCTGGCGCGCGAGCTCGATCCCCAGGTTGTTGGCGAGCTCGAAATTCGACGGATCCGTCGCCGACGCCCGCCTCAGGTTGTCGATCGTCTTCGCCCGTTCGCGCGACTCCTCTGCCGCCGCGAGCGCCTTCTGGCCCTCGTCGTTCTGACCCATCCGGATCAACGCCTGGCCGAGCTTCTCGTGCGCCTCCACGTGAAAGGGATTGACTGACAGCGCTCGCCGCAACGCCGCGACCGCTTCGGTGTCCATTCCCTTCTTGAAGTACGCCGCGCCGAGGCCGGCAAAGGCGTCGGCATCGAAGACGTCGCCTTCGGTCGCCTTCATGTAGGCCGCAATGGCGGCATCGAGATCGTCGAGTTGCTCGCACACGCGGCCGAGCGACGCGTAATACGCCGGAGTCTTCGTGTCGAGCGCAATCGCCCGTTCCATCGCGGCGCGCGCCTCTGCGAGGTCGCGACGCTGGTAAAGCCCTTCGGCAAGGGCAGCGTGATACCCGGCAACGTTCGGATCGAGCTCCGCGGCGCGCCGGAACTCGTCGATCGCCGCCGAAAGCTTCGCAGGATCTCCCGCACCGTCCGTTCCACCGAACTTCGCGAATATCAGGTACGTGTTCCCGAGCCAGAGGTGCGACGTCGCCACTTCCGGATCAAGACTTACGGACTGTGTGAGCGCCTGCTCGGCCTCGGCGAATCGCCCCGCCTTGTACCGCGCGATGCCGAGCGTGTAGAGCAGCTCCGGCGAGCCGGGTGCGGCGATGACCCCATTCTCGGCCGTCACAATCGCTTTCTGGACGTCCTGCGTGTTCAGGTACTGCGTCGCAAGTGCGTTGTAGATGACGGCGTTGCCCGGGTCTTCCGCGAGAGCGCGCTGGAAGGCCTGCTCCGCTTCGGCGTTGCGGCCCTGCTGCGACGCCACGAGACCAACCTCATAGGCTTTTCGCGCCGGGCTCGACTTCATGAGGACGGAATAGTTGACTGGCTTCGGTCTCATCGCCGACCAGACGCCCCACGCGCCGAAACCCACTACCACCAGACTCGCTGCCACGATGGCGACGAGACGCACACGACGCGAAGCGAACCGGTTGCGAACCAGACTCCAGTCGACGAGGAGTCGCGATTTCGCGGACTGCCTTCTTCCCGCGCGCTTCGTCATCGTTCTCCTTCCACAAGGTCAGCTCCCTGACACGGGCCCGAAACGCCCAAGACTACCAGCGCGATTCGACTTCCGACAAGCAACGCACCTGCTGCTCGGGACGCCCGGGCGAACCGCGGGGACCGTCCGGGCGGCATGGTATCATCGGCGGGTTTTTCCCGACGTTCACAGGAGAGTTTCGTGAAATCGATCATCGCTCTGGCGGCCAAGCTCGCTTCGAAGCCGTTTCTTGCCGCGGAAGTCGCCGTTGGAAGCGCCTGGTCCGCCCTCTGGACCTTTCCTGCCGTTCTGGGCTCGGCGATCCTCATTGCGTGGGGCGCCGAGGCCGCACAGTTCCTGATCTCGCAGGGCCTCGCACTCGCGATTCTCGCCTGGCTGCAGACGCTTCCCGAGTTCGCCGTCGAGGCCGTGATCTCGTACCAGGCCGGGCAGGATCCAAACAAGATCCATCTGATGACGGCGAACTTCACCGGGAGTCTGCGGCTCCTCGTCGGGCTCGGCTGGCCGATGATCTACGGTGTCGCTGCATACTTCCACCGTCGAAAGGCGAAGACACCACTTGGCGGGATCAACCTCGATCGCGAGCACGCCATCGAGGTGGTCGCGCTTCTGCCTCCGATCGCCTACTTCGTCATCATCTGGTACAAGGCGTCGCTCGACTGGTACGACGCTATTGTCCTCACCGTCTTCTACGCCATCTACCTCGTACTGCTGAACAAGATTCCACCGCAGAGCGACGAGAAGCTCGACGAGATCGAGCGCATACCGCGGGCGATTCTCAGCCAGAAGCCTTTCGTACGAAACTCGATCATCATCAGTCTCTTCCTGACGGGCGCCATCGTCCTCTATTTCGTCGCCCTGCCATTCCTCGAGTCGATGCTCGGGATCGCTATCACAATCGGCATCTCGCAGTTCGTCTTCGTCCAGTGGGTCTCGCCTTTCCTTTCGGAGTTTCCGGAGAAGGTCTCGGCCTTCTACTGGGCAAAGAAGGTCCACGCCGCGCCGATGGCCCTGATGAACATGGTCAGCTCGAACATCAACCAGTGGACGATGCTCGTGGCCATGCTCCCGCTCGTCTACGCATATTCGCGGGGTGGCTTCGCATCGATCCCGTTCGACGATCACCAGCGACTCGAGATCATCCTGACGGTGGGACAATCCCTGCTCGGTGTCGTTCTGCTGGCGAACATGCGCTTCGTGTGGTGGGAAGCGCTCGCGATCTTTGTCTTGTGGGCAGTTCAGTTCGTCTTCTCGGGACTCGAGGCGCCGCCTCCAGGCTCGGCGGGCGTCAACGAATTCTCGCGCACGCTCGCGTCGTGGATCGGAACCGAGGCGTCGCGCATCGAGAGCTTCTCGCACGGGCTGAAGGTCGGCATGACGTGGCTGTACTTCGGATGGGCGGCCTTCGAACTGCTCCTTGTCGCGATAGGTCGCCGGACCATCGAGGCGTTTACGAGCTTCCCGAAGCTGGTCCGCGAGAACTGGTAGCAATTGCGCGGCTCGCCGGTGCCGAGTGAGGAGGGCGTAGTCATTCCATGAGCCGCCGAATCCGCACAGCGGCGCCGGCGCGCGGAGATCGACGTCAGCAGCCGCAGCGTCGCGCTACGCCGATCGCTCCGCTGATCTGCTTTCTCGCATCGGGAACGAGCGGCCTTGTCTATCAGGTCGTCTGGATGAGAGAGCTGACGCTGGTCTTTGGCGCGACTACGCTCGCTGTGTCCACGGTTCTCGCCGTCTTCATGGGAGGACTCGCGTTCGGAAGCCTCACGGGCGGCAGATGGGCCGATCGGGCGAAGAGGCCGTTGCGCCTGTACGCCTGGCTCGAACTGGCAATTGGCCTGTATGGCCTTGCGATCCCGTTTCTCTTCTCGTTGCTGCCGACGATCTACCAGCCGCTCTGGAGGACCGCCGGACTGTCGTTCTTCACGCTCAGTCTCGTTCGATTCGTCCTGGCCGGACTCGTCCTCGCCATACCCACCGTACTGATGGGCGCCACGCTTCCTGTACTGAGCCGCGTCGTCGCGCGCAGAGCCGAGGCCGTCGGTCGCGACGTCGGGATGCTCTACACCGTCAACACCGTTGGGGCCGTCATCGGCGCATCGCTGGCTGGCCTGTTCCTCATTCCTTCAATCGGAATGGCTGGGACTACCGCGGTCGCCGCGATCCTGAACCTCGTGGCTGGCGCAGTCGCATACGCAATGGACCGGCGTCAGACTCTCGAGCCGGAAGTCGCGTCCGATGGCGCAGTCGAGGCGCCGCGGTCGCAGGTTCTCACGCGCCCGGCCTCGATTGCGCTATTTGCTGCGTTCGGCGTCTCCGGAATCGCAGCGCTCGTCTACGAGGTCGCGTGGACGCGCGCGCTGTCGCTCGTGCTCGGCTCATCGGTGTACGCATTCACCATAATGCTGACCACGTTCCTCGTCGGCCTCGCACTCGGTGCCGGCCTTGGCGCGTGGCTGGCCGACCGCGTGCGGCGGCCGCTGCTCGTTCTCTCGATCGTCGAGGGCGCAGTCGGAATCTCGGCGTTCGCCGGGCTCTTTCTCATTCGCGAACTTCCGTATGTCTTCCTCGTTCTTCACCGTCAATTCGAGGCTTCACCTGCGGCGCTGCTGCTGGGCACGCGACTGCTGGTGGCGGCGCTCGTTATGCTCGTGCCGACCACGCTACTTGGCGCAGTCTTTCCGCTTGCGGTGCGCGCGGCGGCTGGCCGCGTCAATGCCATCGGTCGAACCGTTGGAGCGCTCTACTCGGTCAACACGCTCGGCGCCATCGCCGGCGCCTTTGCGTCGGGATTCCTGCTCATTCCCTGGCTGGGTGTCGAGGGAAGCCTTGTCGCCGCCATCGTGCTGAACTTCGTTGCGGCGGCGGCATTGGCATTTACTTCGGTCCCTGCCTCGCGGGCGGTCCGATCGGCCATCGCCATCGCCATGATCGCGGCAGCAGTAGTCGCTGCGCCGTTGCGACCGCGCTGGGATCCGGCGGTGATGGCGAGCGGCGTCTATCGCTACGCGCCGAACATCAAGGCCGCGACACGCGCCGAATTCTACGACCATTACCTGAACGGCGGCGATGGCGATACGGTCTTCTACCGCGACGGCGTCTCGGCGACGGTCGCCGTACAGCAGCAGTTCGGCCACTTCGTTCTGAAGGTCAACGGGAAGCCCGACGCCACGACGGCCGGCGACCTTCCGACGCAGGCGCTCATTGCGCACGTGCCTCTGCTCGTGCGGCCTGACGCGAAGACCGTGCTAGTCATCGGCTGGGGCAGCGGGGTCAGCGTTGGCGCGGCGCTGTCGCATCCGGTTGAGCGCGTCACGGCGGTGGAGCTCGAGCCTGCCGTCGTCGAGGCATCCGCGTTCTTCGAGGGAGTCAACGGACGGGCGCTCGACGATCCCCGCACCGAGTTGCTAATCAATGACGGGCGCAACCTGCTCGCCGCCACCGATCGCCGATTCGACGTCATTGTATCCGAGCCTTCAAACCCGTGGTTGACGGGCGTCGCGAATCTCTTCACCCGTGAGTACTTCAAGTCTGGCGCGCGGTGCCTGAACCCGGGAGGCGTGTTCTGTCAGTGGCTGCAGATCTACGAGATGCAGCCTTCCGAGGTCGCCACGCTGCTCGCGACTTTCTCATCGGCCTTTCCTGAGGTCTACGTGTTTCGCGGCGCAAGCGGCGACCTCATTCTGCTCGGCACGGCAGAGCCTTTCACGCTCGACGTCGGTCGACTCCGTTCACTCGTCGACGAGCCAGGCCCGATTCACGATCGCCTCGGCGACGTCCGCATCCGGTCGGTCGAAACTCTGCTCTCGCGCCTCTATCTGACTCCGGACGGCGTGCGACGCCTGACGGCGACCGTTCCGTTGAACACGGATGACAACGCGCGCATCGAGTTCCTTGCGCCGCTTCGGGTTGGAGTCGTTGGAGACTCGACCGAGGAGTCGAATCTCGCGGCGCTCGATTCGTACGCCACGCCCCTTATTCCTTACGCGCCTGAGTGCACGCCCGCCATGCTTTGCGACATGGCGATCAGTGCGATCTCGCGCGGCGAGACGCGCCGTGGCTGGCGCTTCGTCGAAGAGTCGCTCCAGGTGCAGGATTCGGCGCGTGGTCGTTCGATCCTCGGCGAGCTCCTGGCGTCTTCGGGTCGCGACGAGGAGGCGCTCGCAGAGTGGCAGCGGGCCATCCGGATCGCACCTGACGATCTCGCGACGAACCTGGACCTCGGCAAGTACTTTCTCGAGAAGGGCAACGTCGATGGCGCAGTCGAGCACCTTCGACGCGCCGCCGCTACAGCGCCGGACAACGCCCGCGCTCGACATCTCTATGGACTCGCACTGCACTTCACGGGAGATGCGGTTTCGGGGCTCGAGGAGCTGGAGGCCGCGCGCAGGGACGCGAACTACGTGGATGGCCTCCCTGTCTTCCAGCTGCACTACGGGCGAGCGCTGCGCGACGTCGGGCGATACGACGATGCACGCGCTCCGCTCGAGCGCTATGTCGCGTCGACGCCGGGTGATCCGCTCGGCTACTTCGAGCTCGGCCAGCTCGAGCTGATCCTGGGTGATCGCTCTCAGGACCACGACGCGTACGTACGTGCAGAGCGAGCGTTTCTCACGACGCTGACGCTTGATCCCACATTTGCCGAAGGGCATCGCACGCTCGCACTCGTCTATCGCAAGCTCGAGCGTTACGAGGACGCGGCGGACGAAATGGCGATCTACGAGCGACTGCGAAAATAGGCCGCGACGCTAAGTCACACGTCCGAAGTCGTCCGAGATGCGCTCGATGTCGTCCTCGCCGAGATAGTCTCCGTGCTGGACCTCTATGATGACGAGCGGATCCGATCCCGGATTCTCGATTCGATGGAGCGCTCCGAGGGGAATGTCGACGGTCTGCCTCGACTCGAGATCGAAGACCTCGTCGTTGCGAGTCACGCGTGCCGTGCCGGTGATCACGATCCAGTGCTCGTGCCGACGCCGATGGCGCTGCAGGCTAAGCCGCCGCCCCGGATGCACGACGATGCGCTTGACCTTGTAGCCCGCGCCCTCGTCGAGAACCAGGTAGTTCCCCCACGGTCTCTCGTCGAATTCCACAGGCGTGTTTGTATCAGGAAAATGGGGAGACAGTCGCCTGTCTCCCCATTCATACTCCCCGTTGTGCGATCGAAAGACTAGCTTTTCTTCGCAGCCGGCTTGGCGGCAGCCTTCTTCGGTGCAGCCTTCTTCGCAGCCGGCTTGGCGGCGGCCTTCTTCGGAGCTGCCTTCTTCGGTGCAGCCTTCGCCGCAGCCTTCTTCGGGGCGGCCTTTGCCGCAGCCTTCTTCGGTGCAGCCTTCGCCGCAGCCTTCTTCGGGGCGGCCTTCGCCGCGGCCTTCTTCGGAGCAGCCTTCGCCGCTACTTTCTTCGGAGCGGCCTTCGCCGCCGCTTTCTTCGGAGCTGCTTTCGCAGGTGCCTTCGTTGCCATCGCGTCGTTCTCCTTTAGAGTCTTTCTATGCCTCATCCACAAGATACTGTACATCGAGCTTTCTTGTGTACAAGGCGTAAACCTACACAATATGTTGTTGTGTATAGAGACTGTCCAAATCGTTGTCAACTTTTTTTTGCCGACGGGTTCGGTGCCGACGCGCGTGCGAGGCACTGACGACTGAAACCCGCTCCAGGAGCGGGTTTCAGGGCGATGAAGGAGGGTCGCAAGGGCTGCGATGATCCGCGGTCGTCACAGTCTCGGCGCACCACCTCCGGCCACCCGTGTCCCGAAAAGTGGCTCCCGGAGCGACTCTCGGGGCTGTCGCCCGGAGACCCGCTCTGGGAGCGGTTTTCCAAGCGGTGCGTCGAATCGCCCGTCACGACGGCCCGATTCGCGTCATGCGCGTCGGCCTGCGCAGGCGATCGCGTTCTCGTATCGACACGCGCGCCTTCGCAGCGTGTGTCGAGCATGAAGAACGGCGCGACTTGGAATCGCTTCCGAGTCGCGCCGTTTGCGATCGCGCGGATCATCGCGCGCTCGAGTGTGGACCGTTACGGCCGGCGGCGATAGTTGTCGTAGCCGTTGCCGCGACGCGCGTATCCGTCCTGGTATCCGGCGACGAAAGCGCTTCGATACGACTGCTGATACGTCTGAGCCGAGCCCCACTCACGGTCGAAGCCGTCGAACCCGAACTGGTAGGCGCCGTGGCCCTGCGGATTCGGCTGGTTCCGCTGCTGTGCGTCGTACTGACCGCGCTGATAGCCGGCATAGTAGCCTCTCTGTCCGGCGCGCTGCGCGACTTCCTGCGGAGAAAGGTCGCCGCGGTCGTTGCCGTAGTAGCCGCCGTTGTTCCCGTAGCCGCCACCGCTGCCGTAATAGCCGCCATTGTTCCCGTAGCCGCCACCGTTGCCGTAGCCGCCACCGTTGCCGTAGTAGCCGCCGTTGTTGTTCCCGTAGCCGCCACCGTTGGTGTAGTAGCCGCCGCTGTTGTTCCGGTCATAGCCGCGGTTTCGGGCGCGTCCGTAGAAGGCGTCGTTGAAGCCCTTCTCGTATCCCTGGCGATACCAGTTCTGATAGTCGCGCTCCGAGTTCCAGGTTCGGTTGTAACCGCTCTTTCCATTCCGGTAGGGCGAAGTGCGACGGAAGTCCGAGCTGCGGCGGTCGCGGCGGGCGCGGCTGCCTTCCTCGAAGCCTTCGGTGTAGCCATTGACCATGGCTTGACGCTGAATGTCGTTCCGGTTCGAGCTCACGCCGCGGCCGTTGCCGTAGGGATTCACATCGCGGTACTTCCGCGAAGACTGCGCGGAGGCCGGTGAGAGGCCCGCGCCGAGAGCGATTACCGCGGCAAGCGCGGAGACCGACGTGATTCGAAGTACCGAGTTCAGGGTGATGTCGCCAAAGAGTTTCATGGTATCGCTTCCTCCGTCGTCAGAACCAAACGTGTACTGAGCTGCGCCAAACACTTGTGCAAGTGTGGGGCCACAGTACCGGCGAAGGCGAAAACGGCGACTTTGCTGGCCAATTCCACCAAGTCCGACGAGTGCTCGCGGCGATCGTGGATGCGCAAGTCATACGATCCTGTGCGGCGATCGACGATATGGTGTACTCGGGGCCTCCGCGCGAGTGCTCGCGCCAGGAGCGACGAGGTTCGCCTGTTATTCGAGGCGCGCGAGAACCTGTCCGGCCGAGACGGTGTCTCCTGCGGACACCTTGATCTCGGAGACGACGCCGTCACGCGCCGCCTTGACCTCGTTCTGCATCTTCATCGCCTCGACGACGAGCACTCCCTGGCCTCGCTCGACGGTGTCGCCAACGGCAGCGAGAATTGCGACGACCTTGCCGGGCATCGGAGCGAGCATGATCTGTTGCCCGTCACCTTCCGCCTCGTCTCCCGGCGATCGGTGCTTTCGATCGATGATGCGGACGTCCGTCGTTCCTGTGACCGTCACGACTCGACGAGTCTCGATGCCGGGCAGCTTGCTCACGTGAAACTCGACAACTCGATGACCGACCATGAACGAGAAGACGCCGGGCTCCGGCTGCAGCACATCGCCTTCGATCTCACGTCCATCGAGTGAGAGGCGAAACGTCCCGCCCCGCTCGTCGAACTCGAACGTGCAGGTAGATTCTCCGGACTGTGCCTCGAGTTTCATGATCGCCCGTCCTGTCTATCCTCGCATCGAGCTCGAACGCCCGTTCCGCTTCCAGTTGCTCGTCGAATCCCCTGACGAGGCGGTTACCGGCTTGGCAGCCTGATTGCGGACATCGAGCGCCGCAGCAGCAAGCGAGAGGTCCTGCACGAGCTTTTCGCCTGGCTCCTTGCCGAATCCGGTCGCCGCCCGCTCCGCGATCCACCGGTCGAGGTACTGCGTGTCGATGTCGCCGGCGAGAAAATTCTCATCGGAGCACAGAGCGCGGAAGTACGGCAGAGTCGATCGAATCCCTCCAATGGCGTACTCGCCGAGGGCTCGGCGCAATCGCGCGATCGCCTCGGTACGCGTCTCGGCCCAGACGGCGAGCTTCGCGAGAAGCGGGTCGTAGTGAATTGCCACTTCCCAGCCTTCGTACACGCCGCTGTCGACCCGGATGCCCGGTCCCGCGGGCTCGCGCAGCCTCGTGATCCGCTCGGAGGACGGGATGAACCCGGCCTCGGGGTCCTCGGCATAGATCCGCACCTCGATGGCGTGACCGCGCAGGCTGACATCGTCCTGCGTGAACCAGAGCGGCTGTCCGGCGGCAACGCGAAGCTGCGCGTGCACGAGGTCGCGACCCGTCACGAGCTCCGTCACCGGGTGCTCGACCTGCAGGCGCGTATTCATCTCTAGGAAGTAGAAGTTCCGGTCCGCGTCGACGAGAAACTCGATCGTACCGGCACCCTCGTAGTTCGCCGCCTTCGCGATCGTCACCGCAGCCTCGCCCATCCGCTTGCGCAGTCCTGCGTCGTCGAATGGCGCGGGACACTCCTCCACGACTTTCTGGTGCCGTCGCTGCATCGAGCATTCGCGCTCGCCGAGGTAGACACAGTTTCCGTAACTATCAGCGAGCAGCTGGATCTCGATGTGGCGCGGCCTCACGATGGCCTTCTCGATGTATACCGCCGCGTTGCCAAAGGCTGCCGCGGCCTCCGAGCCGGCCCTCTCCAACGCCGATGCGAGCTCATCGGGCGCGTGCACGAGCCGCATGCCCTTTCCGCCGCCTCCGGCCGAGGCCTTGAGCATCACCGGATACCCGATCTCGGCGGCGACGCGGCGCCCTTCCTCGGGATCCGAGACTGGCTCGACAGTGCCGGGCACTACGGGCGCTCCCGCGTCGCGAACGGTTCGGCGCGCGACCGTCTTCGAGCCCATGAGCTCCATGGCCTCAGGCGAAGGGCCGATGAGCTTGAGACCTGCCTCGCGCACTGCCCGCGCGAACTCGGCTGATTCGGAGAGGAACCCGTAACCCGGATGAATCGCCTCGGAGCCGCTCTCGAGCGCGGCAGCGATAATCCGGTCGCCACGAAGATAACTCTCTCGCGACGGCGCGGGTCCAAGCAGATATGCCTCGTCGGCCACGCGGACGTGCAATGCCGCGCGGTCAGCCTCGGAGTAGACGGCGACGGGAGAGATGTCCATCTCGCGACACGCGCGCGCGATGCGAACGGCAATCTCCCCACGATTGGCGATCAGTACTTTTCGGAACATTCGATGGACGCCGTCGAGCCGGCCCGACGAGACGTGAACCTTACCGGATGTGATTGCTGACGGGAACCGTCATGGGGAGTCGGCCGGTTGGCGCCGCTTCGGACGCACCGCCATCGACGATCTGACCGTCGCGCATGACGATATCGTCGGACGTGTTCGGCACGCCGTCAGGGCCGGGCGAACGAAGCTCGAAGTTCGCATTCAGCTGCGGCGTGCGACCACGCGACGCGATGCCTGAAGTAAAAGCGGCGTAGGCGATCCGGCGGTCCCACCCGTCGCGCGCGCGAGTGGTGGACTCGGCGTCGTCGAGTCGCTCGAGGTCCGACAACCGGGACGGGAAAGCCCCGAACCGGGCTCGGTACGAAATCATCCTCGACGAAAGGGCGTACATCTCGGCACGCGTCGCCGCGGCCTGCTGCTCGCGGCTGCGCTCGATCGCGCGCGGAATCCCGGCCGCCCACCAGCTGCCCACGCCCACAAGCGCCGCACACCCGAGCACGAGCCCTGTCCGCGCAATTCGGGCGCCGCCAAACCGCTCCGGATTCGCCCTTCCGGCGCGAAGCGCGCGAATGGACGCAATTAGCGCGAAGACCCCAAAGACCAGCATCGGCCTGAACCAGACCGACAGCAGCGCCAGCATCGCGCACAGAACGGACGCAACGGCGCTTCCAACCATCGGCTTCGGCGAAGGCGGGTCGAGAAGCGGTTCACCAACGAGCCGGGCTCCGCACGTGCACACCCGCGCTACCGCATCCATGTCGCCGCCACAGCACGGGCACGCAAACGAGGCTATCGGGGGACGATTCATCGCGGCACCTCGGCTCGCTACGAGACTACGACTGTCGAACGCTGGAGCCGCCGAGCATCTCGTCGGCCGTATCGCGTCCCGCAAGCTCGGACGCCGGCTGGACCGGCGGGGCTTCGCCGAGTCCATCGGCACGCAGCAACTCGCCTCGCGTGTGGTACACCCGGTGGATCACGGTCCAGTGCGAGAGAACCGCGAGCACCCATAGCACCGCGCGCATCTTGTAGAACAGGAACTCGGCCACGAACGGAGAGACGCTCGCCACGGCCGTGTAGGTTGCCGGAGAGACCTCGGTCAGGGAGCCGATAATGAGCAGCACGACGCGCTCAGGACGCTCGAGGAACCCGACCTTGCACTCGATGTTGAGCCCCTCGGCACGCGCGCGGGAATAGCTGACCATCACCGAGCCGATGAGCGCGATCCCCGTGAGCGCCACGTAGACCGTGGAGTGGGCGGCCGTGTCGCGAGCGTAGAAGATCATGATCCCGACGAACACGATCAGATCCGAGTACCGATCGATCACGGAATCGAAGAACGCGCCAAATCGCGTTACCCGTCCCTGCAGTCTCGCCACACGCCCGTCGAGCATGTCGAAGACGTTCGCGAGAATGAGGACCAGCCCGCCTGCGAAGAAGTGGCCGGTACCGTAGAGCCAGGCACAGTAGACGTTGATCAGCAGCCCGACGAGCGTGAGGATGTTCGGCGTGATGAACCTGCTGCGCGCGATTCCAGAAACGATCACGTTCAGGACCGACGTGCAGGCGGCGCCAATGGCGTTGCTGATTGTCATACGCGCAAGAGAGCGGCGATTCGATCGCCGGCTTCGGATGATAGGAGGCGCCCTGTGAGGCGTCAAGCATTCGTCCCGTCAGGCCGGTGTGTCGGTTTCGATAATGTCGACCTCGTGAATGGTCTTGAGGCCGATTACTTCGAATCGACGGACGCCGTTCGGAATGGTGACAACGATCTCATCGCCCACCATCTTGTTCAGAAGGCTCTTGCCGATAGGCGAGCTCGTCGAGATCCGTCCAGCCTCGGCATCGGCGTCCTCGCTCATGACGATGCTGAACGTGACCTCCTCCTCGCGATCGAGGTCGTAGAGCTCGACCCGCGAGCCATAGCCAACGCGATCTCGCGGGAGTCGGTCGACATCGAGCATCGAGATGTCCGCCAGGCGCTTGCGAACCGCGTGGATGCGAAGGCGAAGATAGTCCTGACGGTTTCGCGCCGACTCGTACTCGCCATTCTCTCGAAGGTCGCCAAGTGCAGCCGCGCGCTGCAACTCCTTGGGCAGCTCATTCCGATATTCGTAGTCGAGCTGCTTGAGCTCCTCTTCGAGCCGTCGCTTGAGATCGAGCGCCACGTCGGTCCTGCCTCCTGATAGTGCGCGAGCCTCCGCGCGCCCGACGGGCGTGCGGAGGCTCGAAGTTCCAGTCGAAAAAGTAACACACGCCGCCGAAAACGGACAACCAGAACCCCGAGCGGTAGCGAGGGGCCGGTCAATCGTCGCGGCTGGCCGCTAAGGCATTGCAGGCCCCTCGCTACCGCTCGGGGTTCTGGTTGTCCGTCGCCGTCACGACCCGCGCATCGGCGCCGTCGTAGGCGATGCTCACGCTGACCGGCGACACGAGACCGATTCCTGCTAGCCGGTCGGGCCATTCGATCGCGACGACGGCATTCTCGACCAGGAGGTCGTCGAGTCCGACGAGCCGCGCCGTCGACTCCGGTGCCGCGGATTCCAGGCGATAGAGGTCCAGATGGACGAGCGGCAGGCGGCCTCCCTCGTACCGATTCACGAGACTGAACGTCGGACTCGACACCTCGTTCGGGTCCGCACCGAGCCCCGCGGCCATGCCACGGACGAACAGCGTCTTGCCAGCGCCGAGCTCGCCCTCGAGTAAAACGACTCCGTGAGACTCGAGCATCTCGCCAAAGCGCTGCCCAACAGCCTCGAGCTCCTCTGGCGACGTCGTCCGAAGTCGAAAGGGTCGGATCACGGCCGCTCGCCCTCCCCGCCGGCTTCGAGGAACGCCGGACCGAGGAACGCCGCAATGTCGGTTGCAACGAGTGCCCGGACGCCGGACTCGCGAGCCGCCAGATCACCAGCCAGACCGTGAAGATAAACGCCGGCGATCGTCGAGCCGATCGGATCCGATCTGCGCTGCCCAACGAGAGCTCCGATGAGGCCGGACAGCACGTCCCCGCTTCCGCCCGTTGCCATTCCGGCGTTGCCGGTGGGATTCACGAACACCTCTCCGCCGGGCTCGGCGATCACCGTCCGTGCACCCTTGATCGCGACGATCACGCCGAAGCGAGTGGCAAACGAGCGGGCGGCCGCAACGCGATCAGCGAGGACGGTCCCGGTGTCGGTTCCTGAGATCCTCGCCATCTCGGCAGCGTGTGGCGTGACAATGATCGGTCGATCACGTTCGCCAGTCAGGTCTGCCGGCCAGGGCGAAAGCAACGTCAACGCGTCGGCGTCGACCAGCACGGGGGCCTTGCGCTCGCGCAGGATCGCGTGCACGACGGCGCGCGCGGATGGGCTCAGTCCGATTCCCGGACCCAGCACGGTGACGTCAGTACGCTCGTGGAGCTCGAGCAATCGCCGTATCGAGGACTCGTCGAACGTTCCGTCCTCCGCGGAAGCCACCGGCTCCGTCATCGTCTCGACCATGGCACGTGAGGCGACGAGGCCTTCGACAACCGACGGCGTCGCAATCGAGACGAGGCCGGCGCCGCCCCGAAGGGCTGCATCGCCCGCCATCGCCGCGGCACCGGACTTTCCGGACGATCCCGCAACCACGAGCACACGGCCGACCGAGCCCTTGTGCGCGTCGGGGCGGCGCGCGGACTCGGCAAGCCACTCGGCGACGGCTTCAGGGGTAACCAGCGTCAACTGCGAGCCGCATCCGTCGAGGAGTTCCTCGGGTGAGCCAATGGCCGCCGTGGCGACGAGTCCGCACGCAAAAACCGCCGGCGGCAGGACGCACGACGGTTTCGGGGCCGTGAACGTGACAGTGAGATCCGCAACGACGTGCGGCCCGATCGGCTCCGGCAGATCCGAGGCGAGGCCTGACGGAAGGTCGAGCGACGCCAGCGACGTCGCGGCTCGATTGTTCAGGCATTCGATCGCATCGGCGAAAATCCCCTCGGCCGGACGAGTGAGTCCAGTGCCGAAGATTGCGTCGACGTAGAGATCCGGCTCGGAGTCTTCGAACTCGTCCCACACTTCGGCTCGCGTGCCGATTTCGCGAAGCCCGATGCCGCAACCTGACGCTGCCATCGACCGGACGATGTCGAAGTTGGTCCGTGCGTCGCCGGTCGTGAGGTCCACTTGACCGAGCAGGACTACGTCGACGAGTGCGCCGCGCATCCAGAGTTGCCGCGCAACGGCCGCGCCATCGCCACCGTTGTTGCCGCGCCCGCACACGATCTTCACGTAGCGGTTAGCCATTTCGCCGAACGTCTGCTCGATCGCCTCGGCGGCTCTGGCAGCCGCATTCTCCATCAGGAGGAGACCCGGAATCGCGTATCGCTCGGTCGTAAGCCGGTCGACCTCTCGCATCTCGGCAGCACTCAGAACTTTCATGCCGCCATCATAACGCGACGAAAGAGTAGACAGGATTACGGGATTTTCAGGATTAACAGGATCAATCAGGATTCTCTAAATCCTGATATTCCCGTAATCCTGCCTACTCTTCCTCTGAAACGCGCGAAAGCCTCTCCGCGTCGGTGTGGGGCCGGGGTTCGCGGAGAGGCTCTCTGCAGCGTCAAGTCGGTCGACGTCAGTGCATGGTTTCGTTCGAGAGTAGCCTGAACGGGCCGGAAGCCGAGGCGCCAAGGAAGGCTTTCCCGGCACAGGGGCGATTGATACCGGCAGCCAAGGGCCTCTCCCGCTTGCGCGGGTGGGGGCTGAGACTTCCGGCCCAACGGGCTCGAAGAACGCGAACGAATCGCATCCCCCGTTCTCGAACGCACGCGTGCGACGAGGCTCCACGACTTCAAGCGAGTTGCAATGGCTTCGGGGGGTGGTCCTGGCGCGGGGGCGTGACGGCGGGGGCCGTCACCGGTAGCAAAGAAAGCGAGTTGGGGGCGGAAGGATGATTCTTTGGGGCGAATGCGGAATCGGTCCAACCTTTCACTTCGGCATCCCCTGCTATCTTGGTCGAGCCAAGACCTGAGGCATTGCGACCCGGGATCGCTCCCGGTGTGCTCTTGTCGGTGATCATCGGCGCGGCGCGTGCTGCACCGCAGTCGTTCAAAAAACACCGCCTCGGTTTCCCGTGGCGTCCAACTCTTCGCTGCCTACCTTTTCGGCTCGCCCCGTGGGAACTTTAGCCCCATTTCAAAAAAGAGCGGCCGACCTCGTCGATTGACCGTAAGGATGCGCGCTGGATAGACTTGCGGCGGTCTTAGCGCTCCTCAAAGACATCCGTGAATCCCCAACATTCCAAGACGATCGAAGCCAGTGACCGTAAGGTCGCCTTACCGATCGCGCTGATCTCGGCGGTTCGGCCAAAGCAGTGGCTGAAGAACCTGTTCGTGTTCGCTCCGGCGATATTCGCGAACACGATTTTCCAGGAGCGAGCGCTGGAGCGCGCGACCGCAGCGTTTCTGGTCTTCTGCGCAGTTGCCAGCGCCACCTATCTTCTCAACGACGTGCTCGATCGCGAATCGGACCGGCAGCATCCGGTGAAGATGCTCAGGCCGATCGCGTCGGGTCGCCTGTCGCCAGCAAGTGCCCTCGGTCTCGCCGGCGTCCTTGCTGCGATCGGTATTGCGGCGTCCTTTGGACTGGGACGCCTGTTCGCCGCACTCGTTGTGGCGTACCTGATATCGACGATCGGCTACACGCTCTACTTCAAGCACAGTGTCATCCTCGACGTGATGTTCCTCGCCTCGGGATTCGTGCTCAGGGTCGCAGCCGGCGCGGCGGCGGTGAACGTGCCAGCCTCCGAGTGGCTCTTCCTTTGCACGATGCTGCTCGCGCTGTTCCTCGGGTTCAGCAAGCGGCGTCACGAGTTGACGCTTCTCGAGGAAGACGCGACGAATCACCGGCGCGTTCTCGTGCACTACAGTCCCGAGCTTCTCGACCAGATGATCGTCATCGTCGCGACGTCTGCGATCCTCTGCTACATCCTCTACACCGTCTGGCCGTCGACGGTGGAGCGATTCGGCTCGAACCACCTGATCTTCACGGTGCCGTTCGTGATCTACGGGATCTTCCGGTACTTCTACCTGATCCATCAGCGCCAATCGGGTGGCGACCCAACCGATGCGCTGCTGACCGACTGGCCGCTGCTCGTGAACGTCGTGCTGTGGGCTGCTGTGGCGATATCGGTGATCACGTTCCGACTTTAGCTGGATTCTGAGTCTTTGTGCCGTTTGAGACTCTGTGCTCGCTGTATGGCAACGCCTTGCCGATGGCATACCGAGAGCACAGAGTCACAGAGAGCACAGAGAGCTCAGGTCAGATCAGTCCAACTCGGCCGCGCCGAAGTAGTCCGCGTCGAGGGGCACCGTCGCCACGCCACTCTCGTGCGCCGCTCGCGCGACCGCGTGGGCCACGTTGCGGTGCACCTTTCTGTCGAGAGGGTCCGGAACAGTCACGTCGTGCCACGCCCCGAAATCGGCAATCGCGTTCGCTGCCGCCACGAACATCTCGCGCGTCACGCCCGTAGCGCCCGCGTCGAGCGCTCCGCGGAGTATTCCCGGAAACGCCAGCAGGTTGTTCACCGACGCGCCGTCGAGCGCAAATGCCGCCCCTGACGCGAGCGCGACCTCCGGCTCGATCTCCGGATCGGGATTCGACAGCGCGAGAATGATCTGACCAGGACGGACCTGCTCCGGATTGATGAGTCCGCGAACTCCGGTCGTCGCAACCACGATGTCAGACCAGCGCATGATCTCGTCGATGGTCGATCCCACGCCGCCCGCCGCGACGTGACGCGCCACGGCCTCGTTGCTAAGGTCCGCACCAAGGACCGGCCGGTCCGAGACCTGCATCGCGAATCGGGCGATCGTCGCTCCAGCGGCACCAAGGCCAATCTGTCCGATGACGGCCGATCTCACATCGCGGCGAGCCCGCTTGCACGCCGTCAGGATCGCTGCGAGCGTCACAGTCGCGGTTCCGTGCTGATCATCGTGGAAGATGGGCATACGAAGCGCCGACACGAGTCGCGTCTCGACCTCGAAGCACGCCGGGGCCGCAATGTCCTCGAGCTGAATCGCGCCGAAGCTCGGTGCGATCGCGCACACCGTCCGCACGATCTCGTCGGGATCGGTCGTGTCGAGCAGGATCGGAATTCCACTGAGTCCGACCAGCTGCTCGAGCAGCATTGCCTTGCCCTCCATCACAGGCATGCCGGCCACAGCCCCGATGCGTCCCAAACCGAGAATCGCCGTTCCATCGGTAACGATGGCGACCGTCCTGGGGATCGACGTGTAGACCCGTGCCTTCGACGCATCGCTCGCTATGAGCCTGCAGATCTCGGCGACGCCTGGCGTGTAGACGCGGCGCAAGTCCGCCAGCGACTTCACTTGATAGCGGCTGACCATGTGTATCTTGCCGCCGACGTGCTTCTGCCGGACCTCGTCGATCACCTCCATGACGGCGGTATCGGTCGACTCCGCGATCACCGCGAGGACCCGCTCGAGATGCTCCAGGTCGCTGACGAGGACCTCGATGTCGCGAATCGTGTGAACGGTGCCGAGCCGCTGGGTCCGAATCTCTCCGATCAGGGCACCTGCGCTTCCGATTGCCGTGGCGAGCAGGCCGAAGTTCCCGGGCCGTCGCCGAATTCGACACCGGAGCGTACGAACTAGCGGGTTCACGAACATCCTGGCGAGACGATAGCATAGCGTTCGCGCGCATCGGCGCGACGGCGTCGGCCTGACTGCAATCGCCTTGTTCCCCCCTCGGCGTCCGGGTACCATTCGGCCGTGCGGCCCCCGCACGACCTCCCGGTGAACCCGAACTCTTCCAAACGCTGAACGATGGCCCGGACGACAAAGAAAGACCTCGTCGGACGCCTTGTCGACGATGGTCTGTCGAAGCGGCAGGCGACTCGCATCGTCAACGCCACGCTTGCGGCCATCGGCGACGGACTAGCCAAGGGAGAAACGGTCAGCGTCCGGGGATTCGGAAGTTTCTCGACGCGCAAGCGTCCGTTTCACTGGAGACAGATTCCGCCGTCGGGAGAGATCGTCAAGGTTCCCGAGCAGATGATCGTTCAGTTTCGTCCCGGAACCGAGTTGAGGCGCGCCGCGGACCTCTCTCCGGACGATCCGTACTTCGACGCGCTCATCGCCAAGCGTCGAAAAAGCTCGCGGCAGCTGCTCTCGCAGCCGGAGAACAACCCGCTGGTACACGACGCGCAGTTCGATCTGGGCATTGCCTACCGTGAGATGGGCCTTCCACGCGAAGCGCTCGAGAAGTTCACGACGGCGCTTTCGCTCATCGACGAGAGGGAGCGCGGCGCGCGTTACGTGCGCTGCTGCTACATGATCGGACTCTGCAACATGGATCTCGGCGACTTCGATGTCGCTCAGGGTTGGTTCGAATCGGGAGTTGCCGCACCTCGCCGTCCGCTGCGCGAGCGTATTGAACTGCACTACCAGCTCGGACTGCTGTTCGAGAAGGAGGGCAGGGTAACCGAGGCGATCTCGGAGCTGCGGCAGGTTCAGGCCGTCAATCCGAAATTCCGCGATGTCGCCGGCCACATTCGTTCACTCAGGGCGCTGCGCGTCGCGCAGTCGGTCCACCAATGAGTTTCAGGTTGACGTCTGAAAGTGCAACGCGGATTCCCCTTCTCCCTCTGGCCCATCAATTGTTGCGGCATTTTGGAACACGGGAGTAGTATGCTGCACCTCGCAGACGACAGTGCGGGTCAATCGACCGCAACAAATTCAGGTACATAGGTTCATGGCCGTAAGACTTTTTGTCGGGAATCTTCCGTACAGTGCGACGGAAGCGGAACTTCGGGAACATTTTGGCGCTGCGGGAGCCGTCTCGGGAGTCTGGCTTCCGCTCGATCGCGAAACCGGCAAGCCGAGAGGCTTCGCTTTCGTCGAGTTCGAAGATCGCGCTGTTGCGGAAGAGGCTGTCCGCAAATTCAACAATCAGCCATTTGGAGGTCGACCGATCTCGGTCAACGAGGCACGTCCACCGGAAAGAACCGGTGCACCCCCGCCTCGACGACCGCCTTCACCAGGTGGATTCGGCGGCGATCGTCCGTCCGGTCCAAGAGAGGGAGGATACGGTCCGAGACCGATGGGGGGCCCTCCGGGAGGGGGTGGCTTCGATGCCCCGCCTGAGCCCGGCGGCGAGCGCGTTCGCGACCGCTCACGGTCGTTCGGTCCCGACGCCATTCGAAAGAAGGGCCGAAAGGGCGGGCGCGGCGACAAGGGCGACAAGGCGCGCGGTGGTCCCAAACAGCCGCTGCAGGTCACGTCCACTGGTCGCGTGTTCTGGGACGAGGACGAGGACCACAACGAAGATCTCGAAGTACTCGACGATGGACTCGACGTCATGGACGACGACATCGATGACGACACCGAGGACGAGGTCGACGGCGAGGTGATCGAGGGTGAAGACGCCGACTCTGATGGCGATCGGCCTGCTCCCGCGACACCGGATGCGGATGGCGACCCCGATCGGACACGCTGATCGAAGCGGAAGCGCATCAATTTCGTTCGCTATTCCGGGATTCCGGACGCTCGGCGTCTTGATTCCCGGAAGTCGGACGCGCCGATTCAGCTTCTCGCGGTAGTTTCTGCCGTTTTGCGGGAGGATTCGTAGACCCCGGCTCTGGCACGGCGCTTGAGTATGTCTATCGCGGCGGGCGCGCTCCTGAAGTGCTTGACCACGCCGCGCTTTGCGGATGTGCGCCCAAGTCATTATT
The DNA here is from genome assembly GCA_964591515.1 of uncultured Clostridia bacterium. Taxonomy (GTDB): domain Bacteria; phylum Acidobacteriota; class Blastocatellia; order UBA7656; family JADIYM01; genus JADIYM01. Next base: position 29,664 of record CAZQBW010000022.1, read on the forward strand.
CATAACGTCAGTGTGTCCATCGGGAAACTCCGAAGAGGGTGCTGGAGTCACCGATAAGGGTACGGGGAATCTGGTCGGGGTTAACTTGGGGGGCCGTCGGGCCGGTCAAACGGTGCGGCGGTATCCCCGGCCAGACGACACGCGAAGCAGGCCGCGACAACGATGAGTTGTCGCGGCCTTTTCATCGTTGGCGGCCGGCCGCACGAACGCTTCGTCCCGCGCGACCACTCGTCGGTCGACGGCTCGGTGGTCTGCATTGTTTGCCGGAAACCGGATTTCCGGTTGGACGTAGTATCGTCCCTGAACCCGACAGCGGGTCCGTGATCGCCATCAGGAGACATTCATGAGGAAAGCCACGCTGGTCGTCGCACTCGTCGGTGCGATGGGCCTCGCTCCCGTATTCACGTTCGCCCAAGGCTCGGCCGCCAGAGGTGCCATCCGGCTCCCGGGCCGCACAAGCGCCGAGCACATCACGTCCGGTCAGCTTCGCGACTACCTCTCGTTCATCGCTTCCGATGAATTGGAAGGCCGGGACACGCCGTCGCGTGGACTCAACACTGCAGCGAAGTTCATCGCGACGATGCTGTCCCGATGGGGTCTTTCTCCCGCCGGCGACGACGGATCGTTCTTCCAGAAGATCGAACTGTCGCGAGACGTCATCGTCGACGAGAAAGCCAGGCTCACGCTCTCGGGCACGGCCTTTGCGCACGGCGAGGGCTGGTTTGCACGGCCGGCGGCCGGCGCGGCCAACGCCGAGCTCGTCTATGTCAGTCACGGATGGGTAAACGCCACGAAGAACGTCGATCCCTATCGCGGTCTCGATGTGAAAGGGAAGATCGTCGTCGCACAGCTGGCATTCTTCCCGCCGGGCGGCTCGTTCCAGGATCTGCGGCGAGGCTCGACGTGGACTCGCCCGGCTGCCGCGGCGCGCGAGCACGGCGCTCTGGCGATCGTCTACGTGCCAACGAAACGCGGATTCGAGACGTGGGAACGTCTTCGCACGCTGCTCGGCACCGAGACGCTCGAGCCGACAAAGCTGCGCGGTCCGTCCGAGGCCGAAATTCCGGCTGCAGTTGCCGGAATGGCTCTCACGCAGGCGATCTTCGCAGGAGAGAAATCCGACGCCGAGTCCATCTGGAAGGGTTTCGACAGCGGGACGCCTGTTGAGGGTTTCGCGCTGACTGCGTCCAAGACGCTTGCCCTCGAGGTCTCGACGCGGTCCGAAGTGCAGTGGACGCAGAACGTCGTCGCCGTGTGGACCGGTTCCGACCCCGTGCTCAAGGACCAGTACGTGGCGTTCGGCGCGCACTACGACCACATTGGCATCAACGACGCCCCTGGCGCCGAGGGAGACATCATCAGCAACGGAGCGGACGACGACGGGTCCGGAACTGTAGCCCTGCTCGCGATGGCCGAGGCTCTTGCCAGGACGCCGCGCCGCCCGAAGCGCTCGGTTCTCTTCGTATGGCATTGCGGCGAAGAAAAGGGTCTCTGGGGATCGGAGTACTTCACGGACTTTCCGACCATCCCCCTCGACCGCATCGTTGCACAGCTCAACATCGACATGATTGGCAGAACGCGCGCGGCCGGAGACGACAATCCCCGCAACGCGGTGCTGTCGGGGCCTCACGAGGTCTACGCGATCGGGTCAAAGATGATGAGCGACGAGCTTGGGGCGACGAGCGAGCGCGTGAACGACGCCTATCTGAAGCTGCAGTTCAACTACAAGTATGACGACCCGGCCGATCCGCAGCGCCTGTTCTATCGGAGCGATCACTTCAACTACGCGAAGAAGGGCATTCCGATCATCTTCTTCTTCAGCGGGCTTCACGAGGACTACCACCGCGTGAGCGATCAGGTTGAGAAGATCGACTTCACGAAGCTCCAGGAAGTCGCGAGGACTATCTACGTCCTCGGCTGGCAACTTGCCGAGTCTCCGACGCGCCCCAAGGTCGACCGCCCGCTTCCCGCTACCGTCGTCGAGGCTGAGTAAGGATTAGACAGGATTAACAGGATTTTTCAGGATTAACAGGATTTTCTATGGTTGTGCGAACGCAGCTCAAATAGCCCCAGCTGAATCCTGTTAATGCTGAAAAATCCTGTTAATCCTGTCTAATCTCCTTACACATCCAGGTTGCGGACCTCCAGCGCGTTCGTCTCGATGAACTTGCGCCGGGGCTCGACCTTGTCTCCCATCAGGATCGTGAAGATCTCGTCGGTTTCGACGACGTCGTCGACGCGAACCTGAAGCAGCACACGCTTGTCCGGATCCATCGTCGTTTCCCAGAGCTGATCGGGGTTCATCTCGCCGAGACCCTTGTAGCGCTGTATGTGGATGTCCTTCTTCGCCGCCGCGAGCACGTGATCGAGCAGCGCGGTCCGGGACGAGAGCGTAACCGCCGAAGGGCCCTCTCCCACCGTGAACGGCGCCGTCTGAAGATCCGGCATGTCGCGATAGAGCTCCGTTGCGCGCGAAAACTCGACGTGGGTGGCGAGGTCGTAGTCGATCGTCACCCGGCCGTTTCCGCTCGTGCGCAGTACCTCGATCCGCCAGCGGTTGTGCTCCTCGTCGAATTCGAGAAGCGCGTCGAGTCCGGCATCGTTCAGGTGCCTGGCCACGCGACCGAGCGACTCCTCGCTCTGGAACACCTTGAGCAGCTTGCCGCCCGACGTATACACACCGCCGGGGCCTCCCATCGCGGCGATCAGCTCGTCGACGAGCTTGTCGTCGTGCAGCCGGCGCACGAGCTTGCCACGGAACTCGGCGAACTCCTGCAGCTTCTCGAGCGTGCGCGTGAGCTCGCGACCCTCGATCCGCTTTCCGCTGCTGACGACGGTAACGATGACGTCTTCCGTCGCCTTCTTCATGAGGTACCGCGTCATCTCGGCCTCATCCTTGATGTAGCGCTCGGTCTTGCCCTTCTTCAGTTTGAAGAGCGGCGGCTGCGCGATGAAGATGTGGCCGCGCTCGATGAGATCCGGAAACTGCCGGTAGAAGAACGTCAGCAGCAGCGTGCGGATGTGGCTGCCGTCCACGTCAGCGTCCGTCATCAGGATGATGCGGTGGTAGCGAAGCTTGTTGATGTCGAAGTCTTCCTTGCCGATACCGGTCCCCATCGCGGTGATGAGCGCGCGGATCTCCGAATGCCCGAGCATCTTGTCGTAGCGCGACTTCTCGACGTTCAGGATCTTTCCCTTGAGCGGCAGGATCGCCTGGAATCGGCGATCACGCCCCTGTTTGGCGCTGCCGCCGGCCGAATCACCCTCGACGAGATAGATTTCGGAGGCCGCGGGGTCCGTCTCGGAGCAGTCCGCGAGCTTGCCCGGAAGGCTGCTCGCGTCGAGCGCGCCTTTTCGTCGCGTCAGGTCGCGCGCCTTGCGGGCGGCCTCGCGCGCCCGGGCTGCGTCGACCGCCTTCGAGATGACTTTCTTGGCAACGGCGGGATTCTGTTCGAAAAACTCGCCGATCGCTTCGTTCGTGAAGTTCTCGACGATGCCCTTCACGTCCGAATTCAGCTTCGTCTTGGTCTGACCCTCGAACTGCGGCTGCGGTACCTTGACCGAGACCACCGCGACGAGGCCTTCGCGCACGTCGTCGCCTGAGAGTCCGCTCCCGAGCTTCATCGTCTTGAAGAGCCCGGAGGACTGACCGTAGTTGTTGATCGTTCGCGTGAGCGCCGCCCGGAAGCCCGTCAGATGCGTTCCGCCGTCGATCGTGTTGATGTTGTTCGCGAAGCTGTAGACGGTCTCGTTGTAGCTGTCGTTGTACTGTACCGCGACCTCCACCGTGATGCTTTCAGAGACGCGCTCGAAATAGATCGGCGTCGTGTGGATGACGCTCTTGTTCTTGTTGAGGTGCTTGACGAACTCGGCAATGCCGCCCTTGTAGAGGAAGACGTGCGACTTTTCGGTCCGCTCGTCGAGGATCGTGACCTGGACGCCCTTGTTCAGGAACGACTGCTCGCGAAGGCGACCCGAGAGCGTCTCGAAGCTGAACTCCGTTACGTCGAAGATCTGGTCGTCGGGCTTGAACGTGATCTTCGTCCCCTGCTTCTTCGTGTTGCCCGTCTGCGACAGCGGCGACACCGGAATGCCCCGGCGGTACTCCTGCTCGAACACGTGGCCTTCCTGCCAGATTTCGAGGCGCAGCCACTCCGAGAGGAAGTTGACGACCGAGACGCCGACGCCGTGCAGTCCGCCCGAGACCTTGTATGCGTTGTCGTCGAACTTTCCACCGGCGTGCAGGACCGTCAGCGCGACCTCAGCGGCCGAGCGCTTCTCCTTCTTGTGCATCCCGGTGGGGATGCCGCGGCCGTTGTCGACGATCGTGATGGAGTTGTCCATGTGGATCGTGACCTCGACCGAGTCACAGTAGCCGGCAAGAGCTTCGTCGATCGAGTTGTCGACGATCTCGTAGACGAGGTGGTGGAGTCCCAGCTCGCCCGTCGATCCGATGTACATCGCCGGTCGCTTGCGAACCGCCTCGCGCCCCTCGAGGACCTGAATGGAGTCGGCTCCGTAGGTGCTTGTTTTCTTCTGGGGGGCCCCCGTTTCACCGTTGCTCATGCGTCTTCAGATCTCCTCGGATTCACCCGTCCCGCTGTCACCCGTCGAACCATCCTCGACCGTGCCATCGGCAGCCTCACGCTCGACGATTCCGCCGCTCACCGCATAGATTTCGGCGCGCGATCGGAACGAATTGGCGATGTCCTGCTTGGAGGTAGAAATGAAGGTCTGGGCCTTCCCCTCCACGTGACCGAGCAGCCGATCGATGCGGTTCCGGTCGAGTTCGGCGTCGATGTCGTCTATCAGCAAAATCGGGTACTCTTCAAACGCTTCATAGTACACGTCGACTTGCGCTAAATCAAGGATTAATAAGGCACTTCGCTGCTGTCCGGCACTTCCGAACCGGCCTACCTCGCGCCCCTTGACGAGCACTTCGAGATCGTCTCGATGCGGCCCGATCAGGGCGTGTCCGGAGGCCGCTTCGGCCTCGAATCGCAGGTCGAGCCGCTCACGAAAAAGGGCCGGATAATCCTCGAGATTCCCCTTGCCTTC
>CAZQBW010000022.1:34821-36506 GCA_964591515.1 uncultured Clostridia bacterium
ACGATCGCCTCGGAGGCGCCGAATGCGATCGCCTCGCGCAGGATGTTGGTGCGAAACGACTTGGTGTTCGCGAGGGTGTAGATGGCCTCGAGAACGCTGGTCTTTCCCTGGGCGTTGCGGCCCCAGAGGATGTTCAGGCCGGGACCGAAGTCGATGCGGGTTGTGAGGTTCCGGAACCCGATCGCCTCGACGGAGGTGAGGAGCATAGGGTGGCGATTGTGCCACACGAGCGCATGGTTTGACTCTCTGTGCCTCGGTGTCTCCGTGTCTCAGTGTGCGAAGCGGATTGAAGAGCTTCGCACACAGAGGCACGGAGACACGGAGGCACGGAGGAGAACTCCGTCACTGCTGACGCAACTAATCTCCTGCAATCGCCTTTCGCAGGGCTCTCACCCCTTCCGTCAGCGATGCGGGCCCCGGCTGGAGAATCATCGCCGACTTCACCTCGTGAAGCCGTCCCTCGCGCACCGCCGTCACGTTCTCCCACCCAGGCCGGGCTCGCACGACGTCCGGCTGGAACTTCCGTCCGCACCAGGAAGCGATCAGGACTTCGGGATCGCGACGAATGACCTCTGCCGGGTCGACGATCCGCCGTTTACCATCGTGGAAAGCCCGATTCTCACTGAAAATGTCGTCGCCGCCGGCGATCTCGATCAACTCGCTGACCCACCGGATTCCCGAGATCAGCGGGTCGTGCCACTCCTCGAAAAAGACCCGCGGCCTGCGCCCTGATGCTCGCGACTGCTCGCGCATCTGGACCAGGCTGCTGCGCAGCGACTCTGCGAGCGCCCGTCCCCGCTCCGGCACACCCGCGAGTGCTCCGACCGTCTCGATCATGATGAGAATGTCGGCCACCGATCGCTGATTGAAGCAGACCACTGTCATTCCCCGACGGATCAGTTCCGCGCAGATGTCAGCCTGGAGATCCGAGAACGCGAGCACGAGATCGGGCTCGAGCGCCTCGATCTTGTCGAACTTCGCGGTGATGTAAGCCGAGACCTTCGGCTTCTTTCGAGCCTCTGGCGGCCGCACCGTGTACCCGGAAACACCGACCACGCGATCGCCCTCCCCGAGCAGGTAGAGCGTCTCCGTCGTCTCCTCCGTGAGGCAGACAATCCGTTCAGCGGGCTTTCCCGGACGACGGAGATCCGTCGCTTCTGTGTCGCACGTCACATCGTGTCGCATCGCGCCAGATCCTACCCCTCGGGCGTGCGGGCAATCCACTCGCCTTGTCCGCGGCGTAGCCAAATTCGCCTCTAAGGTTTCACGGAGAGGTGCCGATACAGAGGGTGCGGCTGCAAGCGGGTCAAGGGGCAGTCACAGGGGAAGATCGATGCTGGACGTTTACAACAACAAGCGCCGTGAACCACGAGTGAAGATCCACACCAGGGTCATCGTCGCTGGCTGCGATGCCAACGGGGACGATTTTCGTGCCGAGACGACGACGGTAGACGTCAGCCCGCACGGTGCGTCGGTCTGCCTCGAGCAGAACCTCGTGAGAGGCTCGGTCGTGGAGTTCGCGACACAGGGATACTCGTTTCGGACGCGCGCCGTCGTGCGCGCCATCGATCACGACAGCGAGAGCGGCTCGCATCTGGTCGGGCTCGAGTACCTCGACGACGCCGTAAATCCGGTAGTCATCTGGGGACAGGGTCAGAACGATCGGCAGAGCCGGGCCGGCTAGT
>CAZQBW010000023.1:0-35772 GCA_964591515.1 uncultured Clostridia bacterium
GTAGGCCGCAGCACGTCGATCCGCGGCACTCTGAGTTCCTCACGCCCCGACTCCCCTGCACGGTTTCGGACCAGACACGGAGGCACGGAGGCGAGACGCCATCGTGGCCCGGCGGCCTACCGCGCGGCCGCCTTGACCCCCGTAAGCTCGTCGGCCAGCGCGCCGGCCCCGTAGAGCACACGAAGGGCGTGCAGCATCCCTCTCGAATCCACCGCGATGTTCCTTGCGCGCTGCTCGTCGTACACGAAGTTCCTCACCAGGCCGAACGCATTCCGATCGAAGTTCAAGCCCACGAGCTCTCCCTTCGCATTCACCAGCGGCGATCCCGAGTTGCCGCCGATCGTGTCGGCCGTCGTCACGAAGTTGATCGGCGTGTCGAGCTTTACGGCCGACTTCTTCGTCAACCACTTCTCGGGAAGCGTATACGGGTCCTTGTTCATTGCCCCCGCTGCCTTGTCGTACATCCCGCCAAACGTGGTCCAGGGCGCGATCTTCGCGCCGGACGGCTCGACGTATCCCGATACCCGGCCGTACGCCAGTCGCAGCGTGAACGTCGCATCCGGATAGACCTTCCCACCCTCTGCGCGGTAAACCGCCCGGGCAATCTTGCCGTAGGCAGTCTCCTCGACCCCGGTGACGTCTGCCTCGAATCGCTTCCTGAGCTCGCGCGCTCGGCCGTCAACGGCCCGCGCAAACCGGATCATGGGATCCTCTGACGCCTCGATGGCCGCCTTTCCTCCGGCCGCGAGCGCCTTTCGCGCGGCCACATCCGCGAGCTTCGTTCCGGCGACGAGCTCCTTCGCCCGCGCCTCGGGCGACTTTCCGTCGAGAAGAGCCGACGTCGTCGAGGAGGCTGCTCCGAGCTCGGCTGCGGCGAACTTCAGAAACTCCGCCAATTCCGCGACCTCGAGGTCGTCATAGATCGGCGCGGGCGAATACAGCGACAGCTCGAACGACGAGCGTCCGGCGTCAGAGTACTCCCGCAGTCGATCAGAATTCGGCTTTCCGCTCTCGTCGGCCAGACGGACGAGGCGCCGCGCGATGCTGAAGAGCTCTGACTGCTGCGACAGGCCGGGCTCGAGCACCCGCCACTCCGTGAAGTACTCCCGGAATCCCGATCGTGCCTTGGCTACGCTGTCCCACGCATCGCCGAATTCCTTCGACATCTCGGGATCGGCAGCCACCGTTGCCCGCAGTGCGGCCTCGCGATCGCGCTTTCGCTGCATCAGCGCAGGATCCATCAACCCCGCCATCTCGCCGGTGATGACCTTGAGCGAGTTCGAGACGCCGAACAGCGAATCATGCGCCCGCCGCGCGGACTCTTCGTCCCGATCGCTGAATGCCTGCAGCATTCGCTGTCGCGCCGTGAGCAGCCGCAGCTGGATCGGATACTGCACGTCGCGCAGGAACTCCAGGTGCATCATCGTGTTCAGTCGCGACGTCGATCCCGGACTGCCCGAGACGAACACGACTTCGCCATCCTTCACTCCGTGCTTCGACCAGGGTAGATAGTTCTGTGTCTTGACCGGCTTGCCGTCTTCGTAGACGCGAAAGAGCGCCATGTCGAGATTGAAGCGCGGATAGTTGAAGTTGTCGGGATCGCCACCGAAGAACGCCACCGTGAACTCAGGCGCGAACGCGAGGCGCACGTCGGTGTACTTCTTGTACCTGTAGAGGTTGAACTGAGCGCCGCGATAGAGCGTGACGACGTCGGATCGCAAGCCGGTCTTTTCGAGCGATGCCTTCTCGATGTCCGCGATGACCGAGCGGCGGGCGGCGCCAGCGTCTTCGGGCTTCGCGGCCTTGACCGCCGCGACGACGCGATCCGTCACGTCCTCGATCTCGACGAGGACGTTGAGCTCGAGGTCCGGCGCCCGGACCTCCTGGTCGCGCGTGGCAGCGAGGAAGCCCGTCTTGAAGTAGTCGCGCTCCGGTGTCGAGATCTTGCCAAGGACGTCCGAGGCGATGTGGTGGTTCGTGAGCACCAGTCCTTCCGGCGAAACGAAAGAGCCCGAGCCTCCGCTGTTGAACCGGACGGACGAAAGCTGGACGTTCCTGAGCCACGCATCCGTCACGTCGACGCCGTACTTCTTCTTGATGTCGGCTCGGGGAACGTTGTTGTAGGGCCACATGCCTTCATCGGCGCGGGCGGTGACGGTCGGAATCAGCATCGTCACGGCAAGGGCCGCGATCATCGCAGTCGAGAGGCGTCGCATTCGTTTCTCCAGTGTCGGGATTGGTGCGTCGCCGAATGGTAATACAGCGGACGGCAATGCGTCTCTCCCGAGTCAGAGCCGGGAGCGTTAGCGACCGGGTGGTAACGGCGTTGCCGTACAAAGAGCACAGAGGCACGGAGCACACAAAGTCTGGATGATGTCAGTAGGGTCCGTGTTTGCCTCCGTGTTCTCCGTGCCTCTGTGCTCTCTGTACGGCAACGCCTCTTCCCCCGCGTCACGGTCTCGGAGTTTCCTGTTGTAGAATCCTCGCCCCAGCTCACCACCCCGTTCGCACGGGAGGCCGCACCCTAATGATCGACGACCAGACACCTCGACGTTCCGATTCGCAGCGCCTCACGTTGCTCAAGCAGCATCAACAGGCGCTTCTCGAGCTCGCCCGCTCACGTGATCAGGCGGAAGACCTCGCCGTCTCGCTCCACGTGATCACCGAGATTGCGGCGAAGACGCTCGATATCGAGCGCGCGTCCGTCTGGCTGTTCGACGATGAACGAACCAGGATCGTGTGCAAGGATCTGTACCTTCGTCCCAGCGGGCAACACTCGAACGGCCAGGAACTGCTCGCACGCGATTACCCCTCGTACTTTCGGGCACTGGAGCTGAACCGGGCTCTTGCTGCCGACGATTGCTACCTCGATGACCGGACATCGGAGCTCACCGAGAGCTACCTCAAGCCTCACGGCGTCACCTCGCTGCTGGATGCGCCAATTCGCCAGGGCGGTGTAATCGTCGGCATTGCGTGCCACGAGCACGTGGGCCAGCCGAGAACCTGGACGATCGAGGAACAGAACTTCGCGGGTTCGATCGCCGACATGTGTGCCCTGTCACTCGAGCGAAGCGAGCGCCAGCACGCCGAGGAAGAGATTCGACGGCGCGACGCCCTGCTCGAGGGAGTGGCCAAGGCCGCCAACAGGATGTTCGTCGATACCGAGCGCGAAATCAGTTCGCGCGATGCGAAGCTCGCGGCGCTGGCGGATCTCGGCGGACGGCTCCTGATGGCATCTGATGCCATGACGATGCTCGAGCCGCTGCTCGGCGTAATCGGGAGCGCCCTCGAAGCGTCGCGGGTGAGCCTCTACGCGCAACATCCTCACATCTACACGGGCGACCTCGTGACGAGCGAGCGCGGACGATGGGCGCCGGATGCTTCCGGGTCGATGCTAGACGTCGACGTGCGGTGGGATGAGCGCGGGCTGGAGCGGTGGCGCGACGAGTTCGAGGCCGGTCGAAGCATCGCGTCCGCGATCAGCACGCTTCCGGCGAACGAGAAACCGGCGTTCGAGATTCGATTCGTCCGATCCGTGCTGGCGGTTCCGATCGTGTTGTCGGACGGATTGTGGGGGTACCTCGAGATCTGGGACCAGAACGTCGAGCGCGAGTGGACGGCCGCCGAGCGGTCGTTCGCCTCGGCGGCCGTAGAGATGCTCGGGATTGCCATGGCGACATAGGGGCGTCGAGCAACGTCGGTTCTCCGAGGTCTCCGTGCCTCTGTGCTCTCAGCATGCCAACGGAGTGGCGTTGCCGTACGGAGAGCACAGAGGCACTGAGACCACGGAGCTCAACCTACCAACCCGGCCAGCACGTCGAGGTCCACGTTCCCGCCCGAAAGAACGATTCCGACCCGCCGCGCCTCCACCGGCAACGCCCCGTTGAGCACGACCGCCAACCCCAGCGCCCCTGTCGGTTCGACGACCAGCTTCATTCTCGTCATCAGCACCCGCATCGCGTCGACGATGTCGGCGTCGCTCGCAGTGACCACATCGGCGGCTCGAGCCTTCACGACCGGAAACGTGAGCCGGCCCGGAACCTGCGGACGCGCGCCATCCGCAATCGTATCCGGGGGCTGGATGCAGACGCGCTCACCCGCCGCGAGTGAGAGCGCGGTATCGTTGGCCGCCTCCGGTTCAGCGCCGTAAACGGCCGCACGTCCATTTGCTGCCGTTGCAGAGCCGGCGAGCAGCCCGCCGCCGCCGACCGGCACGACGATCGCATCGAGCGCCCCGACGTCCTCGAGAAGCTCGAGCGTAACCGTCCCCTGCCCCGCCATGACTCGCGGATCATCGTATGGAGGCACCAGCGTTCGCCCATCCCGCTCGGCGATCGCAATCGCAACCGCTTCTCGATCCTCCGTCATGCGGTCGTACCTGACGATGCGCGCCCCGTATGCCATCGTGGCCTCGACCTTCGAGCGAGGAGCATCGCTCGGCATCGCGATGACCACATCGACGCCGTTTGCGGCTGCGGCGATCGCCACTGCCTGCGCGTGGTTTCCCGACGAGAAGGCGACGACGCCGCGGCGCCTCTCTTCGTCCGTGAGTGCGAGGACGGTATTCGTGGCGCCCCGGATCTTGAAACTGCCGCCGCGCTGCAGGTTCTCGCACTTGAAAAACAGCTCCCGGCCGCTCAGTTCGTTGAGCAACCGGGAGCTGAAGACCGGAGTTCGGTGGATACGTCCAAGCAGCCGTTCGGCCGCGCGATGGACGTCGTCCAGATTGATGGCGAGCTCGTGTTCGTTCACGTCGCCGAAGCTATCGGCCTCGCCATCTACCCGTCAACGCCGCCTCGGGATTCTAGCGACTCCAGTCGACCTTGTTCGTGTCGATCGAGACGCCGTCGCCCGTACGCGACACCCCGGCCCGCAACAGCTCGACGTTGCCGTTGACACCGGTCACCCGGATCATCGGACCGCCCTCGCCGATCCTGCCCTTGAAGCTCGACGGCTCAATCTTGCCCTTGACCGTGATGTTGCCGATCTCGGAATACACGTTGCCGTTGATCCCGTCGACAGTAAGCTCGGCATTGAGCGACTCGGCGAAGTGAAGTTCGACCTTGCCGTTCACGCCGCTGATCTCGAGGCCATTTGCATCGAGCTCCTGCAGCGTGAGCACCACCTTGCCGTTGATCCCCGAGATCGACGACGTGCTGTGCGCCCGCGCCACGTTCACGCTTCCGTTGACTCCCGAAATGAGGATCTTCCCGTCGATCTCACCCACGCGCACCCGGCCGTTCACGCCTTCCACGTCGAGGGCAATCGACCGCGGGAGCTTGACCGTGACTCGCGCCCGCACGTCCGGGCGCCTTCCTCCGCGGTCGCTCTCGCCGGCAATGACCAGACCATTCGCCGTTGCCTCGACGGTGAACTTGCGCGTTTCGAAATCTGCGCGCTTTCGCGCGGATCGGACCACGAGCACTTCGGCCGTGTTCGTGTCCGCGGTCTCGACGTCCACGGATCCGTTGATCGACCGGATCTCCACGTGCGAGCCGACCGATAGCTCGAACGACTTTCGAATCTCCTCCTTCTCGGGAAGATCCTCGGACCACGAACCCTCGTCGGCATCGTGATCACCGTCCTCGTGATGTCTGGCGTGCTGCGCCGCGTCCGCCTGATTCGGGCTCGGCATCGCAAGTGCGCTGACGTGTTGAACGGTTCCGCCACACGAAAGCCCCGTGAAGGCGAGAAGAGCGAGAGTGCAAAGTGTTCCACGCATGAGAGCGTTGTCCTCCTGAGTGTGCGTTACTGGCCGGTCGCGGGACACGCGAGCAGTTGCGCCGAGCCACTGAAGGCCTCGAGCTCGATCTGCGAGCCGCCGTCCCCGTACCGTCCGACCAGCCGCCGCGTCACCAGATTCGGCCGGTCAACCGAGAGTTCGAAGTCTGTCTGAATGTCGCCGGAATACGACGAAAGCGTCGCGTTGAATCCGGTCACCTTGCCGCACAGCTCCGCCGTGGCATTGCCCGACATCGACTTGAGCCGGTATCGGCCGCCCTGCCGGATGGTTCCTGTCATCCACGCGTCGCCCGAGGCGGTTCGCGCCTCGACATCGCCGCCTGGATCCGTCACACGGACGTCTCCGCTCGCCGTCTCGGCCTGGACGTGCCCCTTGGCGCGTTCCACCGCGACGTCTCCGCTGATCGACGCCACGTGAACCGAAGAGCCTGCATCGCGGACGCCAACAGTGCCGCTTGCGGCTGTGCCTTCAACGGCTCCGCTGACGTGATGGATGTTGACGTCACCGCTGCCAGCCCGGAAAACGACTTCGCCAGCCACATTGCTGATGGCGAGATTGCCGGACCCGGACTCGATGTACACCGCGCCGCTCGCGCCATCGACGACGACCGAGCCGCTGCCCGCGTTTATCGTCACGCGCCCGGCAAGCCCCACCTGGACGTCGCCGCTGCCCGACAGGATACGCGTGTCGCCGTCGACTCCGGTAATCCGCACGTCGCCCTTCGGAGCCTCGACGGTGCCAAGCAGCGCGGTCTTCGGCAGTCGCACGTCGAGCAGCACGCGACCTCGCGCAGTCGGTGCCGGCGAGATCTGGATGCCGCCCGAGTCGTTCCGGATTATCTCGACGGCGACGACCTGCGAGTCGCGCTCGGTACGAGCCGTGGCCGTCACCTCGGCGGTGTCGATGCCGGTGATCGTCACCGAGCCGTTCCGGTTAGTGATCATCACGCGCGTCCCGGGTTCGATCCCCTGCCGGGCGGCCGAGGGCGCATCCTGCGAGAGCATCTCATCGAGAGTGCCCGGTTCGACAGGCGAAAAAAACAGTGCAAGGAGAAGCAATGTCATCATGATCTTGTCCGTGACCTCAGCGGTCGTTTCGCGCCTGCAGGGCCACCAGGCGCTGCATCGTTTCCACTTTCTCGTCGTAGGCCGACAGCATCGAGTTGACTGCTATCGGGTCGTCCGGGTTCTGAACGACCGCGCGGCGCGCGGTCTGGATGTTTGCGTCGAGATCGTCGAGCGGCTTGCGCGCCGATTCGCGTGCCGCCGGATCCGGGCCCGCCGTCCGTTCGATTTCGGTGCGCAGCAGCGCGATGGCGGCGATGTACCGACGCTCGGCGTCGGCGACAGGGACTGGAAGCGACTGTACCTCCGTGCGCGGCGCTCGAGCTCGAACCTGCCGAGTCTTCGGTTCAAAGCGCGCTACGAGCGGGTGCGTGACCTCGGGCGGCGGAGCCGGCAGTGGCTGGGCCGTGCCTTCGGGTCGACCGCCGGTCCCGCCAGGGCCTGGAGCCGTCGGCGAGGACGGGTTTCCCGCAACCGTACCAGTCTCCGGCACCGCCTGGCGCCACGCGACAAATGCAGCACTTCCAACAATTGCGAGACACGCCGCCGCAACGAGCGGGGCCATCCATCGACGCGTACCGAACGACCCCCGAACCACGTTCGACGACCCCGCATCGGGCTCGATGCGTGACCGGATTGCCGCCCACATTGCGTCGCCGGTTTCGACCGGCCGCTCGTAACGCGCATACATCGTCTGTTCGCGTTCGAGCGCTTCGCACGCCTCGGCGCACAGCTCGCAGCCGGCGAGGTGGGCCTCGACGAGACGCCGGTCGGCGTCGGCGAGCTCACCGTCGACAAATTCGTCGAGCAGGATGGCGACCATTTCGCAGTTCATACTGTTCCCTCCACGTACGGCCCCACGCGGCGCCGCATCTCGGACCGTGCGCGATGCAGGTCCGTCTTCACCTTCGCGAGCGAAAACCCTGTGATGTCAACAATCTCGTCGTAGCTCTTCTGCTGGAAGATTCGCAGCGAGAAGACCGTGCGCTTGTCGTCGTCGAGAGTTGCCAGTGCCTCCTGGATGACTCCGTTCAGTTCCCTTCCGAGGAGCTGTTCCTCGGGTCGGGCATCGCGGGCATCGGCGGGCATCTCGGCAATCTCGTCGATCCCGACGTTTCCACGTCGGCGTTCGGACCGGATGGCCTCCCAGGCCGTGAACTTGGCGATTCCGAAAAGCCACGTCGAGAGCTTCGTTCCGTCTCGCAGCGAGCCGAGCCCGCGGTAAGCGCGTACGAAGGTCTCCTGTGCGAGCTCTTCGGCGAGATCGCGTCGTCCAACAATGTCAAAGATGAAACTCGTGATCGGTCGCGAGAACCGGTCGAAGATATGGCGGAATGCGTCGGGGTCGCCGGCCAGCACACGCTCGGCAGCTTCCTCGACGGAAACCGCGCCAGCATCACGCCGCCCGATGGTCCTGATCGATAGCCTCATTGCGCCCATAGTTCCAGCTCGCCGCGTCGTTCGCCCGTAGGTGTCGCCGGCGCCGGAAAGGTTTCAGGGATTCTACTCTGTGTGCTCCGTGCCTCTGTGCACTCTGTACGGCAACGCCATTGCCGTCGGCATACAGAGAGCACAGAGGCACGGAGGTCACAGAAAAGCAATCGCGCTCGCCAGATTGCGAGTCGACTCCAATTTCCCTATCGTGCGGCTCATGAACCGACTTCTGCTGGCTCTGCTCTTCCTCGCCGTTCCGGGACTGCCTGCGAGCGCGGCCGCACCCGTGGCCGACACGCTCTTCGTCAACGGCAACGTCTACACCGGCAACGATCGCCAGCCCAGGGCGCGTGCAATTGCCGTTGCCGCCGGGAGGATGATCTACGTCGGCAACGACGCGGGCGCGCGCCGCCACGCTGGCCGCGCGACGAAGATCGTCGATCTCAAGGGCGCGACCGTCCTTCCCGGGCTCACCGATGCGCATTGCCACCTTTCCGGCATCGGGTTCCGCGAGATGACCTTCAACCTGGAGGGCTGTGTCAGCCTCGACGATTTTCTTGCCCGGGTGAAGGCCCGATGCGACGCTGCCGAACCTGGTACGTGGATCACCGGACGGGGCTGGATCGAGACGTTCTGGACGCCACAGGCGTTCCCGACGCGCCAGCAACTCGACGCCGTTTCGCCGAGGAACCCCGTTGCCCTCGAGCGCGCCGACGGCCACGCCGTTGTCGCGAACTCGCTTGCGCTGAAACTGGCCGGAATCGATCGCAACACCGTCGCCCCCCAGGGTGGCGAGATCATGAAGGAGGCCAACACGGGCGAGCCGAATGGCATGGTGCTCGACAACGCGCAGAATCTGCTGATGGCGGTCATCCCGGCCCCGACGCCCGGGGAGGTAGCGAAGTCGATAATGACGGGTGCGGACCGCAGTGTTTCGCTCGGCTGGTGTCAGATCCAGAATGCCGGATCGATGCCGGACGAAGCGCGGTTGATCGAGGGTCTGGTTCGCGACGGAAAGGTGAAGCTGCGGATATACAACGCGATCAGCGGTCCGGGCGACGGCGCCACGAGCCTGATTCAGAACGGAGCCACGGTCGACGCTGCCAACCCTCGATTCACGCAGCGGACGATCAAGGTCCACTTCGACGGCGCACTGGGCTCGAAAGGTGCCGCCCTGCTCGAGAAGTACTCCGACTACGACACGTCGGGTTTCGTGACTCTGAACGAAGACCAGCTCATGCCGATGTTCGTCGCCGCGCTTCGCGCCGGCATCCAGGTCGAGACGCACGCTATCGGCGATCGCGCGAACCGGCTGATCCTCGATTATTACGAGAAGGCCTTCAGGTCTGTCCCGCCTTCCGAGCGCAAGATTGCAGACCCGCGCTGGCGGGTGGAGCACGCCCAGATTGTCCATCCGGCCGACATTCCGCGTTTCGCGAAGCTCGGCGTCATCCCGTCGATGCAGCCATCGCACGCGATCGGCGACCTGTACTTCGCGAAGAGCCGGCTGGGACTCGAGCGGCTCGCGGGTGCGTACGCGTGGCAGAGCCTGCTGAAGTCCGGCGCGATCATCGCCGGCGGTTCCGATGCGCCAGTGGAGCAGGGTGCGCCCATGATCGAGTTCTATGCGGCAGTCACGAGAAAGGACCTGAAGGGAAAGTCAGGCGAGGGGTGGCATCTCGAGCAGGCGGTATCGCGCGAAACGGCGCTCAAGATGTTCACTATCTGGCCGGCTTACGCGGCGTTCGAGGAGAAGGTGAAGGGCACCATCGAGGTAGGCAAGCTCGCGGACCTGACGGTGCTGTCGGCGGACATCATGAAGGTGCCGGCGCCAGAGATCCTGAAGACTAAGTGCGTGATGACGGTGATCGGGGGCGAGGTCGTGTACGAGGCGAAGCGGTAGCAGTTCGCTCTTCACTGCGTCTTGGCGTCTTGGCGAGTACTTTGCGTCTTTGCGAGAAACGTGCCCCTACGCCGGTGTTTCTCGCAAAGACGCAAAGGACTCGCAAAGACGCCGAGGCATCCGGGAGCTGAACGCGACTACCCCTTCCTTGACTTGGCCGCGTACGCCTCGGCCGCCTTCTTAGCCTCGGGAGTCCCGATCAGATAGAGCGCGTCGGCCGCCCGGCTGCGCACCTCCTCACTCGGATCCTCCAGCAACCGTATCAGCTCGGGTACCGCCGGCGCTGCCGGCTTCCCCACCCCCCCGAGCGCGTCAGCTGCGACGCCGCGCACAACCGCTTCCGTATCTCGAAGCGCTGCGACAAGCACATCGACCGTTCCGCGGCCCGCCGCATCCACCGTTGCCAATGTCTGAAGCGCCGAGGCCCGCACGCCGGCATCCGGGTCCGCCGCAAGCTGCTTCAATGCCGGAACTGCTGCCGTCGCCGTCGGACCGAGCGATCGGAGCGCCTGAAGCGCCGACGATCGAACTGCAGGACTCGCATCTCGAGTCGCCGTCGCGAGTGCCTCGACTGCACCCGACTGCGGCGGCCGTATGTCGCCGAGGGCAATTGCCGCCGAGCGCCGAACCCGCTCATCCGGTTCACCGAGCGCCGCAACCAGCGCGCCGGAAGCTCCAGCCGCGGCATCGCCCATTCGCCCGATAGCGGAAGCCGCCGCGACCCTCACATCAACGTCGCCATCCGCGAGCCTGTCGATCAGTGTCTGCAGTGCGGCGCTCGCCGGTGCTCCGAGGTTGCCAAGTGCCGTGACGCTGGCGCGACGAAGCCGCGGCTCGGGATCGTTCGACAGCCGGACGAGCGAGTTGATCACCGCCATCGACGGGGCGTCGAGCATTCCGAGGGCGTTTGCCGCGTGGAAACGCACCTCGGTGTCGGCATCCTCGAGCGCAACGACGAGTTGCGGCGCCGCTTTCGCCGCCGGCGGTCCGATCAGCGACAGTCCGAGTGCCGCGTTTGCCCGCACACCGGCGTCCGCGTCGGTCAGCGCAGTCGTCAGCGGACCGACCGCCTCCGCGCTCGGCGGATACACGAGGCCGAGCCGTTCGGCCGCTCGACGACGCGCCTCCACGGACCCGCCAGTCAGGTCGGAGATCAGCGACGGAACCTCCTTCGGATCGACCGTCGGCATCGGCACTCCACCGAGCTGCCCGGTGTTCCCCGCGCCGGTCGAGTTCCCCGAGGCCGGCCCGGCGGCCGTCCGGTTTCCGGTGTCGGCAGGCGGGGTAGTGCACGCGGCCCAGACAACACACGTGGCAAGAATCAGGCTCGACGCGGCTGGCCGCAGATGCGCGATCATTCCGCCTCGCCGTCCGCCAGGTCGACGTCTGCCCGGTTCTTGACGATCAGCAGATGTGCCCGCGAGCCACGCGAGACCTTGTCGGACACGGACCCGAAGATGATCTTTCCGAGAGTCGGACGTCCGTGAGGCGCCAGCACGATCAGATCTATCCCGAAAATCTCCTCCATGCGGAGTATCTCCTCCGCCGGGTCGCCGTCCGAAACGAGCAGGTGCGGCTTCACGTCCGGCGCCAAGGCCTCGACCAGTGATGCCAGTCGGTCGCGGAGAGCCTCCTTGCCGGCCTCGGCGCGCGCATTGTCGAGCGGGCCGCCTTCGGCCGGCGCCGGTCCTTCCACGACGTAGAGCAGATAGAGCTCGGCGTGGTGCGCTGCCACGGAAACTAGCGCGGCATCGAGCGCCCGGGAACTCTCCTCCGAGAAATCCACGGGGCAGAGCACCTTGGAAACCGTGAACACGGCTCTAGCCTAGGCCTCGAGCGAAACCCGGTGCTTGAGCGCCTCGACGAGGAAGTTCTCGAAGATGATTCGGCCGTCTCGCGACTCGACGTGATGATCCCAGAAGGACTTCTTCCGATCCCAATCCTCGAATGACTTCTCGATATGGAACTGCACCGTGTAGATGAGCTGTCGGGCTGTCCGCTTCACCATCATCTGAAGCGGACAGAGGTAGCCCGCCGCCAGCTGCTCGAACCCTTCCGGCAACCGGTCAACCATCAATCCGTGGTTCTGCCACACCCGCAGAATGTCAGTGCGCGAGTGGCGATTGGGGTGACGGATGTCCGACCGGTCGTCGATGCGATCGAAGATCGGATCGTCCTTGACGATCTTCACGTAGCGATACTGGTACTCGTTGAGCCGGTTGTTGCGACGCTCGAATGGGCGCTTTCTGTCGAGAGTGATGATGTTCGCACCGAAGGCCTGGCCGACGAGCTGGTGTCCTCCACAGATGCCGAGGACCGGGACCTCCGTCGTGGTCACGAAGTTCGAGAACCGCTCGATCATGTCGGGCCGGTAGTAGTCGAAGTCACGGAGGGTCCCGCTCAGGACGACAGCATCGGCGTTGAAATCGGTCACGACCTTGGGCGTCACTTGTGACAGGTGCAGCGTGAGAACCTCGGGTCGAATCGCAAGATTCCTGACGTTCTTTTCGATGTTCGGGAGGGCCAGGCCCGCAATGTAACGCTCCTGGTTTATCCACGCCAGTTCGTCGAATTCGGGATCTTCGAAGGCAACGTCCGAAAGATCCTCTGGATCGTGAAGCAGGTTGTTCACGATGATGACGCGAATGGCATCGATTCGCCGATCGACGGACGGAGCAACGGTGATCGGGGAAGCGACGATGGAGGGGTGTGTGACGACAGACTCGTCCTGCACGGCGTTACTCACAGGGCAGACTCCCTTGACCCGGCTTGAATGGTGTGCGGACTGGACCAGCGAGCGGAGCCGCGATGATACCTCCGCGACGTGACGGGCGACAAGGAAAGACTTCGGCAAGACTTCTTTGCGCCTTTGCCTTTGCGTGAGAAGTTCGCGCATAGGCGCAAAGGCGCCAAGGCGCCAAGGCGCCAAGACGTTACGTATTCGGCTGTTTCCACGTCCACGAGCGCGTCGCTAGCGCTCCAACGCGGTCACGTCTCACCTCGACTCCAATTCCCGGCAGATCCGGCAGACGCATGGTTCCGTCAGGCTCGACCGTCGGACGCGGTTCGACGATGTCATCGGTCCAGTAGCGCCGGCTGTCGGAAACGTCGCCTGGCAGCGTGAACGGAGCGAGACTCGACATCGCGGCGTTGTGCATGCGCCCGATGCCGGCCTCGAGCATGCCCCCGCACCAGACCGGTACGCCGGCGTCGGCGCAGCGTCGCGCGATCCGCCTGGCCTCCGTGTGGCCTCCGACTCGGCCGAGCTTGATGTTGACGATGCGGCAGGCGCCGATCTCGAGCGCCTGCCGGCACGACTCGTCATCGACGATCGATTCGTCGAGGCAGATGGCCGTCGACAGCCTCGACTGCAGGCTGGCGTGGTCCAGCAGGTCGCCCGGGCGCAGCGGTTGCTCGATCATCAGCAGGCCGAAGCGGTCGAGCTCGGCAAGCGTCTCGAAATCCGACAGCGAATACGCCGAGTTCGCGTCGACCGAGAGGACGATGTCCCCGAAACGCTCGCGCACCGCCGCCACGAGCGCGATGTCACGTCCCGGCGCAATCTTGATCTTGATGCGACGGTATCCGGCGTCGACCTCGCGACCCACCTTCTCCAGAAGCTTATCGACCGTGGCCTGGAGCCCGATTGAAACGCCGCATTCGATGGCCGGCCGCTCGCCCCCGAGCATCCGGCAAAGCGGGACGCCCCTCCGTCGAGCGGCAAGATCCCAGACGGCCGTTTCGACCGCCGCGCGCGCCATCCTGTTCCCACGTATCGGCTCGAGGGCCGCGGAAACCGATTCGGGGTCGTCAACGTCGACAGCCGCGATCGTCGGTGCGACAAACAAACGGATGAGCTCCCAGGCGCCGTCGGTGAACTCGTCGTTGAAGAAGGGCCCCTCGGACGCAGTGCATTCGCCCCAGCCGCTCGTGTTGCCCGCGACAACCTCGACGAGGATGATCCGCCGTGACGTCGTCCGCCCGAAGCTGGTCTCGAACGGCGCGACGAGGTCGAGCGCGATCTCGCGCAGGGTGACGCTATCGAAGTGCATCGGCGACTGCCTCCGGACCCGAGAAACGATACCTGCTGCGACCGTTCTCGAGATCGCGCGCGAGTCCGACGACGACGAGGCCGCGACTCAGTCGACTCTGGAACGCCTCGCGAGTCTGAAGTCGCCAGATGAGCGCCTGCTGATGATCGCCGCGCTTGACGGCGTTGAAGTCGCTCGGAATCTCGACCGTGTCCAGGCTCGAATCCGGAGCCGTGGGCTCGCCCGAGAGCGCCTGCGCCACCCGCCGTGAACCGACCCACCATTCGGCGAGAACGCGGTCCGAGCCGATCCCTGCATCGAAGACGGACGCGTGCTTCTCACCGTAGAAATTCACGGCGTAGGTGCGGACGATTGCTCCGAGCTTGTTGAGATTGAAGTGGGCGTTTCGCGATTGGAGCGGATCGTAGGTCCATAGGACGAGCGGCACCCTCTGGGCAATTGCCTGCTCGCGCTGGGCCAGCTTGAGCCGGTACCCGATCCCGGAATCGCGCGTCGACTCGTCGACGGCGAGCATGTGCGAGTAGAAGGCCGGTGTCCCCTCGTGATTCGCCAAGAGCGTATGTACGAAGCCGAGCAGCCGGCCTCCCGCGTCGAACGCGCCGATCGGCGGCGTGCCCGCCCAGCGCGCCACGATGAAGAGCCGCGCTGGTGTGATGTCGACCTCGGGCAAGCCCCAGGTGGCGCGCTGCAGCTCGATGCACTGGTCGATTTCATTGAAATCAAGGATTGGACGCAGTTCGAATGCAGTCACGGGTGGTCTCCTCGAGGGGCGCCGGCTATGGCCTCGGCGAAAATCTCTTATCGAAAAGTGCCTCGGACACGCAACCCGTAACCGGCTCGGCTCGATCATGGGTCACAAGCGGTCGTAGTCGGCCACCGGCCCCCTCGAAGATGTTGTGGCATCGGGCAGGCGGCTGTGTGTAGAATCGGGGATGCCTCATCGTCGGCGGCTTGCCCCGGGCGATATCCGAGAAGACAGGAAAAGAGGAACTCCATGGCAGACGACAAGAAGGAGCGCGGGCGCGCAGTCGATCAGGCGATCGCCCAGATCGAGAAGCAGTTTGGCAAGGGCTCGATCATGCGGCTCGGCGACAAGAAGGTCGTCGACATTGCGGCGATCTCGACGGGCTCGATCGGGCTCGACGCCGCCATTGGCATCGGCGGGCTTCCGCGGGGACGCGTCGTTGAAATTTACGGACCGGAGTCGGCGGGCAAGTCCACGCTGGCGCTTCACGTCGTGGCTGAGGCTCAAGCGGCGGGCGGCGTCGCTGCCTATGTCGACGCGGAGCACGCACTCGACGCGGAGTACGCCGGCAATCTGGGCGTGAACATCAACGACATGCTGATCAGTCAGCCTGACTCTGGCGAACAGGCGCTCGAGATCGTCGAGGCGCTCATCAGGTCTGGCGGCATCGACATCGTCGTCGTCGACTCAGTCGCGGCGCTGGTGCCAAGGGCAGAGTTGGACGGCGAGATGGGCGACAGCCTTCCCGGATTGCAGGCGAGACTCATGTCGCAGGCCCTGCGGAAGCTGACGGCAGTCGTCGCCCGGACGAACACGACTCTCCTCTTCATCAACCAGATCCGCGAGAAGATCGGGGTGATGTTCGGCAGTCCGGAAACGACGACGGGTGGACGCGCGCTGAAGTTCTACAGTTCGGTGCGTCTCGACATCCGCCGGACCGGACAGATCAAGGATGGCGACGTCGTGATGGGAAGCCGGACCAAGGTCAAGGTCGTGAAGAACAAGGTCGCGCCGCCGTTTCGCGAGGTCGAGTTCGACATCATGTATGGCATCGGCATCTCGCGCGAAGGTGAAGTGCTGGATCTCGGTGTCGAGCACAAGATCGTCGACAAGTCGGGCGCGTGGTTCAGCTACAAGGGCGAGCGACTTGGCCAGGGTCGCGAGAACGTCAAGACCCTGCTCAAGGAAAATCCGGCGCTCAACGAGCGCATTCGGGCCGATGTCCGGCAGGCGATGGGCATCGGCGGGACACCCGCAGCGGCGGCGGCGGTGTCGGGCGGCGACGAAAAGGCCTGATCCGACCCAGTTTTTCCTCTGCGTCTTTGCGAGTCCTTTGCGTCTTTCCGAGAAACAAGACTTCTATCCGTGTTTCTCGCAAAGACGCAAAGGCCTCTCAATAGCGCAGATGTCAGCACGCTATTTGGGGACTTTCTCCCCCAAAATGCATACCAGCCGAGCTTTGCAGAATCGGGGGGCGACTCTGTTACGGCCCGGCTGGTAAGGGTGGGTGACTATGCGATTGCGAGTCCGCGATTCCAATTCCTGAGTACGGGGATGCGACCAGGTGGATGTCTTCGCTTTCTCTGCCGCGGATTCTAGCCAAAAAAGACATCCTGTCAACCCTCTTTTTTTCAAGTACTTGTGAGCTTCGTCACAAGGAGTCGCACGGGACCGTCGCGATTGACGCATTCGACTGACACGCGGCCCGGCTTCCTGCGCCTGCATTGCCCCCATTCCGGCGATGAATGGGCAGCATCTCCCCGGTCGATGGCCCAGGAACAAGTTTGTTGACCGGCATGGGTCATTTTGGTAGGATCGGGGCCTCTTTAGGTCCCCAAGCTTCAAGCGTAAGTCAAAGTCTGGTGCGCACGTCCGAGGAACCACTTGTATGAAGTGTCCTGTCTGCAGCCACGTCTACCCGGACACGCTCAGCCGGTGCAGCCGCTGCGGCCGCGTCGCGCCTGAACGCGCATCCGCCTCGGACGTCTCTTCGACGCTCATTGAGTTCCCTTCGCAACGGCCCGTGCGGGCTTCGCTCCCGGACTGGAGGCTCGAGCTCAACGAAAAAGTCCGAGCCATCAAGGCTCGCCGGTCGATGGAAGCCATGGTCGGCGAGGCTACGGCTGCCCGTCGGGCAACGAGTACCTCTGCTGATGCCGAGACGGCGGCGCCGGAGCCTGAAGCTGCACAGCAGCCTCTCCACGAGGAACACGCCAACCCGATCGTCGCCGCCGCACTCGATCGCCTTCGTCGGGCGTCGGCCAACTCGATGCCGCAGCCGACACCGATAGGCCGGCGCGGTTCCGCGGCAACGGCGCGAGTCGCCGCGCTCTCGCCGCCCCAGACGGCCACTCACGCGATGCCGGTGCAGCAGTCTTCGGCACTTGCGGCCGTCGAGCCCTATCACGCGTCTTTGGTCGAAGCGACTCCTGTACGCGAAGAGCTGTTCGATCCTGCAGAGTTGCTCGAGGGTCTCGACGACGAGGCGTTCGATCCGCACGCAATCGTTGCGCACGCTGCCCTGCTGCCGCCTGCGCCCATGGCTGAGCGCGCGTCTCTGCCGGCGCGGGCGCTTGCCGGTGCCGTTGACGTTGGCATTTTCGTCCTGGTGTCGGTTCCTTTCGTCGTGACCACATGGGCGATCAACGGTGACTTCACCCGTACACCCGTGCTCGTGCTTCTCACGGTGACGCTTGCACTTCTCGCAGCCTACTATCTGCTGGCGATGTTTTCGATCGGCGGCAGAACGATAGGCATGATGCTTGGCGGCCTTCGCGTAGTCGACGAGCACGGCAACGACCCGTCAGCCCGCGCGTTCTTTCTTCGCGCCACCGGCTACGTGGCGGCGGCGGCTCCGGCTGGTCTCGGTTTCGCCTGGGCCATCGTCAACCGGGACCGTTGTGGCTTGCACGACCTGCTCTCTGGAACTCGCGTAGTTCGCGATTAGCCGCGTCGGCCTTCGGGCGGTCGGGCGATGGACAACTCGTTCCTCCAGGCCGTTGTCGATGCGATGCGCCCGCTGTTGACCGGCGTATCGCTCAGCCGGGTATGGCAGCCGTCCGCATCGACGGTCGCACTCGACTTCCGGCTGCCGGACGGTCGCCTGCTGCTGATCTCGATTCGTCCCGATGCTCCAGCTCTATTTCTGGCATCCCGGAACGTGGCGGAACTCGAAGCGGACTCGAACGGCGACCGGGCGTTCGGCGCGCTGCTTCGAAAGCGCCTTCGTGGCGCACGAGTCGAGGCGATTCGCAAACCTGCGGCCGACCGAGTCGTCACACTCGAGTTTCGAGGCTTCGCTGCTTCCGGTGAAGCCGCCCGTCACGAGCTCGTCGTCGAGCTCACGGGTCGTTCTGCCAACGTCATCCTCGTCGACGACGACGCCCGCATCGTTGCGGTGCTTCGAGAGTCTGCTGATGCTCCGTCCAGACTCGGCGAGCGTTACGCGCCGCCCCGTGGCGGCGGGCCGGCGCGCTCGCGCACTATCGAGAGAGAACTCAAGGCCCGGGCCGCAGCGACGGGCGACGACGCCGCAAACGAATCGCTGGAGGCGGATCTCGCCGCGCAGCCGCTACAGTTCCTGTTGTATCGCGAATCGACGGGACGTCAGACGCTTTCCGTCATCCCGCTGCTATCCCTCTCGGACGCGTCGGTCGAGACATTTTCGGATCCGAACGAAGCCGCGGACGCTCTGTGGCGTGACCGCGACGCTCTGGAGCTTCTCGCGGCTCGATCGCGAACCGTGACGCAGCGAATCCGGCTTGCACGTGACCGCGATGTTCGAGCGCTTGCTGCGATGGCGGATGACCTCCGCAGCGTCGACGGAGCCGATCGTTTCCGCGAGCTGGCTGAGTGTCTTCTCGCACAGCAAACCACAGCTCAGCCCGTTGGCGGTGGATTCGTGATCACCGACCTGTATTCCGAGAACCAGACGCAGGTAGTCGTCGAGGCGGACCGCGGCGACACGCCGCAGGCAGTCGCGGAGCGACTCTTCGGCCGGCACCGCAAAGCCCGTCGCACGCGCGAGGCCGTAGACGCGCGCCGTCCGGCTATCGAGAATCGTATTGCCAGCCTGGACGCCCTGGCCTCGGAGCTGGCCGCGACGACATCCGTTTCGGAGATCGACGCTGTGAGTGCGCGCGTCGACAAGCTTCTCGGCGTTCGGCGCGCGGACTCACGTGGGCCGGGGCGTGGCTCTGAAACATCGAAAGCCATCCGCGGCGCGAGGCGCTTCGTTTCGTCGGATGGCTGCGAGATCCTCGTCGGACGGACGAGCGCCGCAAACGATGAACTGACGTTCAAGGTGGCGAGGCCTTCAGACATCTGGCTGCACGCGGCCGACTATCCCGGTTCGCACGTCGTTATCCGGCTCGCGAAGCGCGGCGAGGTTCCGCATCGGACGCTCCTCGAGGCAGCGCAGCTGGCGGCCTACTTCAGCCAGGCCAGGGACGACGCAATCGTCGACGTCAGATACACCGAGCGGAAGTTCGTGGCAAAGCCGCGCGGAGCCGCTCCCGGGCTTGTTCGGTTGCAGCGGTTCAAGTCCATATCGGTGCGCCCGTCGAGCGACCTCGCGCGCAGCGGAGACGCGTGATGCACGAATCCCTGCGCCAGCTGGAAATCTCGACAAGAAAGGTCGCGCCGTGCAAGATGGCGGCCGAGGTCCTGCCTGACGTCCAAACGACGGCGACAGGCTGCAATAGCTGAGCGGAGGACAGGAATGGACGCGTCCCGGCTGTTCGTCGACATTGACACACAACACGACTTCATCGACGCCGACGGGCGACTCTCGGTGCCGGGCGCCGAGTCTCTCGTCGAAGCGCTAGGTCGCCTGACGGCCTACGCGGTGCGTGAAGGCATTCCAATCCTCAGCTCGGCGGATTCACACGGCCCGGACGATCCCGAATTCGCCCAGTTCCCTCCTCATTGTCTTTCGGGTTCGGATGGCCAGCGCAAGGTCCCGGGCACACTCCTCGAGGCACCTGTCGTCGTCTCGCCTGCCGGCGATGGCCTCCCTTCGGTTCAGCCTCGTCAGACAATCGTCGAGAAAACCACGTTCTCGATGTTCAGCAATCCAGCGGTTGACGCGTACCTGAGTCGGTTCGCTCCGGCTCGGGCCGTCGTGTATGGTGTCGCGACTGATTACTGCGTTCGACAGGCCGTCGAAGGTCTCGTGGAGCGCGGAATTCCCGTCACCGTCGTCATCGACGCGATTGCGGGAGTGACGGTGGAAGGCAGCCGGTTGGCGCTCGAGGAGTTCGAGCAGGCCGGAGTGGTCCTGGCCACCACCGACGAAGTCGTCGCCGGCAAGGCGCCGGCCTGAAACGAACAGACGTCCAATCTATGACGAAGCGGCGATTCGATGGGCTGGCTCCCGGTGAGGGAGCGGCTCCCGACAAGTACGATCCGGTGAGGTTCGAGCGGCAGAACGTAACTGTCGATCTCGTGATCTTCACCGTGCGCGACCGAATGCTCAAGCTGCTGCTCATCGAGCGCGGGGAGCCTCCGTTTCAGGGAAGCTGGGCTCTCCCGGGTGGCTTCGTTCGCAAGGACGAGTCGCTCGAGGATTCCGCGCGGCGGGAGTTGCTCGAGGAAACCGGCGTTCGCGACATTTACCTGGAGCAGCTCTATACCTTCGGCGATCCCGGTCGCGATCCCAGGACCCGCGTGATCACCGTCGCATACTTCGCGATCATCGCCTCGGATCGGCAGATGCTGCACGCGTCGGCCGACGCAGCCGACGCGAGGTGGTTCAGCATTACTGATCTGCCGAAGCTGGCTTTTGACCACGACCGGATCGTGGACTATGCGATCGAGCGCCTGCGAAACAAGCTGGAATACACGACCGTCGGATTTCAGCTTCTTCCGGATCAGTTCACACTCACCGAGCTGCAGAACGTCTACGAGATCATTCTCGGCAAGCAGCTCGACAAGCGGAACTTCCGGAAGAAGATCCTCTCGCTCGAGATTATCCAGCCGACCGGCGACACCAAGATGGACGGCGTTCATCGTCCAGCCAGGCTGTACCGGTTCTCAGACGCGAAGTTCATGAGGCTGAAGGACAAGGGGATTCTCTTTCCTTTCTAGAGGTTACTTATCCTCCGCGCCTCTGTGGCTCTGAGGCTCTGTGCGCGAAGCCATTTGAAGACGCTACGCACACAAAGACACAGAGGCGCAGAGTTACAGAGTCGGCTATTCAATAATAGAAGGTTCTGATCGGCACTAAATTATTGCTTGTGCAAACAGTCGGGCGCCGCTAGACTGCCTCCACGATGTCCAAGCACGCTACACCCCTTCGCAGCACGACGAGCCGGAGCGGCCGAATAGGCGCCGCAGGCTCGACTCATCCACGTTTCGCGATCGTCGCCGACCCCATCCCGAACTGGCGCGAGGCGAAGGCCAGCCTCGAGCGCTGGATGCTGGTCGAGGCGCTCACGCGTTCCCGGGGCAACATGGCGGCAGCCAGCCGGCTGCTCGGCATTACGAAGGTGGCTGTCCTTCATGCCGTCCGACGCCACAAGCTCGGGTCCTACACAAAGGCGCACGAAGCCTAGTCGTCCACTGATCCGAATCCATCTCAGGCGCTTTTGCGATGCGCTGGCGTCTCTGCGACTAACCTCCCCCGGCGGGTAGTCTCTCGCAAAGACGCCAAGGTCTCGCAAAGGCGCCAAGTTGTTTTTTTACAAGAGCTTCTGCCGCTGAAACATGACGTTCAAATCCGTGGCAATCGGACCTTGTGAAATTTCTGGCAATTGACTCGCCGTCTGTGCTATGTTGCCCAGCTTCACAATACGAGTGTTCCTGGATCCTCTTGCCGCTCCCTGACGTTGCGGCTGAGGCAACTTCTTGAGGAGACGAAACCGAGCATGTCCAGCAGCCCGAACGCGAAAGTCGGCAAGGTCATCCAGATCATCGGCCCCGTCATCGACGTCGAATTTGACGACCAGTACCTGCCTCCCATCTACCAGGCGCTGCGTGTGACGAGCGAGGGCTTCAATGTCCCGACGCCCATCGAGCTTACGGTCGAGGTCGAACAGCACCTCGGCGAGGGACGCGTCCGGACGGTCGCCATGGAGGCCACGGAAGGCATCGTTCGCGGCATGAAGGCGATCGACACCGGGTCACCTATCACTACGCCGGTGGGACGCGGCACGCTTGGCCGCGTCATCAACGTGATCGGCGAGCCCGTGGACAATCTCGGGCCCGTCAAGTCGGACATTCGATACCCGATTCATCGTCCTGCGCCGTCATTCGAGGACCAGTCGACTCAGCAGGAAGTGCTCGAGACCGGCATCAAGGTCATCGACCTCGTCCAGCCCTTCCTCAAGGGCGGCAAGATCGGCCTGTTCGGCGGTGCCGGCGTCGGCAAGACCGTGCTGATCATGGAGCTGATCAACAACGTCGCGAAACATCACGGCGGCTTCTCGGTGTTCGCAGGCGTCGGTGAGCGCACGCGCGAGGGCAACGACCTCTGGCACGAGATGTCGGAGTCGGGCGTCATCGTTCCCGGCGACCACGAGAACTCGAAGGCCGCTCTCATCTACGGACAGATGACGGAACCGCCAGGAGCGCGCATGCGCGTGGCCCTGACCGGTCTGACGGTCGCCGAGTATTTCCGCGACGAAGAGGGCCAGGACGTGCTCCTCTTCATCGACAACATCTTCCGCTTCACGCAGGCCGGTTCGGAGGTATCTGCACTGCTCGGCCGTATGCCGTCGGCGGTGGGCTACCAGCCGACGCTCGCCAACGAGATGGGCGAGATGCAGGAACGGATCACGTCGACGAAGAAGGGCTCGATCACGTCGGTGCAGGCTGTGTACGTTCCCGCCGACGACTACACGGATCCGGCCCCCGCGACGACCTTTGCCCACCTCGACGCCGTCACGGCGCTCTCGCGTCAGATCGCCGAGCTGGGCATCTATCCGGCCGTCGATCCGCTGGCCTCGTCCTCGACGATTCTCTCGCCGCGCATCGTCGGCGAGCTGCACTACAACACGGCGCAGGACGTGAAGAGGACGCTGCAGCGCTACCGCGATCTGCAGGACATCATCGCCATTCTCGGTATCGACGAACTGTCGGAAGAGGATCGCCTCGTGGTCTCGCGCGCTCGCAAGATCCAGAAGTTCCTCTCCCAGCCGTTCTTCGTCGCCGAGCAGTTCACGGGTCTCTCGGGACGGCTCGTGGCGATCGCCGACACGATCAAGGGCTTCCGCAAGATCCTCGACGGCGAGATGGACGATGTGCCGGAGCAGGCCTTCTACCTCGTCGGTGGCATCGAAGAGGTCTACGAAAAGGCCGAGAAGATGGCCGCCAAGGCCTAGACGCGAACTCGCACGGGATCGGGGCGACTCTGGAGAGACCGCCCCGATCGCGTCGACGAACCGGATACACACCTCGCTTATGGCCGACACCATACATTTGGAGATAGTCACTCCCGAGCGCCACCTCGTTGACGCTCAGGTCGATTCCGTCCAGGTTCCCGGCCTCGATGGCGAACTGGGTATCCTGCCGGGACACAGCCCGCTGATCTCCCAACTCAAGCCCGCCGGATTGCTCAGTTACGTGCAGGGCGGCGTGACGCATCAGATCGTCGTCAGCGAAGGATTCCTCGAGGTATTGCCTCACCAGGTTCGAGTCCTTGCCGAAGTCGCTGAAACGCCCGAAGAGATCGACGTCGAGCGCGCGATCAGGGCCCGGGAACGGGCCGAGCGGCGTGTCTCGCAATCGCTCACCGACGGCGAGATCGATGCGGAGCGCGCCGCGCGCGCACTCGCTCGGGCGGCCGCGCGACTCGAAGTGGCGAAGAAGAAATAGACTGCAGAGGGCCTCTGTGCTCTCCGTGCCTCTGTGTACTCTGTATGCCAACGGCATAACCGTGGGTATACGGAGTGCACAGAGACACTGAGGTCACAGAGGCTCTCTTACCTGCTCGTCACAGCTCCACGAGGCGGAACTCCTCTGCGTCGGCGATGCCAATCACGTCACCCGGCTTGAGCCGACGCGTGCCTATCAGACGCTCGCCGTTGACGAACGTTCCGTTGGCACTCTCGAGGTCGGCGAGCTCGCATTCCGATCCAGTCACCGAGAATCGGGCGTGATGCCGGCTGACGAGGGCCTCGCTGATTGCGATGTCGTTCTCGTCCGAGCGTCCGACCGTCGTCACCCCGGGACCCAATTCGTGCCGCCGCAATGCATCCGTTCGCGAGATCAGCACGAGGCCCTTCACATCCGCTCCCGAAGCCGTCATGGCGGCGATGGCGGCGACGTTGAGTCCGCCGCGAACGAGTGTCTTCGCCGACGCCGACGTCGGCGCCTTCTGCTCCCAGTCGGATGTGAAGATCTCGGACAATTTCTTGACGAGGTGTTCGTCCCTGACGATGATCGCGACCTCGCGACGGCGGTCGAAACTCTGGGTCCTCAGGTTCATGCTGCCGACCGAGGCCACCTCTCCGTCGACGAGAATACACTTCGCGTGAAGTTTGAATCGCGTGATTGCCTTGAAGCCGGGCTCGCCCGATCCGGTGCCAAACGGAGACTTGTCGTCACCGAGCACCCTGACGTCGAGGCCAGCTGCCACCTTCTCTCGGAGGATCTTCAGGATCGAGGGGTCCTCGACCTTCGCATCCCACAGATGGATCGACTTCCGTGCGCTCCTGAGCAGCGCTTCCATTCCCACGCGGCTGGTGTACGGGCTCACGAGCAGGTTCGACTTCGGTTGCGGCGCAAAGGCCGCATCGTTCCAGTCGGCATCGAAGAGCCGGTTCAGCTCGCTCGTCGTCTCGTCGTCGTACAGGATCACGCCGAAGTCTCGCGTGTAGTGCAGGTTCTCGCGCGTCGGATTGAACGTGAAGACTAGCGACTGGCGGCCGTCGACCATCATGATCTTGTAGTGGAAACGGGTCTTCTTGCTGTCGCCTGCCGGCTCCTTGATCTCGATCCCGGCCTTGCGTGCGTCCTTCAGGAGCTTCTTGTTGGCTTCGCCCCAGCCGCGCGCGCTCGTGGCGATGAGTGCACGCACGCGCACCCCGCGGCGGACGGCCTCGACCATCGCCTGCTGAATGATCGGATCGTCCATCCGGAAGACCGTGACGTTCACCGACGTCTGTGCCTTGTCGATGGCATTGACGATCGGGAAGAAGCTGTCTCCTGGCTGGACGATCAGTGAGACTTTCGTGGGCGGCATACTATGGCTCCTGGCGTTCGTTCGCTCGAGTCCCGGTCCCGACAATGACGGCACCGAAATCGAAGTCATCTTGTACCGTAATCATGCTGTCTCAGGGAATCGGTTGCGAGACGCGCCCCCGGATTTCTTTCCCGAAACCTCGGCGCGATTACTCTCGAACGCTCACGATGGCTGAATACCGGCAAACCAATTGGCTCACTACTCCATGAACAACCGTCGGACGAGACTTCGGCCTCCCGCCGCAGCAACAGGCAGGCGCGCTGGAATCGGCTACGCGGCTCGGGCGCTCGGGGTCTCGCTGCTGGTCCTGGCGGTAACCGCGTGCTCGACCGATCAACGGACGCCTCTCGTCGTCTATTCTCCGCACGGTCCGGCGCTGCTTGATGCATTCGAGGCGCGCTTCGAGGCCGAGTACCCGGAGTACGACCTCCAGACTTTCGATCTTCCATCGCAGACCATCCCGGACCGGCTTCGCGCCGAGCGGGCAATCCCGCAGGCCGACGTCTGGTTCGGCGCGAGCGCCGTGACGTTCGCGGATGCCGCAGCCGAAGGCCTGCTCGAACCCTACGTACCGTCGTATGCGTCCGCCATTGCCGAAGACGCTCACGACGTCGAGTGGCGCTGGGCTGGACTTTACGAGACGCCCGAGATCATCGCCTACAGCACCGCCGTCATTCCCGAGTCGGAGGCGCCCCGCGACTGGGACGACCTGCTCGATCCGAAGTGGCGCAATCGCATCCTCATACGCGATCCGAATCCGTCGGACACGATGCGGACGATTTTCGGTTCGATGATTCTCCGCCGCTGGAGCGAGACGAACGGCCCGGAGGGCGGTTTCGAGTGGCTTCGCGGACTGGCGCGCAATACGAAGGACTATCCGACCAGCTGGGATGGACTGCTGCTGCGAATCAACCGGCAGGAAGCGGATGTGACTGTCTGGAATCTCCCGGACGTCAGCCGCGTGATTCGAGAGCGAGACTACGCCCTGGCTATCGTGTTTCCGAAGTCCGGCTCACCGGTCGTCACCGACGCAATCGCTATCGTGCGCGGCGCTCCGCGTGCGGAAGGCGCAAGGCTCTTCTACGAATTCTGCGGTCGACCCGACAACCTCGCCTTCGCGGCCGAAGCGTTCTACCGTATCCCGGCCCGCAACGACCTGGACCGCGCGACCCTGCCGGAATGGGCGCGCAACCTCGAGTACAAGAAGCTGCCAATGGACTGGAACCTCTATCGGACGAACATCAAGTCGTGGATGACCACGTGGACGAGCGACATCCGGTCGGAGAGCCCGAAATGAGCGCATCGCCGTTCCTCTCGCTCAATGGATTGACGCTTCGCTACGGCGGCGCTTCAGCGGAAGCGGTCTCGGACATGTCGATCGACATCGAGGCAGGAGAAGTCGTCACGTTTCTCGGTCCATCGGGCTGCGGCAAGACCTCGGCACTTCGAATGATCGCGGGGCTGGAGCGGCCGACCGCGGGCTCGGTCCGCCTCGACGGTGTCGACATCACGAGCTGGCCGCCTGAGCGACGGCTGATGGGGCTCGTCTTCCAGAACTATGCCCTCTTTCCGCACATGACGGTCGGCGAGAACGTGGCTTTCGGACTGAAGATGAGAAGGGCGTCGAAAGCCGACATCGCCAGATCGGTGGCGGAGGCTCTCGAGCTCGTTCAGCTCTCCGGACTCGATGATCGTCGTCCCGACCAACTCTCGGGCGGCCAGCAGCAGCGGGTCGCTCTCGCGAGGGCGATTGCAATCCGTCCGCACGTTCTGCTTCTCGACGAGCCGCTCTCGAACCTCGACGCGGGGTTGCGCGAGGTGACGCGCGAGGCTCTACGGGTCCTGCTTCGCGAGTTGCGGGTCACAACGGTCTTCGTGACGCACGACCAATCCGAGGCGCTCGCCTTCTCGGACAGAATCGTCCTGATGCGCGCGGGCCGCGTGGTCGAGTCGGGGCCTCCATCCTCGCTCTACCGGTCGCCTTCGACGCGCTTTGCTGCCGAATTTCTTGGCGGCACGAACGTGCTGGACGCGAAAACCGCCGGCGACGGAACCCACGCTGTCATCGAGACGGATGGCGAGCCCGTGAGTCTGGCCGTCGAGTCCTGGAGCGACGGGCTTCGCGACGCTGCTCCCGGTATGCCGATAGTCATCGTCGGTCGACCCAGTGAGCTGCGAATCGTTGACGCTGCAGGTGCAAACCGGATCGCGGGAACAATCGCGGACGACGTCTTCCTCGGCGATGTGCATCGCGTCTCGATCTCGATCCCCGGACTGCCCGATCCGCTTCGCGTCGACGTACGCGATCGCCCTCAGGCATCGGAGTGCTTCGTCGAGCTTCCAGCCGCGTCGCTGCATGCCGTGGCAGCAGACCGGAAATCGTAGACGGCGCATTTCCGCTGGCCGCCCCCGGATCATGAACCTCGCGAGCCGGCGAATCCGTGTTCGATCCGCCCAAACTGTCTGCCGCTGCCGAACCCTGGGAGTAGAACAGCCAGGTCGCCTGTGAGCCGACGGGCTTTTGCCGCCTGAATGCGCTCCGGCGTACGAATCACGAGGTTCAAGTGTGTACCGGGGGTCGGCTTCGCTTATACGCCCAGGGTTCCGGAGTGTCAATCCGCTTGTTGGCTCGACGGCGTGGAGTTCGGGTAGTCTATGGCGGCGATGCCCGAGAGATACCATCTCGGCCGAGTTGCGGCCCTGTTTCAGCACCCGGTCAAGTCCATGGCGGGGACGGCTCGCGATTCGGTCGAGCTCGACTGGCACGGAGTCGTCGGTGATCGCCGCCTCGCTTTCCGCCGGATCGGTGTTCGATCGAACTTCCCGTGGCTGTCCGCGAGCGGTATGGCCGACCTGCTTCGATATCGTCCGATCTCGGTTGATGAATCCGGCACTGGCGTCGAAGCGACACACGTGATGACTCCTTCGGGTGAGTGTCTGGAAATTTGGAGCGACGCACTCCGAGACGAACTCTCCGAGCGCTTCGGTGCTCCCCTCGAGCTGATGCACCTGAGGTCCGGCATTTTCGATGAAGCCGGCATTTCGATGATCTCGAAAGCGACGATAGAAGCGCTCGAGCGCGAGACCGGGCTAGTTCTCGACATCCGGCGCTTCCGCCCGAACGTCGTCATCGACCCGGTCGTCGACGTTGCCTTTGGGGAGGATGACTGGGTCGGACGGTCGATCGAGTTCGGTGCCGAAGGGCCAAGCGTATCGGTCACGATGCGCGACATCCGCTGTTCGATGATCGGCCTCGATCCAGATACGTCCGAAGCCGATCCGTCGATCCTGAAGGCCGCCGTTAGACTGAACGCCAATACTGCAGGCATCTACGGAACCGTCACGCGCACTGGCTCGATCTCGATCGGCGACGACGTGTTCGTGGTTGGTGAATAGGCGCGATCGAATCGCAATACTTCCGTGCGACTCCGGCGACGTCCTCGTCGTGACAGGTCCGCAAGCGTCTGAGTAAGATCAAACCACCGGGAACACCGACGAGGAGAGAGCCTGATGCCATCCAGCGAACATCCCGATGACCGCACGGCGGCACTGCTTCGGCCGATTCTCAAGAGCCAATACCACGCCGGGCTCGCGATGCTGCGAAAGGCCATAGAGGCTTGCCCGGAACCGTTGTGGGTGAATAAGGCGCACCGGAATCCGTTCTGGCGAATCGCCTACCACGTGCTGTTCTACACGCACTTGTACCTGCACACGGACGAGGCGTCGTTCACCGCCTGGGAGCGCCATCAGGCCAACATCCAGTTCATGGACGACGTGCCATCGCCGTCCGAGGTCGAGGAGCTTCTCGAACCGGTACACAGGCTTCCCCAAACCGGCAAGCCGTTCACGAAAGCGGACGTACTCGAGTACTGGAGCATCTGCGATCGCATGGTCGACGGCGCCATCGACGGAATGGACCTCGAGTCTTCCGAAAGCGGCTTCAGCTGGTATCCGGTCTCGAAGCTCGAGCACCAGATCGTCAACATTCGGCACATTCAGCACCATTCGGCGCAACTCGTCGATCGGTTGAGAGCTGCCGAGGATGTCGGGATCGAGTGGGTCTCGGCTCACGGGGCCACCTGATGACTGTGCACGACGCCACGTAGAGTTTCCGCCCGGAATCGTCATTGAGGAGTGCATCGATGATCTGTCCAAACTGTCAGTCGCCGCTTCAGGACGGAGCAGTCTTCTGTCCGCGTTGCGGAATGCAATTCGCGGCGCAGGCCCCCGGCTACCCGCAGCAGGCGGGATATCCGCCGCAGCCTCAGGGATATCCGGGCGGCTATGGCCAACCGGGCGCAGCGCCGCCTCCACCGCCTGGCTACGGCTCGCCGCACATCGACGTGAGGGTCGAGTACGGTTCGAGCTTCGCCCTTGCGATCGTCTCGCTTCAGAACGAACAGACGATCCAGGCTGAGTCCGGCGCCATGGTCTCGATGTCGGTGAACGTCGAGCTGCAGTCGCAGGTCAAGGGCGGATTGATGGGCGCGCTCAAGCGCTCGGTCGTCGGAGAGTCCGTATTCATAAGCTCGTTCACCGCACACGGTGGCCCAGGCGAAGTCACACTGGCGCCGGCGACGCCCGGCTCGATCACGGCGCTCGAGCTCGACAATCAGGCCTTCTACATTCAGGGTGGATCGTTCCTCGCGGCGTCGCCGTCGATCGCCATCGACACCAAGCTCGGCGGGGCGAAGAGCTTCTTCTCCAGAGAGGGTCTATTCCTGATCGGTGCGTCGGGCACCGGGACGCTGCTCATCTCGAGCTTTGGAGCTATTCACAAGAAGACGCTCGCACCCGGCGAGCAGTACATCGTCGATACTGGACACATCGTCGCGTTCCAGTCGACGATCCAGTACCAGGTGCAGAAGGCGGCGAGCGGGTTCTTCCGGTCGTTCACGTCGGGCGAGGGACTCGTGGCGAGGTACCTGGGACCGGGCGACATCTACATCCAGACGAGGAACATCGAGGCTTTCGCAGGGCTGCTGAAGCGGTTCATGCCGACCGGCGGGGGCGGAGGGTTCAGTTTCGGGTCGTAGGCAGGCGAACTTCTTGGCGTCTTTGCGGGACCTTGGCGTCTTTGCGAGAAAGCAGCTTCGCGAGTCTGTTTTCTCGCAAAGACGCAGAGGACTCGCAAAGACGCAGAGGACTCGCAAAGACGCAGAGGACTCGCAAAGGCGCAAAGGAAGAAGAGGCCTTCACCCGGTTTTCACCCGGCTTCGATCCAGCCTCCCCCCAGCACATCGTCCCCGTCATAGAACACCACCGCCTGTCCCGGCGAGATCGCCCGCTGCGGCTCGGTGAACCGCACGCGCGCCCGTCCCCCAGGCAACGCCTCAACCGTCGCAGCCGCGTCCCCGGCCCGATAGCGGATCCTCGCGACGCACGACACAGGTTCCGAAGGCTCCCCGATCGCCAGCCAGTTCACGTCACGCGCAACGAGCTCCGATCCCAACAGTTCCTCGCGAGAACCCGCGACCACGCGCCCGGAAGCCCGCTGGATCTGTACGACGTAGAGCGGCTCGGCAGCGGCCAGGCCCATTCCCTTCCGCTGCCCGATTGTGTACCGGTGCGTGCCGTCGTGCCGTCCGAGAACGTTGCCGGCCGTGTCGACGATCTCACCTGACGCCGGCAGTCGAGACGCGCGAGTGCCCTTTTCGTCGAGGTAGTCTTCGATGAACTTCCGGTAGTCGTTGTCCGGAATGAAGCAGATCTCCTGGCTCTCGGCCTTGTCCGCCGTAGCCAGTCCAGCGCGTCGAGCGACGTCGCGCACTTCGGCCTTGGTCATTTCTCCAAGCGGGAACATCGCGAGCGAGAGCTGCTTCTGCGTCATCTCGAACAGGAAGTAGGTCTGGTCCTTCTCGCGATGCACGGCCCGCGAAAGCACCCAGCGGCCGCGCCCCTCGTCGAACCGAACTCGTGCGTAGTGCCCGGTCGCAACCTTCGACGCCCCGAACTGCTTCGCCAGTGTCACGAGCTGCGCGAACTTGAGCTTCGTGTTGCACGAGACGCACGGAATCGGCGTCTCGCCGGCCAGATACGCCTCGACGAACGGCTCGACCACCGCCTTCTCGAATGCGTCTTCGAGATTGACGACGTAGAACGGCATCCCGACGTGTTCGGCCACGCGGCGCGCATCGTAGAGGTCGTCGAGGGAACAGCACCGCGACTCGAGTGGTTCGCCGTCAGGCCCGAGCCTCCGCCGCTGGTTCCAGAGCTGCATAGACAGACCCACGCACTGGGCGCCGGACTCAGCCAGCAGTACGGC
Source organism: uncultured Clostridia bacterium (assembly GCA_964591515.1). Classification (GTDB taxonomy): domain Bacteria; phylum Acidobacteriota; class Blastocatellia; order UBA7656; family JADIYM01; genus JADIYM01. Next base: position 31,390 of record CAZQBW010000023.1, read on the forward strand.
GGTCGTCGAACTGTCGACGCCTCCGCTCATGGCAATTGCAATCGTGTCCAAACGGTCCGGGCCTCCTCCGCGCACTCCGAGTCGCTCCGTGAGCTCGCTCAAGGTGCCGAAAGGCGCCGCAGAGCAACTCTGGTACTATACGAATCTTGTTCGAGACACCGCAAGGAAGGGGTTTTTCCACCGATGGATCGTGACACCGAGATGCGAGTGGCGGCGGCAGCCACTGACGATTTTCAGGTGCGGGGCGAGCCGTTCTACCTTCCGACCGGCAAGGAGATCGAGCTCTTCGAGGCCGCCTACGCGGCAAGGCTTCCTGTCCTGCTCAAGGGACCGACTGGCTGCGGCAAGACGCGATTCGTGGAGCACATGGCCTGGCGGCTTCACCGCTCGCTCTACACCGTCGCCTGTCACGAGGATCTCTCGGCCACCGATCTCGTCGGACGCTTCCTGCTCGAGGGCGAAACGACGATCTGGCACGACGGCCCCCTGACGCGGGCCGTTCGGCAGGGAGCGATCTGTTATCTGGACGAGGTCGTCGAGGCCCGAAAGGACACTATCGTCGTCATCCATCCGCTCACCGATGACCGTCGCGTCCTGCCGGTCGAGAAGCGCGGCGAGCTTCTGCGCGCCGACGACGATTTCATGCTCGTTGTGTCGTACAACCCCGGCTACCAGTCGATCCTCAAGGACCTCAAGCAGTCGACCCGTCAGCGGTTCGTCGCGCTCGAGTTCACTTAGCCGCCGGTCGAGGTCGAGGTGTCGGTTCTGCAGGTCGAGGCGAACGTCGACGAGTCGATGGCACGCGACCTCGTGACGATCGGACAGAAGGTACGGAACCTGAAGGGCCACGGACTAGAAGAGGGCGTCTCGACTCGCCTTCTCGTTTATGCGGCTCAGCTCATCGCACGCGGCATCGATCCGGTCACGGCGTGCGAGGTCGCAATCATCGGACCGATCACGGACGATCACGAGCTGCAGCGCTCGATTCGCGAGATCGTGACCACGGTGATCTAGGGACCTGTCGGAGTAACTGCATCGTGCAACACGGACCCGCTCTTTGTCGGTGGCCTGCGAGGCTCGAGTGAGGGACTCGCGTCGATCGGCGCTCGATGCGCATCTGAAGGGCGTCAGCTCGGCAACCCTCGATGCCTTGACGAAGCGCCTGTTCCGGTTGCCGGCCGACCGCACTCGCGCTGCAGTCGACCTCGCCGTGCACATCGCCGGAATGTCGGTGCGCCCGGCGCTCGAGCTCCTGCGGGTCGCTCCTGACGTGGCTCCGTTCATGACCGCGGAGGAGCTCAGGGTGTGGGGCGACGTCGGCGCCCAACTCACCAAGGGCAATCCAGAGGTCGCCGTCGAGTTCTTCACCGCTTCGCGCGACGTGCTCGAACGCGTGCCGCAGCCGAAGCGCCTCCTATTGCTGCAGTTCATCGGCAAGCAGGCCTCGCTCTCGAACCGAACGGCGCTCGAGTCGTTCCGCTTCGCGCCCGAAATGATCGCGCGCATCGATGACGAACGGCTCGCGGCCGAGCTTCTCGCCGTTTGTCTCGAGCTCGCCCGCCACTCCGTAAAGCACAGCGGCGAATTGCTCGCCGAATCTCCGGCGGTTGTCGCACCTCTTCGTCGCATTGATGCGTCGGGCGTGCTCGCCCACCGCGCGACGGCCGTGGCCTCGGCCATGGCCCACCGATCTGGCGGCACTGCCACAGACTTCTTCAAGAAGATCCCCACGGCGCTGCGCTCGGACGACGTCGCTTCGATCACCCAACTCCTGGATGAGACCGAGCAGTACCTAGACAGATCGGGCAGTGTCGCGCTTCAGTATTTCGTCGCCGGCGGAGCGATCCTGCAGTCGGCGGATGCCGACACGTACGCGCGATGGAGCGAACTGACGCGCGCCGTTGCGCTGCACAGCAACGCGGCCACTTACCACTACCTGAAGTTCAGTCCCGTCGTCATCGGCGAGCTTCGCCGCCGCGAGGCCGCTGCGGGAACCGGACTCGTCCTCGGCGTACTCGAGGTAGTCGCCACGCTCGGAGAACGATCGCCGCTGGCCGCGGTCGAGTGCTTTCGCGCAGCGCCGCGCGCGCTTGCTACGGCGTCGCTCCAGCAGTTCCGGGCGTGGGCGCTCGACGGTCTCAAGCTCGTCGACGGCAGTCCGCGACAGCTTCAGGCGTACTTCGGACTGGAATCGCGCGGAAGCCACGATGCACTGCGCGAGACGGAGGGCGGCCTCACGCTCGACGTCGTCGGTCACACGCTCAAGCTCTACGTCGAAGGGTTGACGGGGCGGCAGCTGCAGATCGCGTCGTTGGCCGACGTACCGGAAGAATCGGCTATCGGCGACGGATCCGTCATCTACCTTCCGGGCGTCGTCGAGGCATTCGCGACCGATGACGAGAACTTTCGCCTCTTCAAGGTACTCGCCGCTCACGGCGCCGGCCAGATCGAATTCGGAACGTACGACCGGTCTTCCGACGACCTGCAGGCTGCGGCCGCGGCCGTCCGCGAACGGCTGACCGCCACCGGCCGCAAGCCCGTCCGATTGCGCGGCAGCTACGGCTACGCCGACGTCCTCAAGTACTTCCCCGATGCCGCGCTGGCGAGACGCATTTTCACGACTCTCGAAAACGGCCGGATCGACACGTGGCTGCGTTCGACCTATCGGGGGCTGCGTCGGGACCTCGACTTCATCCGCGAACGGTTCTTCGTGTCGCGGCCGCCGGTGGATGCAATGGGGCCCGAGGCAGCGCTTCACGAGCTGCTCCTGCAGGCGGCGATCGGCGGCGGCATCCGGCCGGACGCCAAGAACCTCTACGCGCGGCTGGCCGGAGAGCTCGAGCAGGTGGTCATCGACTCGGTGCTCAAGCCCGGTGCATCGGTCGGCGACACGCTCAATGCGACGGCGCGCGTGTACGGCATGGTGCTGAGACTTGAAGCGGATTCCGGTGGACAGCGAACCGAGGGAACCGCCCCCGGTGGCGACGCCGGCGACGAGCTCGACTCGGAACGCGAATCCGACACCGATGCGCCTACGCGACAGAGCCGCCAGTCACCTTCCGAGCAGTCCGAACGCATCTCGCACTGGAGCCAGTCGGCCCCGGAAGCCGTTGACGCCGACACCGACCAGACGTGGAGTGCTCCGTCGATCGATGCGCCTGAGCAGGACCTCGAAAGCGGCGACCTCGCGTTCAGCTACGACGAATGGGACCGCGAGCTCGGCGACTCGCGCGTTGGCTGGTGCCGGATCATCGAGCGGCAGGGCACGCGCGGCAGCCGCAGCTTCGTCGAGCTGGCGCGTTCGAAGTACTCCGGCGTGATCTCGAGCATCCGCTATCAGTTCCAGCTGATGCGGCCCGAACATCTGCAGCGCGTCCGCGGCGAAGTCGACGGCGAAGAGTACGACCTGCAGCAGGTCATCGACTTCGCGATCGACCGCCGTGCGACCGGTCGCGTTGACGAGCGGCTCTACACGCGGAAGCTGCGGCGCGAGCGCGACGTCGCCGTCGCGTTCCTTCTCGACATGTCGAGCTCGACGGCACGGACCATCAGTCGCGTGCCGAACCAGCCCTACTCTCATCCTGGTCGCCGAATCATCGACATTGAGAAGGAAGGGCTCGTGCTCATGAGCGAGGCGCTCGAGGCCGTGGGCGATGCCTATGCGATGCATGGCTTCACAAGCGAAGGCCGCCGGAACGTGAAGTTCCATGTGTTCAAGGATTTTGCGGAGTCCTATTCGAGCGACGTGGAGAGGCGCATCGGCGGCATCAGCTACCACAACAACACGCGGCTCGGGACGGCGATCCGGCACTCCGTGGCGAAGTTGCGGGCGCAACAGGCGCGCACGCGATTGCTCATCGTGCTGAGCGACGGCCGACCGTACGATCACGATTACGGCGACAGCCGTTATGCGCGTGAAGACACGAAGATGGCGCTGCGCGAGGCGAAGCGGTCGGGGATCACGCCGTTCTGCATCACGATCGATCGCGAGTCGGAGGATCAGTTGCGGGACATGTATGGCGAGGTGGGATACACGATCATCGACGACGTGATGAGCCTGCCTGAGAGAATGCCGGCGATCTATCGGAGGCTGACGACGTGAGGAGTGTGTCCATCGATTTCGACTGCGTCTTTGCGAGTCCTTGGCGTCTTTGCGAGAAACTGGTCCGCGGGTCAGTTTTTCGCAAAGACGCCAAGGACTCGCAAAGGCGCAAGACGCGACCCGTCGCCAGGGGCTTTCCTAACCGCAGTGCAGGTGCTCGCTCACCAGCGCCTTCAACGCCTCCGAATCACCCATCAGCCGCTCGCTAAGATTCAGATCGTCGTACGCCTTCAGCCGCTCGATGATCGAGTCGATAAGCCCCGCCGGGAAGACCCCAGCAG